>JAFLVP010000030.1 GCA_022508265.1 Clostridiales bacterium
GCACCCTAAGTAAGTATATTTTGATGATTTTTGTGCGGATTGCGCGCAGGAATACCGGACGTATTTCAAGCGCGAGCCGTGCGGAAAGCGCGAAATATACACCCTTAGGGCTTAGCGAGTTCGACTCTCCTAAACTTATATAATTTTCCAATCTTTTAAATTATAGCACAAAAGCTTGAAAAACACAATAATTTGAGACAAAAAATTTGGTATATACAGTATTTTGTTGTTATTTATTTTACCCCGCAGTTTGACTATCGTTCTTTTCCCCGTCTTCGCCGTCGTAAATAAACGCATTTTGGGGCGAATATCTGTCCCGTCGGATTAAGGTAATTTTGGTTTCGTTACCCTTTTTTACAGTCAGATAGCCGTTGCTCAAAATTCCGTCCTTGCCCGCCCTTGCCTTGTCTCTTTGCTTGGTTGATTCTTGAGTTGCGGGAATACTGCCCGTGACCTCGGAGGAGAGCTCGTACACGGTTCCCGTGCTTGCGCCGTAAATTTTGAAGCTTACGAAATTTTTGCCCGTCTGCGCCCTGATATATACGGGGGTGCGGGAGGGATTTTCTATCTTCAAATCGCACGAGCTGCCACTGACCATGGCGTCCCGCGAGGGCGGAACGTAGCCCACCGCAAGCGAGTGCGGATGGTATTCAGTTATGTTCAGCCCCGCTAAAAGCGCGGCGTTATAGAGCGTAGTGCTGACCTGACAGACTCCGCCGCCTACCCCTTCGACAAACTCGCCGTCAACTATAATTTTGGCGGGCAAATACCCCCTTTCCTTTACCCTTTCCCCGACGGTGCCGTTGAAAGAGAGTACCCTTCCCCCATCTAAAACACTTCCGTTTAATGACGAGGCGGCAAGGCGTATATTGCTCGTGCGGGTAAGGTTTTCGCCGTCGAAATAGGTTGTATATGCAGATAAAAGCGAAGTATCTTTTTTAACGTCCTCAATCGTTTTGGTGCGCTTTACGTGGGTGTATTTCAAAGTGACGTTTTCAAAACTGCCGTTCAGAGAATTTTTAATATCTTCTTTAAGCTGCGCCTCGTTTGCTATAATTCCGTCGTTGCCCGCATAGTAAGTAAAGGGCGCACCCTCCCTGTTGAAAACTGCGTACGGCTCAACCGTAAAAATGCTTTCGTTGCGGCATATGTCGGGGGCAATTTCATTTAAGCCGCACAAATAGCACTCGTAATTTGCGGTATAATTGCCTCCTTTTTTGACGCTTTTAAGTAAAGTTTTCAGGTCGTCCTTGTAGTTTATTTCGGGATATCCAAATATATATTCCCCCGATTTTGTGCAAATTTTAAGCTGTTTTTGCTTGAGCTCTTCTTCAAATTTTTGCCTTATTATGCCTGCCGCCTGCTGTCTTGTAAGCCCGCCGACCTCTATTCCGTTGACTTTGATATTCTTGGGCAAGAGGGCCGTAAAACCGCAAAAAAGCCCGCAAAAAAAGAGTATGCCCGCCGTTAAAGCGAGCATATATAGGGGGTAATTAAGTTTTTTAACTGTTTTTATCAACAAATTTTCAACGCTTGCAAAAGCTCTTTCGAGGGGTGGAATTCCGGTAAACCTATCTCGTGCCTTCCGTCATTTTCAATGTGAGTATCCGAACCGCCCGTAATAAAGAGGTTTAATTCTTTTGCTATCTCCTTAAAGTATGCCGTTTCAATATCAGTATGCGTAGTATACACCCCTTCTATGCCTTTAAGTCCGCACGATTGGAGCCGTACTATGCCTTTTTTAAGGGTATTTTTATCCAAATCTATTCTGCCGGGGTGCGCAAGCGATACGACCGCACCCGAGGCAAACGCAATCTCTGCCGTGCGCTCGGGCGAGGGTCTTGACTCCGTTGAAAAGGCCGGTGCGCCATACATAAGAAAGTTTGTGTAAAACTTAAATTCATTCTCCGCATATCCCTTTTTAGCTCCCGCACGTGAGATGTGCATCGAGTGTGTGGGAATACCTTTGACAAGCTTTTCCGCCTCTACTTCTTCCATAGAAAGGTTTATACCCAAGCTTTTGAGCTTTTTTAAAACAACCTCCGCGCGTCTGTACGAGCCCTCTTTAAGCTCCTTTAAAAAGCTCTTCCAATCCGAATTTTCAAGGTCGGGATTATAGCAGAGAATATGAATTTTTACTTCCTGCCAATACGCCGAAACCTCGATAGACGGCACATATGTGACGGGCAATTGACCTTTTGCCCTCTCAAGTCTTTCCGTCGGGCACATACAGTCGTGGTCGGTTATGCAGATAAAACCGAGTTCCCTCTGCGCCGCCTTTTCAAACACGCGCTCGGGGGAGACGGTGCCGTCCGAGTAAAAGGTGTGAAGATGCATATCCGCTCTCATCTTCTGACCGCCCCTCCCTCTATTCTTATTTTTCTGGCATCTCTGCCCGCAAGTATCCGCTCGGCGTGGGTGCAGGTTAAAATTGTCTGCAACCCATCGGTGCGCTCTATGAGCTTTTTGCGGCGGGGCAAATCGAGTTCGCTCGTGACGTCGTCCAAAATTAAAACGGGGTATTCGCCCGAACGCTGTTTGAAAATTTCCACCTCGGCAAGCTTGACGGACAGCGCCGCCGTTCTCGTCTGACCCTGCGAGGCGTAAGTTTTAGCGTCAGTGCCGTCAATATTTATTTCTATGTCGTCGCGGTGAGGTCCGCAGGAAGTATAGCCCAGCCTTATATCCCGCTCGTAGCCGTTTGACAGCTCTGCAAGCAGTCTTTTCTCAATCTCTGCCGCACTGCCCTTGTACTTTTTGTCGGACTTGATTTCGAGGGTCTCCGCCCCACCCGTGAGATAGCCGTGCGCCTCTTTTGCAAAAGGGGCAAGCATATCTATATACTCTGCACGCTTTTCGCACACGATTGCCGCGTACTTGCACAGCTCCTTATCCCATACGGGGAGAGAATCGAAAATTACGGAGGTATCGCGCTCCTTTAAAAGATTGTTGCGCTGTTCGAGTATGCGGTTATAGCGGGAAAGCGCCGTATAGTAGGGTTTTGAAAGCTGGGATATTGAAACGTTTAAAAATCTGCGTCTCTCGTCGGGTCCGTCCTGAATCAATCGAAGCTCGCGCGGGGAGAAAAATACGCCGAACAGGTTGCCCAAAATATCGGCACTTCTTGTAATTTTGTTGCCGTTTAGCTTAAATTCCCGCCCGCTTTCGGTAATTTTTGCCGAAATTTGCATATTTCCGTACCTGCCCGAGGCGTCACAGGAAATTTCCGCCGTGTCGCAGCCCGTGCGGATAAGCTGTTTATCCCGCTTGCATCTCGGCGAAATTCCCGTGCAGAGATAGAACACAGCCTCGGCGCAGTTGGTCTTGCCCTGCGCGTTTTTGCCGAACAGAACGTTTAACCCGTCGTCGAATTCTATGCTTTCGTCCGCATAATTTCTGAAATTTTTCAAATTTAATTTTTTTATATGCATTTTTCGGTCAAAATACTTTATTTTACACTCTTTTTATAGTATAATAGAAGCAGACTTTTTTATTTTTGGGCTTTTCTATCACTTTCTACTTCATTATACCAAAAAATTTATAAAATTCAAAGGAAATTCAGGCGTTATGGCAGAAAAGGGAAATTTAGATTTTATCTACGAACCAATAAAAGAAAAAATGCGCGAGCTTATTTCGCACATCAACTACATAACGTATATAGAAAAGCTTAAGCCCGTTGAAGTAGACGGCAGATTTATCGTGTTCGAAACGCCCACGGAGAGCTTTGCAAAATACATTACCGGCACTCTTGCCGATAAAATGCGCGAAGCTATCATCAAAGCCGACGTAGGCTTGACCGATTTCCGCCTTAAGGTTGAGGGAAGCGACGGGTATGCGTTCAACGCGCCCACCGAGGAATACTTTACCCCCGACAATATCGACAAAAAATACACATTTGAAAGCTTTGTTGTCGGCAAGAGCAACGAGTACGTTTACAAGGCGGCTCATTCGGTTGCGGATGACCCCGCAGGCACGTACAACCCCCTCTTTATTTACGGAGGAACGGGTCTTGGAAAGACCCACCTGTTGCAGGCAATTGCCAATAAAGTTGTTAATGACAGACCCGAGCTTAAAGTTATTTACGTTACCTGCGAGCAGTTTGTAAACGAAATCATCGATACTATGTTCACGGGCAGAGGTCCCGACGCGCGCGACAGAAGTATTAAGCTAAGACAGCACTACCGCAGTGCGGACATTCTGATTATCGACGATATTCAGTTTATTGAGCACAAAAAAGCCGTTCAGGAAGAGTTTTTCCACACCTTTAACGAGCTTGTATCAAAGGGCAAGCAGGTAGTAATTTCTTCAGACCAGCCACCCAAGAACTTGTCAACCCTCGAAGAGAGGTTGAGGACGAGGTTTGCGGGCGGATTGGTGTTGGATATTCTCCCCCCCAACTATGAGACCAAGATTGCAATTTTAAAGCGCAAAGCATTCGAAAAGAAGTGCATAGTACCCGAAGAGGTCTTAATCTTTCTCGCACAGGACTCGGGCGACGACGTGAGAACGCTTGAAGGCAGGCTGACGAAGGTAATTTTTGCCTCTAAACTGCACGAGGAGCCCATCTCGGTTGCGCTTGCAAGGAGCGCGCTTTCGGAGGCGGTTTCGGAGAACGGAAACGAAAATATCAATGCAGAGGCTGTAATTTCGGCGGTTACTTCATACTTCCACATTTCCAAAAAGGATTTAATTGGCAAGAGCAAGAAAAAAGAAGTCACCCGCCCCAGACAGATTTGCTGTTATCTTATGTGCGAGCTACTCTCCCTCCCCCTCGTGTCAATCGGAAAAGAGCTGGGCGGCAGAGACCACACGACAATTTTGTATTCGCGTGACAAGGTTGAAGATATGTGCCGCGTCAACGATAAGATTGCAAAGGACGTTGACGATATAAAGAATATCATTCTTAAAAAATAAAATTTTTGCTCACAAAAATTCCTTGCTATTCTGCGCAAGTTATTTTTCGTGAATTTGAGAAACTATGTTTCTCTGCCCGCAACCATTTATGGCAAACGATAATAAAGTTGCGGGCATTCACTTCCAGTAAGCCGAACAGGTTCGCAAATTGGGTGCGGGAGGAAAAAGCGTGGTTTTTCCTCCCGCCGTTAAATATTTTAAACAAATTCACAAAATTTAATATAATTATAGCTTTTAATTTTTGTGAACCAATAATAAGTATGGTTGAATTTACAGAGGGACAATTTGATATAGTTGTAGTCGGTGCGGGGCACGCGGGCTGTGAAGCGGCGCTCGCCTCGGCACGGCTCGGACTGAATACGGCTATGCTGACGCTGAATTTGGACAGCATAGCTTTTATGGCGTGCAATCCCTCTATCGGAGGTACTGCAAAGGGTCAGATTGTGCGCGAGATTGACGCTCTCGGCGGCGAAATGGCGGTAAATGCAGATAAGACCTGCCTGCAAATACGAATTCTGAACGAGGGCAAGGGCGAAGCCGTTCAGTCACTACGCTGCCAGTGCGACAAGAACGCCTACCACCGCGAGATGAAGCGCACACTTGAAAATACGGAAAATTTGCGCATTATTCAGGGCGAAGCTTCCGAAATTTTAGTAAAAGATAACAAGGTTTGCGGTGTCAAGACTACCTACGGCGGAATTTTTGAGGCAAAGGCAGTTATTCTTGCTACGGGCGTATATCTGAACGCCGAGACCGTGACGGGCAACCACCGCCAAAAGAGCGGCCCGAGCGGATTTGCTCCCGCAACCAAACTTACTGAAAATCTCATTGATTTGGGCTTTAATATACGCAGGTTCAAGACGGGCACTCCCGCTCGTCTCGACGGGCACACGATTGACTTTGAAAGCTGTATAAATCAGGTCGGCGAGAGCGGCGTTCCCTCCTTTTCTTTCCTTTCAAAAGGCGATAAAGAGAACCTGCGCGAGTGCTATATAACCTACACAAACGCCAAAACACACGAAATTATTTTATCAAATTTGGACCGTTCGCCACTGTATAACGGCGAAATCAAGTCCTCGGGTCCCCGCTACTGTCCCTCTATCGAGACTAAGGTTGTACGCTTTGCCGACAAGGACAGACATCAGCTTTTCCTCGAACCCGAGGGCGCGGACACGAACGAAATTTACGTGCAGGGTATGTCGTCATCTATGCCTCACGATATTCAAAAGGAGATGTACCGCTCGGTTCCGGGGCTTGAAAACTGCCACATTATGCGCTACGCCTATGCTATCGAGTACGACTGCATAGATACTCTTGATATTCTTCCTACCCTTGAATTCAAGAAGGTTGAAGGGCTTTACACGGCAGGGCAGATTAACGGCACTTCGGGCTACGAGGAGGCTGCGGCGCAGGGGCTTATTGCGGGTATTAACGCTTCGTTTAAAATTCTTAATAAAGCCCCCCTTATTCTCGGCAGGGACGAGGCGTATATAGGCGTACTCATAGACGACCTCGTAACCAAGGGCACCGAGGAGCCGTACAGAATGATGACCTCCCGCGCGGAATACGCAATAGCTTTAAGGCAGGACACGGCGGACTTCCGCCTGACACCCAAAATTGCTGACACTCCCCTATTTACTGATGATAGAAAAAAGGCGTTCAATGAAAGACAAGTTGCCTACGAACGCATTATGGGCGTATTGAACGGCAGAGCCGACCAAAATACGGCAAAGGAATTTCTTGAAAAGTACGGAATATGCGGGTCATATCAGGGCGCAACATACTCCGATTTTATAAGACGGGGCGCAAAGCTCGACGATATCCGCACGCATTTTGATATTTTGCAGGACGAAAATAAGCATATGCTGAAAACCTGCGAGTGCGATATTAAGTACGAGGGCTATTTAAGTAAGAGCCGTGCGCAGATTGAGCGGGCGAAAAAGCTTGAAGAAAAGAAACTGCCCTTGGGTTTGGATTATCAGAAAATTTCGGGGCTTCGGCTTGAAGCGCGCGAAAAGTTACAGCGCGTACAGCCCGTGACACTTGGGCAGGCGGCGAGAATTTCGGGCGTGAACCCCGCGGATATTACCGTGCTTATGGTTTGGCTTGCAACCAATAAATAACGTTTTCATATTAAAAAAGGAGGCTTGAGCCTCCTTTTTTGTTTGATTATTTTTTATTTTCCTCTTTGGGGGGTTCCTTCTTTTCAGCAGCGTTAGGCATAGGCGCGTTGCCCGAAAGCCCGACTGCGGCGTCTACCGCAAGCGAGAAGGCTATGCCCTGACCCTCCGATTTTAAGCCCGCCATCTTATAAATTGCGTGAAGGACGTTGTCCTTTATATCTGCGGGAACGAGAATCATTACGATTTCCTTATCGGGTTGAATTGTGATATTGAAAACCTGCTCCGCAACTTTATTGGCAGTGCCTCTTGCGTGAATTATGGTGCCGCCCCGCGCACCTACGTCCCTTGCCGCATCCATTACGACGTCGGAAAAGCCCGTGTTGACTATACATAATACTAATTCGTATTTAATATCGCTCATTTTCAGTTCTCCTTGACCATCATTTAACCATCATTATGTTGTCGCTCAAAAATCCGTAGATAAGCGCGCCTATTACGCTCGTTAAGGGAATTGTAAACGCAACGCCCTTGCCGTCCTTAATAGTTCGGAACTTTTCATCGATTTTTAAAAGTGCCTTTTCAGCCTGACTCTCTTGAATTACGCTGAGTATTACCGCCTTTTCATTGTCGGCAAGACCCAAAAGATTCAACATCTTCGCGTTTGCCGTGCCACGCGCCATTAAAACCATTTGCATATTTACGGCGTATGACTGTATGAGGTCGGTGTAAAAGTCGGCCTTACTTCTGTTTACTATCGTAATTAAAAGCTTAAGGCGGTTGGACGTGACGGTGTTTGAATTTGCTTCCTTCGTATTGGGTGCCGTCTTTTTTACTGCAACTCTTTTAGTACGTTTTTCAGACATTTTCCACCTCAATTAAAATAGATAATCTGCTCGTCGTCGGCAGAAAGTATGCGGCGCATCGTAATTCTTGCGCGCAGCTTCCTCGACGTGACTGCCTTAAAGCCGAGCGCCTGTATAGTTATCAAAGGGGTCATTGCAACCATTGCCACCACACCGAAGGCGTCGGTTAAGATACTGTCTACACCGCTTATCGTGATGCATGCGCCGATTACAAGGGGCAGAATAAAACTCGAAGTCAATGGTCCGCTTGCAACGCCGCCCGAGTCGAATGCGATTGCAGTGTATATTTTGGGTACGAAGAACGCAAGCCCCAAAGAAATCAAATAGCCGGGGATGAGATAATAGAGTATCGAGAACCCGAAAATCATTCTGATTACCGAAAGTCCTATCGATACGCCGACTGCAAGCGAGAGTGCAACGAGCATTTCTATCTTTTTGACGCCGCCGCCCGTGACTTCCTCTACCTGCTTATTTAAAACGTGTACGGCAGGCTCGGCGAGGACTACCACCATACCGAGAATAAACGCGAATATAGTTAAAACTACTTTATTTTCGCCCATCTGCTGACCTATTTTAAAGCCTATGGGCACAAAACCTATTTTGACGGCTACAAGGAATATTACCAAGCCGAAGAAGGTATATGCAATTCCTATAATAATCTGAATGATTTTGCGCTTTGGAAGCTTTAATGCAATAAATTGCAGTATAAAGAAGAATGCAACCACAAGCCCCAATGCCTTGGCTACGTTTGCAGTTTCTTCAAAGAGAATAACGCCGAATTCGTCAAGACTTTGCTGTACGTCTTTGTATACGCCGAGACCGCTCATTTCTCCGCTGCCCGCCGTCAAACATAAAATCATAACGGCAATCATGGGACCTACCGAGCACATGGCGATTAGACCGAAGCTGTTTTCGTTTGCGTCCCTACCGCCGATAGTCGTTGCAATACCAACACCGAGCGCCATTATAAAGGGCACGGTTATGGGACCGGTAGTTACGCCGCCCGAGTCGAACGAAAGGGCAAGAAAATGCCCGTTCCCGCTCTGAATAAGCAGTGCGCCGATTGCAAAGAGCATCATATAGAAGAACATCAAAAGAAGCGAAAGGCTCTTTTTGAAAATTATTTTCAAGATTGCAAGCACGAGGAAAATGCCCACGCCTACGCCAACCGATATAATGAGCACCGTGTCGTTCATAACAGCTTTAACCTGACCTGCAAGCACCGAGAGGTCGGGTTCGGCAACCGTTATGAGTACGCCCATTACAAAGCATACCGAAATTAAAACCAATATCTTTTTGGACTTGGTAAGACCCGAGCCGACGTGTTCGCCCATTGGGGTCATGGCAAGGTCCGCGCCGAGGTTGAAAAGTCCTATTCCCAAAATAAGAAATACCGCGCACACGGCAAACGCCACAGTCTCGGTTACGGAAAGCTCCAAAAGGGGTGTAAAGGATAAAATAAGAACTATAGCCGCCACCGGCAAAACGGATATCAAGGATTCTTTAAGTTTTAAAAACAGAGCTTTAAACATACGCAACAGCCACAATCTTTAATAAAATCTGTTGTAAATTATATCACAAATTAGCCTTAAGTGCAATAGAAAAACCTTAATTTGCGGTGCCTATTTTTTGGAAATAGGATATATTTTCACAAATTACTTCACACAAAGACAAATTTAGCATTATTCCTTACTATATAATACCCGTATGCGTATAAGGATAAATTTGAAGAGCCTTTTATTTTATATAGGCTGTGCGATATGTATGCTGTTTGCAGGATATGCGGTAAAGGGGGTTCCGCTTGCCTTAGGCATTTTTTTTGCTATGCTTGTGTGCGGGACGAATATTATTGCAACGGCTGTACTCTTCGTGCTCTCCTCCGTTATAAATCTGAATTTTCTTTTTTCGGGGATTGCGGTTTTTCAAGCCCTGTTTTTATCGCTCGTTGTCTTTTTATACCGCCGTTCGGGCAGAAAAATCAAGCTTGAGGCACTTTTTTATCTCATTATTGCACTTGCGCCCTATACGGTGTTTTCAGACTGCTTTAATATGAACGATTTAACGCTGAACCCCTATCTCGTGCGGGCAATCGCCTCTTTAATTACTATTGCGTTTACCTTTTTCTGCTTTAAAAGCGTGTATTCTCTTATGTACAGAGTTTGGCGGTGCCGGCTTAAGGAGGACGAGCTTATCTGCCTCTGCCTCGTGTACGCGGTGTGCGGGGCGGGGCTGTATTCACTTTTAGGCGAGGCGTTTTATCTCATTTTCAGCGCGTTTGTTACTGTAATTGCCGTAAGAGTATGCCGTTCGCCTGCCGCCTTGATAGTTGCCTTAACCCTTGCCATCCCCCCATCTGCAGTAACCTTGAACCCCGCGTATCTTACGGCTTACCTTATAATTTGCGTTGCCGCACTCCTCTTTTCGGGGGCGGGAAGATTTGCTGCGGGCGGGGTGTGCGGAGTTTTTTTTGCGCTTTATATGTATTTTAAGGACTGTTTTGACTGCGCCGTGCCCCTCGTTGCATTGTACGCAATTTTATTGTTTGCCGCCTGTTTTTTGCCCTCTCTGCAAAAGCCCAAAACTTACGAAAACATCAAAATGCGGCTGCTTGTAAAGGACGTTTTAACCGACACGGCGGTTGCACGCTCGCAGCGCAACACGAGCGAGCAATTATACAGAATATCCGAGGTTTTCCGAGAAATCGAGTGCGCTTTTTTAGCTCTCGACGAGGAAGTTAGCGACGGCGCTGCAAGAATAAGAATTTTGCAGGAGATAAAGGAAAAGTGCTGTTCGAATTGTGACAGGCGCAAGCGGTGCGAGCTTTCGAGCGTGTACACGGGCTTTAAAAAGCTGATAGACGCGGGCTGTATGAAGGGAAGAGTTTCTCTCATAGATTTGCCCTCCGAAATGACTTTGAACTGCTACCGCCCTACCGAAATTTTAAATTGCCTGAACGCCGTACTCATAGAATACCGACGCCTTATGACCGAGACCGAGAACGCGCGTTCGGGCAGAAAGCTGCTTGCCGAGCAGGCGCACGGCGTTGCCGAGGTTATGAAGAGCTGTGCCGTTGAGCTAAACCGCACGAAGGTGTTTGCGGGTGTTGCCGAAAGCGTTCAAAAGGCGCTTGCCTCTGGCGGGATTGCCTGCCCCGAAATTTGTATAGGCTTTGACGCAAATGAAATTCTGTGCGTAGTTACGGGAAAGACGGATATCGATAAGTTGTGCGGGATAGTTTCCAAGACCCTGCAAAAAAGGTTTGTCTTAAAGGATAAAATACTCTACGGCGGGGAAAAATGCTGTCTTATTCTTGGCGCACCGCCCAAGATGGACGCCGCGTTCGGGGTGGCGTACGCAATAAAGAACGGAGAAAAGGTTTCGGGCGACACGCACTCCGTAATCCGCATAAACGACCACACCTTTTTAATGGCGCTTTCCGACGGTATGGGCAGCGGCGAGTACGCGCGAAAGGTATCCGAGTCGGCAATTTCGCTGATTGAAGCTTTCTACCGCGCCGAAATTCCCCGCGACACGGTGCTTAAAACCATAAATAAACTTCTATCTTTCAACCGCGACGAGCGGTTTACCTGCATAGATATAGTGGGCGTCGATTTGAACACGGGCAGGGCAGACTTCGTTAAAATAGGCTCGCCTGCGGGCGTGATTGTCCGCGAGGGCGAAATCAAGGTAATCGAAAGCGCCTCCCTCCCCTTGGGAATTTTGGAAAATCTGCACCCCACCGTCTGCACCGAAAAGGTCAAAAGCGGGGATATTATCGTGTTTATGAGCGACGGAATTACCTCCGCGTTTCCCTCCGCCTCCGATTTGTACGAGTTTTTGCAGGAATTGAACCCATTGAACCCGCAAAGTTTAGCCGACAAAATTCTTGCCGCCGCGATGGATAGAACAAACCACACCGCCACCGACGATATGACCGTAGTCTGCACAAGACTTTTTGATAATTAAACGACAAAACAACGCGCCACCCGCAACAATGCGGGAGGCGCGTTTTATCTTTTGTACCTCTATATTTATCTTTTGTATTCTTTTACGGCTTTTCGCATTACCGAGGCAAAGTATCTTGACGGAATTTTGTCAAGGCGGAACTTCCAATTGCCCTCTGCAACCGAAGGGAAGTTCATTCTTGCGCTGTTATCCAAGCCCAATAAGTCCTGTACGGGCAGAATTGCAAGGTTAGCGGGACAGGCGAGCGTCACCATGCAGAGGGCGCGCGCCGCCTCCTCCCTCGTAGAGAACGGACAAAGTATTTTCTCATCGTTCATTACGTCGCGAAGTCGCTTTTTAAAGGAAGCAAACTGCTCGTCCGACATATCATTTAAAAACCCGAGCGCCGTTGCGTTGTCGTGCGTGCCCGTGTACGCCACCGAATTTTGAGATATGTTTTTGGGAAGATAGGGATTGCTTTTACTGCCGTCGAAGGCGAATAAAAGAACCTTCATTCCGGGAAAGCCCGTTTGTTCAAGCAGTTGCACTACGCCCGAGTCTATAATTCCCAAATCCTCTGCAATTATCGGGAAATTACCTATTTTACTTAAAATTCTTTGGAAAAATTTTGCCTTGGGACCGTCCTCCCACGCGCCCGTCTCCGCCGTTTGACTGTCCGCGGGGATAGCCCAGTATCTGTCAAATCCCCTGAAATGGTCTATTCTTACCACGTCGTACATTGTAGCGCAGTGCGCCATTCTGCTTGTCCACCACTCGTAGTCGGTTTCCTTCATTACCTCCCAATTGTAGAGGGGATTCCCCCACAGCTGACCCGTCTTTGAAAAGTAATCTGGGGGGACGCCCGCAACTTTTACGGGCTTTAAGTCCTCGTCAAGCATAAAAAGCTCGGGTCTTGCCCACACGTCGGCACTGTCGTACGCAACGTATAAAGGAATGTCTCCTATCAGCTTTATTCCGAGCGAGTTGACGTATTCTTTTAATTTGAGCCACTGCTTTTTGAATACAAACTGTACAAAAATCCAAAAACAGTATTCGCTCTTGTATTCGTTTCTTTTAAACTCCTTTAAAGCAAGGTTTTCAAGATATTTATAGGGGTCGGGAAAGGTGTCGAAAGAGCCCGAATAGCGCGATTTGAGGGACATAAACATTGCATAGTCTTCAAATTCTCCGCTCTCGACGAATTTAACGAACTCGCTGTCGCGGATATTGAACCGCGCATATGCAAGCCTTAAAGCGGGAATTTTCGAATTTATAACCGCCTCGTAATTGACGTCCCCATCGGGAAGCTCGCATGCCTTTAACTCCTCGTCGTCGAGAAGTCCCTCGTCGCGAAGGCTTTCTAAATCTATAAATAAGGGATTGCCCGAGTTGCAAGCAACGGAAGAATAAGGACTGTCGCCAAAGCCCGTATGCGCAAGAGGCAGAACCTGCCAATACTTTACGTGCGCGCTCTTTAAGAAATCGGCAAACCCGTACGCCTCTTTTCCGAGCGTACCTATACCGTATTTATTGGGGAGCGACGAAATGTGGCAGAGTATGCCTGCTCCGCGTTCTAAATTGTTTTGCATACCTTCTCCGTTAAATTAGAGCTTTATCGTTAGTTTGAATTATTTAATAGCGTTTTTATTCGCAAAACCGCCTCTTGGGTTACTTCTCTGCTGCCGAATGCAGTCAAGCGGAAAAAGCCCTTTCCGTTTTCGCCGAAGCCCTCGCCGGGAGTGCCCACAACCTGCGCACCGTTTAAAAGAAAGTCGAAAAACTCCCAACTGCCCATACCATTGGGGCATTTGAGCCAGATATAGGGGGAATTTTTGCCGCCGGTGTACCAAATATTCAGCTCGTCTAAACACTCGGCAATAATTTCGGCGTTTTCCCTATAATAGTCGAGATTTTGCTGTATCTGCGCCATACCGCGCTCCGAAAAGACCGCCTCCGCGCCCCTTTGAACGATATAGGGAACGCCGTTGAACTTGGTTGACTGCCTTCTCAACCACATTTTATTCAGGGAAATTCCCTCTTTTTCAAGTTCCTCGGGAATTACCGTATAGCCGCAGCGCGTGCCCGTAAAGCCCGCAATTTTGGAAAACGAACAGAACTCTATCGCACAGCTCTTTGCACCCTCTATCTCAAATATAGAGCGTGCAAGGCTGCTATCCTTTACAAAACACTCGTAAGCTGCGTCGTATAAAATTATACTGTCCTGACTGTTTGCATAGTCGACCCACTCTTTGAGCTGTTCCTTGGAATATGCCGCGCCCGTGGGGTTGTTGGGCGAGCATATGTAGATTATATCTGCCTTTACCCCCTTTTCGGGCATTGGCAAAAAGCCGTTTTTCTCGTTGGCGCTTGCAAAAATAATCTTTCTTCCCGCCATTATATTTGTATCCGCGTACACGGGATAGACGGGGTCGGGAACAAGTACCGCGTTGTCCTTTGAGAATATATCAAGGATATTTCCGAGGTCGGACTTCGCACCGTCCGAAACGAAAATATCGTTTATGTTAAGCTGAACGCCGAAGGTTTTGTAGTAGTTTTTAATGCTCTCCCTTAAAAAATCGTACCCCTCGTACGGGCCGTAGCCTTTAAAGGACTCTTTTTTGGACATATCGTCCACGGCAAGGTGCATTGCCTTTATTACTTCGTCGGCAAGAGGAAGAGTGACATCACCGATGCCGAGGCGGAGAATTTTTTTGTCGGGGTGGGCTTTCTGATACTTTGCCGCACTGTCCGAAACATCGGCAAAGAGGTAGTTTTCAAAAAGTTCGGAATAGTTTTCGTTTAATTTCATAGCTTTATTTTGATTACTCCCTTGACTCAGAAACAAGCAGTTCAAGGCGCACGAGGCTTTCCGACACGAGTTTACTACCCGTAAATGAGTTAG
>JAFLVP010000031.1 GCA_022508265.1 Clostridiales bacterium
TGGTAGAGCAACTGACTCTTAATCAGTGGGCCCAGGGTTCGAGTCCCTGAAGGTGCACCAAATAAAACCTAACCCGTGTATGGGTTAGGTTTTATTTTTTTGGCGCGCCTTCCGCCACTCTCGAACCCGCAATTCGCGCGAGGAGCGTTAGCGACGAAGCTCTGCCGAAGGCTTCCGCTTGCGGAAAACGGCAGATTCCCTGAAGGTGCACTATTCCGAACGTAAGTCGAACACCCCGACTTGCGTTCTTTTCTTATAATCAAAAAAAGCAGGAAGTTTAACACTTCCTGCCTTTTATTTTTATCTATCGTCAGTTCTACCGAGCAAATAATCTACTGAAACTTTGAAATAATCGCATATTAAGTCCAAAAGTTCTAATGACGGCAAATAATTCTTATTAAACCAACGTGTAATATAACTTTGGTCAAAATGTAAATCTTTACTAACTTTATAACAAGTAATTTTCTTTTCCTTACACAAAAAATCAAAACGTGTTTTAAAATCGCTTTTCACTTTTGATTTATTAAAATATTCGTCATCAGAAGTTCCAAGCAAATATTTTATAGATACGTTAAAATAATCTGCTATGCGAATTAAAATTCTTGGTGTTGGAATAATACCGTAATTTAAAGCGTTAGAAATAGAGCGATAATCAACGCCGATTAAATGTGGTAATTCAGATTTATTAACTTTGCAATCTTCAATTAATTCAGTTATTTTATTTTGAAAAGCATTTGAAATAGACATAATTTCCCACCAACATTTAGTTGCATTAAAGCTAAACTACAACCCTATAAGAATTTTATGCTATTATTTGCTTATTATACTTGCACAAAAGCCAAACAGCAATTATAATAATTATTAGTTTTTTCAATTAAAATGAAGAATTACATTATCAAGGAAACGAATTATGTCAAAAACTTGTTGTTGTACGGGGCATCGCCCGAAAGGTTTTCCGTTTCAGTACGGAATTGATACTAAAAAGCATAACGCCTATTTGCAGGCGCTTAAAGAAAAAACAGAGCTTGCTATTACCGAATACGGCATAACACACTTTATTTCGGGTATGGCGATAGGTGTTGATTTGGATTTTGCCGAAACCGTATTGAAACTAAAAAATAAATACCCCATCACGTTTGAGTGCGCTATTCCCTGCCTAAATCAGACTTTGAAGTGGAAAGATACCGACAAAATACGCTACGAATATATTTTAAATAATGCAAATATAATAAATATTATATCAAAGCAGTACACTTCCGAATGCATGTTGAAACGTAACCGTTATATGGTAGATAAAAGCGAGCTTGTAATTGCCGTATTTAACGGCATAGAAAAAGGCGGGACGTGGTACACAATAAACTATGCAATAAAAACCGATACCGTTATCGAGTTGATTGACTTGTGTAAGCTTTAATAAAATTTCAACTGACGAGGAGCACTCATTTTGAAACAAAAAATCAAAGACTTTTTTCTAACACTTCGGTATTACATTTCTTTCCCCTACTATTGGCTATCCACAAGAAAGGTTGACAAAAAGCTCACCCAAGTAGCCGCCGAAGACAGAGCAGCTTTACTAACCGAAAAAGACGTAGAGTTTTTAAGAAGTATCGGAGTCGAAACAGAATTAAATACCTTGCAGAACGAGCGTAAAACAGTTAAACATTAAATATCCACCCGCCAAGCGGGTGGATATTTACTATATTACGATTTTGAGTTTTTCAGGGATTTTAAAATCTACGCTAAAAATTGCTATATTAGTTATGACGAAATAAAACGACAAAATGTTACAAAATTTTTTTATAATATTCCCTCGGCGGATCAGGCCTGCCGAGGGGATTGAATTATAAGAAAAGTGTACAATAATTTTTTTCACAAATTTACAGTTTTTGTTAACTTTGACCATATTTTTCGACATTTGTATAAAAAAATATTTAATTTGTTGACAATTTTTATAATTAGTAATACAATTTATTTAATAAAATTGGGTATTAACCCAAAAAGGAGAAAAGATGAAAAAATTTATTGCAATTGTAGCAAGCGCCGTTTTAGCTATGAGTGCTTTTTCGCTTGTAGCTTGCGACATCACCCCCAACGACGAAGACAATGTTAAGTTGCCCTCTGCACCTGCCGGAAATTATGAAGAGGTTGACACCTCCGACCCCGCTAAAAAGGAAGAATTTGTTGAAGAAGTTAAGCAAAAGTTTGACATAACCAAGATATTTGGCGATATGACTTCCGAAAACTGGTCGTTCGGTCTGGCAGCAGACATCACCGCAAAGGCTGAGGCTTCGATTACCGGACACAACGTTCAGACGGGTCCCGACACGACTACCGACATTACCATGTCCGGCAACGTTACCTTAAATTCCTCGTCCAAAGTCAAAATTTCGGCTGCAACCGATGCCGAGGCTCTTCTTCCCTTCGATATTCTTGCGTCCGTTGACGCTAACGTTAAGGGCAACGTAAATCTTCCCGATATGATTTACCAGAGTATGGGCGAACAGGCAAGCACGATAAAGAGCCTTATTACCGACTTTGACTACACCGCTAAAGCTTATCTTGACAACGAATACCTCTACGCAAGCATTCCCACCAAGATTGTAAGTGTTATCCCCGAGGAAGCAGGTATTCCCGCAAGCGGTAAAATTAAGGTGCCCCTTGAGATGATCTCCGGCGGTATGGGCAGTGATGTTCCCGATATCTCTTATGGCGAAACGGGCATCAAGTTGACTGACGATGCTGTTGAAGAAGTTCCCGGCATGGATGTATCCTCGTATGTATCGACTATTCTTGCTATGCTTGAGCAGTACAACGTTTCCGTATCCGTTTCCACCGACAACGGCTACACCGTTAAACTCAACGCAGGTCTTGAATCCGTATACGCACTCATTGCAGACCTTGTACCCATTGAAGGCGCAACCGCAGATACCATTGCCGAACTCGTTGCTGAATACGGCAAAGTAAGCACCTGTGAAATCGAAGCTTACATTTCGATTGATGCTGAAGGTATGTTCAGCGGACTTGGCATCGCACTTAACGTTGCAGCTACCGCAAACGTAAAAGCTGGCGCGCTCGGCGAGTTCGCACCTGCAATGACCGGTTCTGCAAAGTTAAAGTACGGCGTAAGCGTTTCCAAATACGACGGAACTGTTACTCTTCCCTCCGACTTGAGCTCTTACGTTGACGTAACCGCTGCTGAATAATAAAACTCCAAAAAAACATTAAGCGGATAGCGCGATGCGCTATCCGCTTTTTTTGCTATTGTATGACTATAATTAACAAAAACAGAAAAAAATTTTCAAAAGGTATTGCATATCGGGGGTTTTTGATGTATAATATAGTACTCAACTAAAATTTAAGCGAGTTAAAACTATGATAAAGGTAAAATTTAACGACAAAGAATTGTCCGTAAAAGACGGGACGCGGGTTTTGGAACTTGTAGACGAAAAAGACAAAAAGAACCTTGTGGTGTGCAAAGTGGGCGCGCAAGTCAAAGAGCTTAACTATGTACTCACCGAAAAGAACGACGGTATGACCGTAAAGCTTTTAAATTTAAACCATGCCGAGGCGGGCAAGGCTTACGAGGCGAGCCTCCGCTACATAGTAGCAATGGCATTTTACAGAGTTTATCCCGAAGTAAAAATCAGATTTTCATACAATATTTCGCGCTCGATATCCTGTCATGCCATGACAAAAAACTTTAATATGTCGAGGGCGGTTGAAGTTATTTCCAAGGAAGTGAAGCGCATAATCGACGAGGATTTGCCTATTCAGCGAGTTACCGTAACCATCGAAGAGGCGACCGAAATTTACAAGAAATTCCACCTTGACGACAAGATTGAAATTTTAAAATACCGCCCCGAAAACACCGTTCATTTATACAAGTGCGGGGAATATTACAACTACCTGCACAACTATATGGTGCCTTCGACGGGCTGTATTCACGACTACACGATTACCCCTTACAGCCCCGGCTTTATAATTCAGTACCCCCGCCACGAGCTTGACGCGACTATTCCCGAATTCGAGGAAGAGGCAAACTACGGCAAGACTCTGCAAAAGGCGTACAATTGGGCTGAAAGGGCGAAAGTTCAGACAGTAAACGACATTAACCGCAAGATTGACCGTGGCGAAATTTTGGAATTCGTGCAGATGTGCGAGGCGCGCCACAACAAACAGCTTGCCGAGCTTGGCGATTTGATTGAAAACGATATCGAGGACATAAGGCTGGTTGCAATTGCGGGTCCGAGCTCGAGCGGAAAGACCACTTTTTGCAACAGGTTGAGAATAGAGCTGTTATCGCGCGGAATTAACCCCGTTACCATTTCGATGGACGACTACTATTTTGAAAAGGATAAAATTTGCGCAATTCAGGGCAAGCCCCTTGAGGAGCTTGATTTGGAACACGTAAACTGCCTTGATATCGAGCTTTTCAACAAGGACCTGTTCGACTTAATCAACGGTGAAGAAGTCACCCTCCCCCGTTTCAACTTCAAGACGGGCAAGCGCGAGGCAGGCAAGACGATAAGGCTTGAGCCCAATGTACCTATAATTATCGAGGGCATACACGCCTTAAACGAAAGACTGACCAAATCAATTCCAAAACACCAAAAATTCAAAATTTATATTGCACCGCAGGCACAGCTGAATATCGATAACCACTCCCCCATGTCCATCACGAACGTACGGCTTATAAGGCGGATAGTGCGCGATATGAAGTTCAGAAACTGCCCCGCCGCAACCACGATTGATATGTGGCGGTCGGTCAGAAACGGCGAGTTCCGATGGATATATCCCAATGAGGAAAACGCCGACTACGTGTTCAATTCAAGCCTCGGATACGAGCTGTGCGTCTTGAAAAAACATGCGATGGAAGCCCTTCAAAAAATAACTGCATCAGACCCGCAGTATCTCGTTGCAAACAGGCTCATTAAAAATTTAAAATACTTCCGCCAAATCGACGACGAAAGCATAATCCCCTGCAACTCCCTCTTAAGAGAATTTATCGGAGGCAGCTGTTTCAACGTTTAAAAATATAAGCGCCCGCTCTTTACGAGCGGGCGCATTATATATAATAAATTATTTAGCTAATTTGTAGCTATTATCAAGGTAATTTAAAATTTCTTCTATCGGCACTGAACCGTCCAAGAGCACCGTTATCCAATGCTTTTTGTTCATATGATAGCCGAAAAAATATCTCTTGCCGTCCACAATTTTGGGAAGCTCGTCCTTATCAAAGCGCAGGTCGATTATCTCGGCAGGCTCGTCGTCATCAAGTCCGAGCTTTTTCTTTGAAACCGTCATAAACAGCGCGTACCATTTTCTGTTGTCCTTTCGGCGTATAATTGCCGCGTCGGGATATCTTTCCCACAGAAATTCAAGCTCGTCACCGTACCTTTTTTGCACGTACTCTATGACTTTTTTGGTAAATTGCCCCCCTAATATGCTTGATTCAAAGCATTTTTCGCAAATTTCTTCAAGTACCCTATCGTGCTCCGAGCGCACCTTTCCGACGAACTCTCCGCTTGCCTCTGCGACAAGATGCAGAGTATAAATTTCTTCCGTCTCCAAGTCGAAAAGCTCGGTTTCCACCTCGCCGCTTTCATCAATTTTTACCGTCATTTTAAACTGATTATCAAATATTTCCGTGCAGTAAACGTACCGCCCCTCTATCCTCTCAAAACCAAACTCTATTAACTTTTCCAAGTTTACCGATTTATTTTTGAATGTCATAAATTTATTATAACATTATCAAACCCAATTTACAATAGTTTTTCCGTCTGTTATACTGTTCTACCGATAAAAATAAGCGGTACTTCCATCTCTTCCGTCAACGAGGTGTGATGTCCCTTGTAGGCGTGAGAAAAGGGCGTCAACCTCATTACTTTATCGGTCCTGCCTATGGCGATGTAGTCGCCGAGCAGCTTTGCATTGTCGTTTATTATATTTCCGCCGAAATAATTGTCCTCAACCAAATCTTTCGTCCTGTAAAGTACGAAGTCCTCGCCGTATTTTTTATTGAACGTTTCGATAAACTTTTCGTGGTAGCCCTCTTTGACCTTGAACGCCGCCGCTCTCGCCTCAAGAAATTGCGGCCACTCCAGCATAGAAGTGATTTCCGTGTCGGCGTAAATATCTATGTAACCGCCTATATCCACCTGACCGTGGTCGGCGGTAACAATGAACAGCGTGTCTGTCAGTTTTGAATATAATTCTTCTATGCGGTTATTGAGGTCGTTTATAACTTTTTTCGCCTCCGCCGAAGTTACGCCGTAGACGTGCATAGTGTGGTCGGGCTCGTCGCAATAGGCGTAGATGAACTGCTTACCCGCATTTTGACAAATACCCTCGATATGCCCGAACATTTCGTCAAAGTTTTTCCAAACGTATCTGTTTTCATAGTCGTTGTTCCAGAAATCGGGTACAACAACGCTTGTTGTATAATCGGAATTTGCCTTTTTATAGAAAGGTTCGACGGGCAAAACCTTTTTCACGTATCCCTTTTCGATTGGCTCGCGGGTGAACGAATCCGTCTCGGGGAAAATATCCACCGCCCTTTTCAGCTCCTCGAAATACAGACTCCACCCGAACCAGCCGTGCTCCATGGGGTATTTATTTGTCAAATAGGTCGTCGTGGCGTTCGTTGTGGTAGAAGGGAATACCGAAGTTAAAACCCTTTTTATATTTCTTTTGAGAAAGCTTTCGTCCGTCAGGTTTTTGTCTATGGGGTTAATTCCAAGCCCGTCCAAAATCAAAAATACCACGTTTTTATAGCCTTTTTCCAGCTCTTTTGCAAGCGTTGAAAGCACGGGCTTATCATTTGGGCAGCCCAAAAATTCGGCAATAGCCGCCGTGATATTTATGATGTTATTATTAAAATCAGGCTTTATAAAGGGTGTTTTCATAATTAAACTTTCCGCAGGTCGGTTTATAGGCAAATTATATCATATATGCATACAAAAATCAACAAAAACAAGTTTTGCAAAGCGCGCGTATCCTTTCAATTGACTAATAGCATTTATTATGTTACACTATATCGGCTTATATCGTTAAGGAGAAATATGATGGAACCCAAGTTCAACGGCAAGCAGTATATTATAACCGATTTCGGAGCAAAGTCCGAGATAGGGTTTGACAATCAGGAATATATTCAGAAAGCTATCGACCTGTGCTCGAAAGAGGGCGGCGGCACGGTAGTAATTCCGCAGGGCTATTGGCTGACTTCCCCCATTGAGCTCAAAAGCAACGTCTGCCTGAATGCGGACGCGGGCGCGTATGTGCGTTTTACCAAAAGCAAGGAAAAATATCCCCTCCACTACACCGAGTACGAGGGAAGACGGGCTATCCGAACAATATCCCCTATTACCGCGCTCAACGCAAAAAATATTGCGATTACGGGCGAGGGAACCTTTGACGGCAACGGCAACGCTTGGCGCCCCAAAAAGGATTGGAAAATGCCCGCCTGGGAGTGGAACAAAAAGAAGACTTCCAAGTACATTGCCGAGGTTGAGGACGGGCTGATGTGGTTCCCCACCGAGTCGGCTTACCTCGGTTTTAAAAACAACGTGGACGAAAAATTGCCCGACGCACTTGAAAAGGCGGCAGATTTTTACGACTGGTACAGACCGGTATTTATTTCCATTACCTCCTGCGAGAACGTGCTTTTGCGCGGAGTTACCGTTACGAACTCCCCCAACTGGACTATCCACCCCCGCTATTGCAAAAACGTTACGGTGGACGGCTGCTACGTGAAAAATTCCAAGGAGGCGCAGAACAGCGACGGCATCGACGTGGACTCGTGCGAGAACGTAGTAATTAAAAACTGTGTTTTCGACGTGGGCGACGACGCAATTTGCATGAAATCGGGCAAGGGCAGAGAGGCAAGAAAGCTAATTGCCCCCACTAAAAACGTTGAAATTTACAACTGCAGAGTTTACCGCGGGCACGGCGGGTTCGTTATAGGCAGCGAAATGAGCCGAGGCGTTGAAAACGTGTACGTTCACGACTGTTGCTTTTTTACTACCGATATTGGTATTCGTGTAAAGAGCGCATTGGGGCGTGGCGGATATATAAAGAATATCAAAATAGACAATATTACGATGTGTGAAATAGGCGGCGACTGCATTACCTTTTCTATGGGTTACGACATTAAGAGCGCGCTCGATATAGCCGACAACATTACAAAGTACTACGACGACGATATCCCCGTTATCGGCGGGTTTGAAATTTCGAATATTACCTGCGACTCCGCCGCCCGCTTCCTTTCAATAGACGGGTTGGAGTCCTCCCCCGTAAAGGATATAGCGTTTACCAACTGTCACGTGACGGCAAACGGGGATATAAAAATGAAAAATGCCGAAAACGTTACCTTTAACAACGTAACCGTAAACGGCAAAGCATACTAAAAATTTCGGAGCGGCGTGACTTGCACCCCGCTCCGTTTATTCTGTAAATAAATTTTACCTATGATTACGGCTATAGTTATCTGCGCGGTGACAGTAGTTCTGATGATTTCAAGCATACTTTTCCTGCCGAAACTGCGCATAAAAAAACTTAATATCAGTCCGTATTGGCTAATTGCGCTGCTCGGCGCAACAGTGCTTTTAATCGTAAAGAGCGAGCATCTTGCGGCAGTCGGGCAGGCGATGACGGCAAATACCGCCATCAACCCCTTGAAAATACTCGTACTGTTTATCTCGATGACCGTTCTGTCCATTTTCTTGGACGAGCTGGGACTCTTTCGCTATCTTGCAAGTCAGATATTAAAGCGGGCGAAATCGGGTCAGATTAAGCTGTTTATATACCTGTATATAACGGTGTCCGTGCTGACGATGTTTACCTCCAATGACATAATTATTTTGTCTTTCACACCGTTTATCTGCTACTTTGCCAAGAACGCAAAAATAAACCCCATACCCTTCCTTGCCGCCGAATTCGTTGCGGCGAATACCTGGAGTATGGCGCTTATTATCGGCAACCCCACCAACATCTACCTTGCAACGGCGAGCGGAATTGACTTTTTAGGCTATATAAAAGTAAGCATTCTACCCACCGTGACGGCGGGCGCGGTTGCATTTTTGATGCTCTTTCTGCTGTTCCGAAAAAAGCTGCGCGAACCCATAAGCGGGGAGCCCGAAGTGGTCGCAATCGAGGATAAGCTGCTTTTATGGGTGGGAATTGCGCACCTCGGAGTATGTACCGTTTTGCTTGCAATAGGCTCTTACATAAATTTGGAAATGTGGCTGGTCTCCGCCTGCGCAGTGGGGAGCTTGATAATATTTAACGGCGTAATTGCAATTGTCCGCAAAAGAAAGCCCAAGGAGCTTTCAGGCTGTATTAAGCGCATACCCTACGAGCTTGTGCCTTTTCTCTTATCGATGTTCACAATGATAGTTATCCTCTCCGAGGAGGGCGTAACGGCGCAAATTGCAAACCTTTTGGGAAGCGACCTTGCAATTTTGAAATACGGCGCAACCTCGTTTTTGTCGGCGAACATCATAAACAACATACCTATGAGCGTGCTGTTCTCCTCGATAATAGGCTCGTCGGCAAGCGGTGCAGGTGCAATTTATGCGACGATTATAGGCTCGAATATCAGTGCGTTCTTTACGCCAATCGGCGCGCTTGCGGGCATTATGTGGAGCTCGATTTTAAGCGAGCACGGCTACAAGTTCGGCTATTTGAGTTTTCTTAAAATGGGGCTTATTATCGCAGTACCTACACTGTGTTCCGCCCTCGGCGTGCTCTGTCTAATTGTGTAACGGAGATAAAAGCAGAAAAAACTCAATTAACCCCCATATATGCCGCAAATAACGCATATTTTTGCATTTTTTAAAATAGCGGTTTTAACCCTCTGAAATTAAATTACCCCCTATATATTCCCCGAATAATGCAATTTTTACATTTTTTGAAATAGCGGAATATAACCCCTTTATAATTGAATTACCCCCGTAATATGCTTGAATTAACAAAAAAACAGCGCCGCCGAGGTTTTACCTCGGCGGCTTTAAATTAGGAATTTCCGGTTTTGTTTTTTGGTTGAGTCGGCTTGGCTGAGGGCTTTTTTGCCTCCAGCTTCGGCGCATCTGTCGGTTTCTTGCTGACGATTTTTAAAGTTTTACTTTTTTGCTTTTTGCCCTTTGCAATTTTTTCAAGCGTGTCCATATCGTAGCCGTCGCGGGTTATAAGCTCCCTTCCCTTTGGTGCGGAAATAATTCCCTTTTGCACCATAGACTTGCTCTTAAGCTCGACTATGGCGGATTGGAACCGTGACGTCACGCCCTCCTCCAAGTCGTCCGTGCCCTTTTTGAACAATCTGCTGTACAGACCGTAAATTGCGGGGCGGGTGGTTATCATTTCGAATTCGAGCGTCTGAACGTAGTAGTACATTCTTGCAAGCCGCTCGTAAGAGACGTCGCCGTCTGCAAAAAAGTTGTCAATGTCCGCGCACATCTTCGTACATTCCTTCATGCACTCCTTGCACTTTCCGCACGCCTTTATAATGGGGCTGACGAGCGGATACGAAGTGATAAGCAGGGTCATATATTCAATGGGTTCACTCATGGCAAGAATAGCAAATACAAAGCCCACCGCAAGCAAAATGAGAAAAACGAAATAAATATAGAATACCCTGCTTAAAAGATATTTCGTCGTAGCTGCGCTCTTTCTACAAAGATATATGTAGCTGTAGTCGTCGGACATATCGTCGGGGACGTACGGCTCGTACAGCTTTTCACGCCCGCGCATCTGGGGCAAGCCCTTTCTTATCGCAAGCTCGTTGAGTTCGTTTGTGGTCTCTCTGTCGTATTCTATTTTGGCGAAGTCCGAACCCGTAATTCCCGTTTCGTAGAGCTGGTATTCCATAATCGCCTTTTTCTTATACTCGCTTGTGAACGAGGACAGCGCTTCGTTTAAAAGCGAAAGCATAAACGATATTATCGAGAGAATAAATGCAGCGGTTGCGGTGGCGGGGATAAACGCCAGAACTACGGGAATTATAGCCACAACGTACAGTATCCCGCGCGAGACTTTAAGCTCGCTGAACATCTTCTGTGCGGTGTAGTAGAATTTGGCGATTTCCTCTCTTTGACACCTTTCCTTTACTTTGTTCCTGCTCATTTTCCACCTCTGTAATATCATATCTATTATAAAAGTTATAACGATATTTGTCAATCTTTGTCGAGGCTCTGCTACGATAGAAGCGCAATAAAAAAGCGGTCGTCAGACCGCTTTTTTTACTATTGTTTTGAAGTTGTACTCTATTAATCGTATTTTAGTCTTTGACCATCAGTCTTATAATTTCCTCGTCGGTGGCGCGCATACCGTTTCTTGCAAGGTCGCCCACATTGTCAATAGTGCCCTCGACGCCATCAACGAGAATACCGTCCCCGCCGCAGAAATTCGAGCCCGAAAGGGACATCTCCAAACCAATGAGCCCCGCCTCCACCGAGGAGGCGATTTTTGCCGCGCAACTCGACTTTGCGCCGTCGCAGACAAGACCCGAATTTATGGCAAGCGCATTTATTATGGTGTGCGAAATTTCTTCCACACCGCCGCCGTACAGCTTGCAAATGCCCGCCGCCGCTCCGCAGCCCGCACTGACCGCTCCGCAGTAGGCGGACAGCCTGCCTATGCCCGTCTTGAGCCTTATGGTCACAAGGTCGGACAAAACTATTGCGCGGATAAGCTGTTCGTGCGTTGCGTTTAAGTGCTTTGCGTAAGTAATTACGGGAAGGGACGCCGTCATTCCCTGATTTCCGCTGCCCGAAACAATGACAACGGGCAAACTGCAACCGTTCATTCTCGCGTCCGAACCCGCCGCCGCTGCCGCAATCGCTAAGTTATGTATATCGCTGCCGAAACGCTTTGTAAGCAGTTTTCCGACCCTCGCACCGTAGTCGTTTTTTAGCCCCTCGGCGGAGATTGCCGAGTTGTATTCTATCTGCCTTTCGACTACTTCTTTTACGTCCTCAAGCTTGACCTCGTCGGCAAATTCAAGAATTTTAGCTATGTTCAAAAGCTCTCTGTCCTTGCTGTAAGAGGTCTCCTCCTTGACAAACGGCAAATCGCAGATAGTGTTACCGTCCTTTTCGATATGCACTACGTTGGTATGGTGTCCGGCTATGCGCACGCAAGAGCTGTGTTCGCCCTTATATTCGCGAACCCAAATGTCGAAAATACAGCCCGAGTCGGAGTGCATAATCTTGAACTGCGCATTATTAAGATATTTTTTAATCTCCTCAATGGCGACTGCGCTCACTTCCGAAATGCACTCAAGCTGCTTTTCGGCAACGCCCGCAATTATGCCCGCTGCCGCCGCCGCGGGAATACCTTTTAAGCCGCCCGTGTTGGGAACTACCACTCCCTTCACGTTTTTAAGTATGTTGCCGCTTACGGAAATTTCAACTCTTTCGGGTATAGCGCCAAGCGTCTCCCGCGCAAGCGCCGAGGCGAAAGCTACGGCAATCGGCTCGGTACAACCCATAGCAGGCAGAAGCTCCTCTTTTAAAATATTTAAATAACAGTCGTAAATTAGTTTTTCCATAGTTAAACCTCTCCGCAACATATTATAACATATATTATCAAAATATACAATTGTTTAAACGGATAAAAGAGCGGCGCGCAAAATAATGTATAAGTTCACAAAAATTAAAAACTATTCTGCGCACGGGTAAATAAAAACGCTTGCAAAGACTTTCATTTGCTGATATAATGTTACCGTTATCGGGGGCATAGCTCAGTTGGTCAGAGCGACGAGCGAGGACTTCTCAAAACAGCACAGTGCGCTGTTTTGCCTCGCGAGATGAGCAAACACATATGTTAGTGTTTGCGGTGACCGAGGCAACGGACTTTCCTTGCCGTTGCCGAGAAGCTTGACTGTCAAGCAAGTGTCTCTGACAGTTATAAGGAAATAATTTGGGGGCATAGCTCAGTTGGTTAGAGCGCTTGCTTGACATGCAAGAGGTCGATGGTTCGAGCCCATTTGTTCCCACCAAAGCGAAAAGACACCTACACGGTGTCTTTTTGTTTTGTGTGCAGAGGTTTACTTTGCGGAGGGCTCCCTTGGGGAAACCGCAAAGCCCATTTGTTACCTGTTTTTGTAATAAACCCCATAACTCTAACCAATAGTGACGCGATTGCGATAATTACTTTATATCTTTTAACTTATAATTCATCGACTATAGGTCTTTTTTATTTTTTGTTGCATTTTATTTCTGATTATGTTATAATTTTCTTATAATCCATTTTAATTTGGGGATATAGCACAGTTGGTAGCGCGATACGTTCGCAACGTATAGGTCACGAGTT
>JAFLVP010000032.1 GCA_022508265.1 Clostridiales bacterium
TGTAGTGAACCCTACTACGAGCGAGTTTAACGCAGGAAAAGCCCAAAACAAGCCGCTTGCAGGTATATCTGTTGAAGTTGAATATCGGTACCTGTTTCATTTGCTTGCAAAAATAATTAAATAGTGGTAAAATCATTTAAGTGTTTCGGCTGATATCCTTTCGAATCAGACCGATTAAGGCACAATATTTTTTAACTGCGGATATCCTAAGTGAATCCGACGGAGGTTCTATGAAGAGCGATAAGGCGCATTTTGTTGCATTTATCGGTGTTATGTCGGCACTGATTTTTGTGCTTTTTCTTTTGGAAGGCACAGTGCTTTCCGGATTTGGGATGACAGCTTGCATACTTTCACTGCCCGTTGCAATAGCTTTAAGCATTTATGACGATTGGCATAAAAGCTTTATCGGCGGCACAATACTCGGCGTATGCAGTTGCATTTTTTGTTTGGTTTTTGCTTCACTTTTTATCTTCTATGCAAATCCGCTCATTTCCGTTTTGCCGAGATGTTTTATAGGTATAACGGCATATTGGACATATTTCGGGCTGTCACGGCTGCTTAAAAAAGTCAAAAACAGATATATAAGTGATATGCTTCCTGCGGCAATCGCGGGAGTAGTCGGTTCGCTTACAAATACCGTTTTATATCTGCTTGCCGTAAATATCTGGGCGGGAAATATAATGGGCGCGCTTACACAGATTCTGAATGTGGCAATTGCAATTTACTTCCCGATAGAACTTGTTGCCTGCTTTATTCTCGTTCCCGTTTACGTTACGGTGCTCCGTAAAATCAGCGGGAAGATTGTAAATTCAAAAGCAAAGGCTGATAGCAATTCGGATAATATTTTAAATAATACCGTTGAAGGATAAAAAATGATTATTTGTCTTGATATAGGAAATACGGATATAAAATATGCCGTTTTCGACGGCGACGAGCTAAAATTAAGCTTCCGCGTTGCAACCGAGCACAATAAAACCTCGGACGAGTACGGAGAGCAGCTTTTAAGCATTTTAAGAAGCAACGGAATTACTCCCGCAAGCGTGACGGGCGGAATTATTTCGTCGGTTGTGCCCTCGCTTGATTATACGTTGGAGCGTATGTGCTTGACTTTCTTGAAATTCAAACCTTTAATACTCGCTCCCGGACTTAAAACGGGACTGAATATGAAAGTCGATAACGTAAAAGAAGTGGGCGCGGACAGAATTGTAAACAACGTCTGGGCAGTTAAAAAGTACGGCTATCCTTTAATAATCGTCGATTTCGGTACTGCGACGACTTTTAACGTAATAGACAGTAAGGGCGATTTTATCGGCGGTATCATCTCTCCGGGAATTAAGGGCTCTTTGGACAGCCTTGTAAAGGGAACGGCAAAGCTTCCCAAGGTTGAAATAGAGCGTCCTGCAACAGTTATCGGTAAAAATACGGTTACCAATATGCAGTCGGGCATAGTGTTCGGATTTGCAGGGCTCGTTGAATATATCGTAAAGAAAATCAAGCGCGAATTAAAGGTTGAGAACGTAACGGTGGTAGCAACGGGCGGATTTTCCGAAATTATCTCAAAAGAAATCGACTGCATAGATAAAGTCGATAAATTGCTCACTTTGGAAGGACTTAAATATTTATACGAATTAAACAGCGTAGAGAAATAGTTTAAATAGAAGTTTCTTAAATTTTACCTCCGCCGACGTGCGGGGGTATTTACTTTAAAAACATTGATTTTATCTTTAGAAAGTGGTAAACTATAACTATGAGCAAACTTGTTTTAATTGACGGAAACAGTCTTTTCAACCGAGCGTTCTACGCAACGCCCGTATTCACAACGAAAGACGGAACGCCTACGAACGCAATTTTCGGCTTTACGAAGCTATTATTTAAAATTCTGTCCGACGAAAAACCCGAGTATATTTTAGTAGCTTTTGATATGAAGGCGCCGACGTTCAGACATAAGATGTACGACGGATATAAGGGCACGCGGAAGCCCATGCCCGACGATTTGGCGGTGCAGGTCGAGCCTTTGAAAAATCTTTTAAAGGCAATGAAAATTGCCATATATCAGCAAGAAGGGATCGAGGCGGACGATATTTTGGGTACTATGTCCGCAAAATTCGACGTGCACAGTCTGCTCTTTACGGGTGACAGGGACAGCTATCAGCTCGTAAACGAAAAAACCGACGTTTGCTTTACGAAAAAGGGCGTTTCGGATATTTACAGGTTAACGTACAAAAATTTTGTAGCAGAAATAGGACTTGAACCCCGCCGGATTATAGATTTGAAGGCTCTTATGGGCGATAAGTCTGACAATATACCAGGCGTCCCCGGCATAGGCGAAAAAACGGCTCTCGACTTGTTGAGTAAGTACGCAAGTCTCGACGGAATTTATGAACATATCGACGAACTTAAAGGAAGCCTCAAGGAAAAGTTTTTAAATAACAAGGAACTCGCATATCTTTCGTACAATCTTGCTAAGATTGACAGGAACTGCGATATTTCAATAAAACTTGAAGATTGCATTGCGCCTCAAAAGTTTGATAGCGAAGTTAAACGTATTTTTACCGAATTGGAGTTCAGAAGCTTCCTCGGGCTCGATATTTTTACCGAAGACATACCTCAAGCACACTCGGAGATAGTCTATCCCGAGAAAATCGAGTGTAAAAACCTGTCGCAAATTTCAGACGATTTGGAAAATAGCAGTGTATTTGCCGTGGAGCTGACAAAATCCGGAGCGGAAATTTATTGCGGAGGCAAGCAATATTCCATCAAATCCACGGAGGACTTATTCGCACTTGACGGTATGTCGCGTGCGGAATTTGACAGCGTTCTATGCGAAATTTACGGGAAGAAAAGCAATAGGGTTATTGCGTTTGACAGCAAAGCCCAAATGCACGCGTTAAGTGAAATGGGCATAGATTTTTGCTGTGAATTCGACGATTTGTCCCTTGCGAAATATCTGTGCGACTACAATACGGGCAGCTTCAACCTCGGTGAGCTCTGCGACTATTATCTCTATGACCGACAGTTTGGCGCGTTTGCGCTCCACGGGCTTTTCAATTTGTTCAGTAAAAAACTCGAGGATGAGGGGGTTGCAAAGCTATATAACGAGCTTGAAAAACCGCTTGTAAAGGTGCTTTTCAAAATGGAAAAGAGCGGTATGAAAGTAAGTCTTGCCGAAATGGACAATCTTGCAAAGCACTATGCGGTTCTTTTGGAGGAGTATAAAAATAAGATATTTTCCGCCTGCGGCTGTGAATTCAATATCAATTCGCCCGCACAGCTTGGAAAAGTTCTGTATGAAAAACTCGGAATAAACGAGGTTTTTAAGAAAAAGACCGGTAAATACTCCACGGGTGCGGAAATTTTGGAGAAACTTACGGATAAATATTCCGTTGTCGGCGATATTCTCAATTTCCGTATGTATCAGAAGCTCAATTCGACCTACATTGAAGGGTTCAGACCGCTTGTAGATAAAAAAAGTGAGGTCGTTCATACGACTTTCCGCCAGACGGTTACGGCAACGGGAAGGCTTTCGAGTTCCGAGCCCAACCTGCAAAATATCCCGATTCGTGAAGACGAGGGCAGAGAACTTCGAAAAATGTTCGTGCCGAGAGAGGGCAATATCTTTATCGATGCCGACTATTCGCAGATAGAATTGAGGCTTTTAGCGCATTTTTCGCAATGTAAAGAACTGATTGAGGCATACAATTCGGGTATAGATATCCACTCGGTTACCGCGTCGCAGGTTTTCGGCGTGCCGCTTTCGGAAGTTACCTCCAAAATGCGCAGAGAGGCAAAGGCGGTAAATTTCGGCATAATTTACGGAATAAGCGATTTCGGGCTTTCAAAAAACCTGAATATACCCGTTTCAACGGCGAGGGAATATATCGAAAAATATTTTGCAACTTACAGTGCAGTAAAAGACTATATGCAGTCCAACGTCGATTTTGCAAGAAAACACGGCTTTGTCTGTACTTTGACGGGCAGAAAGAGGGTAATTTCGGAAATCAATTCGTCAAATTACAATTTAAGACAGTTCGGCGAGAGGGCGGCAATGAATATGCCGTTGCAGGGTTCAAGCGCAGATATTATTAAAATTGCTATGATTAACGTTTCAAAGGCGCTTGAAAAAGAACATTTAAAAACCAAAATGATTTTGCAAGTACACGACGAATTGGTACTTGAAGCTCCCTTATCGGAAGTAGAGCGCGCTTCGCAAATTTTAAAATACGAAATGGAAAATGCGGTAAAGCTGAAAGTGCCTTTAACGGTAGATGTGCATACGGGGAAAAATTGGTATGACGCAAAATAATTTAAAAATAGCAGTAACGGGAGGAATAGGCAGCGGGAAGTCCGAGGTATGCTCGATAATAAAGAGAGCGGGCTTTCCCGTCTTTTCCTGTGACGAAATATACTTTGAGCTTTTGAACAGCGGAACCTTCGATAACGATTTAAAAAATACCTTCGGGGAGCAAATTTATATAGACGGAAGGCTGGATAAGAGTAAGCTTTCGAGCATAGTTTTTGAAAATAAAGTGGAGCTTGAAAAATTAAATAAAATTACGCACCCTAAAATTTTAGACTGCGCATTAAATAGGATGAAGGCACAAAAAGTGTGTTTTTTAGAGGTTCCGTTGCTGTTTGAAAGCGGTTTTGAAGGGCTTTTTGACGGCGTTATTGTCGTTTTAAGGCATTTGAATGATAGAATAGAAAGTGTCGTTAAAAGGAGCGGTATTTCAACAAAAGAGGCAATTTTGCGCATAAAAAGTCAATTTGATTACGAAAATAATGACTTTACAAAGTACTATGTCATACATAATAACTCAAATTTAAAGTACTTGAGTGAGTGCGTGGAGGAAATATTAAAGGACGTAGCAGAAAAGCTGAAATAATTTTTTTAAAACACGTGAATTTGACTTGACAATAAAGTTAAAATATTATAAAATCTACCTTGTTTTAAAGCACTCGTGGCGGAATTGGCAGACGCGCAAGACTAAGGATCTTGTGGTTAACCCCATGCAGGTTCAACTCCTGTCGAGTGCACCAAAAAACGGAGGCAGAATTGCCTCCGCTTTTTTTATTTAAGTTTTTATAATTTTGACTTCTCCGCTGAGTCCGTCAAGTAATACCGTTGCTCCGTCGGGAATAAGAGCGGTGGCGTTTTCCAGTCCGACCACCGCAGGTAAATTAAGTTCCCTTGCTACTACGAAGCTGTGCGAAAGCATACTTCCATGCTCTACAATCAGTCCGCTCGCCATCGGGAAAAGGCTTATCCAACCCGGGTCTGTGCGTTTTGTGAGTATTATATTGCCGGGTTTAAGTTTATCTGTAGGCGACTGCATAAGTGAAACTTTGGCCTGAACAGTTCCGCTGCCGCTCGGTATTCCGTGTAATCCGCCGGTTATACTTTTTGACTTGACGGGTAGGGGGTCGCCGTTAAAAAATACTATTCTGTCGTAAATTGGCTTGGCTTGATTTTCCTTTTCTTCTGACTTTCTTTGCTCTACAATCCTCAAAAAATCGCCCTTGCCGGATATGACTTCCTGTTTTGTAAGGTAGAATACGTCGCGCTCGTTTTCTATCCTGCCGTCTTTTTTATAATTCTTACCGAAAGCAAGAAAAATATTTCTCACAACCGAGTACACGTATGTGCGTTTTAATCGCAGTCTCTCGCGTATTTGAATATATTTTTTTACTTTATTGACATGTTTTTTGAGTTTTGAGGGCACGGTTACGCTTTCGTGTTTGTAAGTTTTCCGCTCAACGGAGAGATTGTCCTTGATTATTTGATATAGTAGCGTTTTATCCTCAATCATCGTAATGGTTTCGAGTTTCAACTCGTCCATAACGCGAGAACCGTATGCAAGTTTGTAATTATTCAGTTTTTCCGAAACAGACTTACCGCTTTCGTATTTTTTATACAGTTCTGTCGGGGTCAGCGTCTTGAAATCCTCAAAAATTTCACTATCCGATTTTATCGCTTCAATAAGTTCGTTAAGTTCGTTTGCACTGCCTGCGCTCAGTACATTGCCCTGATTAGATATGTATTTATTTAGTTCATCGGGTGCAATTTTCAGCTTTTTTGCTCTGTCGCTCAGCTTTCCGAAATAGTACATAACTGCAAGATCGTTGATAATAGGCACTACAAATTCGCCTATTATCTCTTTTTCTATTTGCAAAGCAAGATCAAGAAGTTGTGCATTTGACCCCTCGATACTTTTGCCGTAGTGCGGCATAACTATGCTTTCAAATTTTTTCTCGAATTCGTCGGCAAGTTTATCTATGTTTTTAAGTTTATTGAAAAATACCAAGCCTAAGTGTAATTTGTCAAAAATATTCGTCTTTGCCGTACTGTAACCGCTTTGGCTGCGTACGCCTATCATATTGTCGAAGTAGTGTGTGGACTTTTTTGAAGGAAAAACGGACGAAATGCGGTACCAGCTGTCCATATTGTAGTAAATTTTGCCTTCATAGCAGTAAAGCATATTGTCAAGATATGGTTTGAGTGAGTTGAAAATCTTTTTTCTGACTTTGCCGCACTTCAACGTGCCGGTATATACGTCGCGGTATACGTCCTTTGCAAAAGTAAAAGTAAGGGGAGAGGTAACACCGAAAAAGGACTCGACTATATTGGAATTGTCGATAAGCAGATTGCGCGTATGCGGGTTGATACGTTTATATGTCGTAATCGCCCTCGCCTGTAAAAACCAGACCGAGCCGGCACTGTATGCGAATTCAATATCCTGAAAATTTTCCGTCTTCTTTGCGACTTCATCGGCAAGGCGGATTATTTTTTTAATGATGTTTTTGTTTAAAACGTCTTCGCCCTCGCACTTAACGTTGCCGTGATTTATAATATAATTTGTTCCGCTTACGCTTCCGTCTACAAGCTTATCACCCAGCCCTCGCGTCACCGATATTACGATTTCATCGGGATTGTTTGTTATCGGGTTAATTGTATTTATTACACCGGCAAACTCGGCGTCAACCATTTCCTGAATGACTACGGCAATTTTGATATCATTTGCGGAAAGTCCCTTGGTCGAACGGTATGATGCGGCTCTGTTCGTAAAAGCGCTCTCATATACTTTAATGATGTTTTTAAAAACATCCTTTTTGTCGACGTTCAGAAAAGAATCGTGCACGCCCGCAAAACTGTCGTTTACAGAGTCCTCGTCGATTGCCGACGACCTGACAGCATACTTTTTCCTGTCCGAAAGCAGAACCTCGATATCGGATAACAGCTCTTTCTCAACCGATTTATCGGTTTTTAATCTCTCAAAATAGCTTGCCGGACACACAAAAAGCGAAGGAGTATTTTTTATTTTCAGCGCAAGAAGATTGTACGCTTTTCCGCCGATTTCACTTATATCTTTTAATTCGTTAGATAAAATCACAGAGTTTCCTCCTAATCAAAAGAATTATAGTAAATAATAAAATTTTTGTCAAATCTTGCATTTTATAATATCGACGTTTGCGCCTTAACGGGCGCTTTTATATTTAATTATTATGTAGTTCTTTTTTTGTGAACTTATAAATAAATTAAAGTATGGGTTTGTCCTTTTTACCGCAAGAGATAAACGGCGGTCTTGCTCATATAAATTTTAATCTCCTGTCCGAGATAAGATTGAGGCAGGGGCTGCCTGTGATTATTGAGTATAACGGCGAATACGGCTACCTGACCCCGACGGGTTTTTCAAAGGACAGCAGGTATGCTTTGGTCGGGGATAATATTACGGCTGTTTTGTCGGCTGCGCTCGGCGGCAATCTTTTCAATTATACCGAGCAAATGAAAAACGGCTTTGTAACAGTCGGGCACGGTGTGCGTATAGGAATAGCGGGCGAATATGTTACGGAGGGCGGAAGGGTAAATACAATCCGCAATCTGTCCTCTTTAAATATCAGAATTCCGCACGATTTTGCGGGCTGCTCCAATGAAATTTGCGAAAAACTTTTTGCCGATAAGGTTAAAAGCACCCTAATCTATTCTAAACCCGGTCTCGGGAAGACTACGATGCTGCGCGATTTAGCAAAAAATCTTTGCAAAAGGATACGAAATATTCTCATCTTTGACGAGAGAAACGAAATTGCGGCTATGGACGAAAACGGTGTAGGCTTTGATTTGGGCAATTACGTTGACGTTATTCGCTGTCACAACAAATTGGGCGCAATTTCAAGCGCAATAAGGGCGATGAAACCGGATATTATAATAACCGACGAGCTTTACGGCGATGACGATATAAACGCAATAAGATATGCCGACGACTGCGGGATAACCGTAATAGCTTCCTCGCATATTTGCCGACCCGAAATTCTCAAAAAAATGCCCTTCGAATACTTTGTTAAATTGACTGCTTTTAATAATCCTCCCGAAATCTATGATAAAAATTTTAATTCTTATAGCGATAGTGGGGTTGACGACCTCGATAGGAATATTTCTGACGGCAAATAAAAAGAAAAAAATGCAGGTCTTTGGCGAGCTGTACGAGTTCAATGACCAGTTGCTTTTAAATTTAAAATTCAGCCGAAAGCCCTTAAACAAAATTGCCGAAAAATTTAAATTCGTGCCTGAAATTTTGAGGGGCGAACGGGTTCTCGAAGGCGAGGACGGGGAGATTGTATCCGATTATATTATAAATCTGGGCAAAACGGACGCACTTTCGCAGATAGATTATCTCAACGGACGAAAAACCGCTTTGGAAAAATACAAAAACGAGAGCGCGCAGGAATATAAGAAATACAGCTCGCTCTATATAAAAATATTTTTTATGGTGGGAGTGCTTATTGCGGTTCTGATTGCATAAAAACAGATTCGCACCGTCAACTGTATGGATATAAGTATAATTTTCAAAATTGCCGTGATAGGCATAATAATTACCATAATCTGTCAGGTTTTAAAGAAATCGGACAGGGACGATATAGCGACTTTGGTAAGCTTAGTGGGGCTTATAATTGTTTTGACGGTCGTTATAACTATGATAACCGATTTGTTCACGCAAATCAGGCAACTTTTTGATATGTTCTGATGTATATTATCCGACTATGCTGTATTGCTTTAATCACCGCAATAAGCGCATTTATTTTAAAAAGCCACAAATCCGAGCTCGTGCCTCTGTGCGTGACAGCCGGAGGAATTTTAATATTTTTATACACTTTCGACTATCTTGCGGAGAGCGTGGAATTTATAAAATCATTCACAAGCGGTACGGGCGTAAACAGCGAAATAGTCCGAACGGTGTTCAAAATCGTAGGAATAGGCTTTATGGTAGAATTGACTGCGAGTTCGGTAAAGGAGCTCGGGTTTGAAGGGGTGGCAGACAAGCTGGTATTATGCGGAAAAATAATTCTATTCGTAGTGGCAATCCCTATATTAAACAGTACGTACAAAATAATACTGTCACTCATAAACCTCACTTAAAAAAGGCGATTATTGCCCTTTTATTTCTGATTTTTATCGTTGCAATTTGGTTGATAGTTGTAAATTTTGCACTTGCTGCAGACGGCAGTGAGGAGTTGAGCGAAAACATAAAAAATCTTTTAGACAAGCTCGACTTGTCCGATTTACAGAAATATCTCGACGAAAACGGCTCGGAGTATTTAAAAAATTTCGGCGGCACGGCAAGAGAGATCATAGAGTATCTTTTAAGGGGAAACGCCAACACCGATTACAGCGGATATCTGTCCCAGCTCTTTTCAATAATATTCAAGGACGTTTTGAATCTTATTCCCGCGTTTGCAACGGTTACTGGCATTTCGCTCTTGTCGGCGATAGTCAGCTCGGCGGAGGGGGGGATAATAGGCAAATCGATAGCGAAAATCGTACATTTAGCCTGCTATTCGCTCATTATTTTGATAGTCGCATCAATGTTGACGGGCGTAGTTTCCGACTGCATATCGTGCATCGGGAATATAAAAAGGCAAATTGAAATATTTACGCCTATTCTTGCAACACTCACGGTTTTGACGGGCGGAACAAGCTCTGCGGCGATATATCAGCCTTCCGCAATATTTCTATCGGGCGGAGCGGTGGAAATTATAAGCGGCTTCATAGTTCCCGCAACGGTTGCGGTCGTAGTGCTTGACAGTATGTCGAGAATAAATTCCGAAATGTCCTTTTCGGGCGTGAGTGCGCTCATTAAGAGCATAATGAAATGGGTAATAGGAATAACGATTACCGTTTTCAGTATCTTCATTACGGTGCAGAGCTCTGCATCGTCGCTCTTTGACGGTATAATTTTCAAAGCGACGAAGTTCGTCGTAGGAAATTCCGTTCCGATCGTCGGAAACTTTCTTTCAAGCGGTTTCGATATGCTTACTTCGGCGGGACTGCTCATAAAAAGCAGCGTGGGCTTTTGCGGCATTATAGTTTTGCTGTTTGAAATTATTCAGCCGATAATAGTACTTATCGCCTTTTCCTTTATTTTAAAAATCGTCGGCGCAGTTGTTCAGCCGATAGGCGAAAAGGGGCTCTACGACTTGCTTTCCGACCTTTCAAAGGACGTAGATTACTTTATTGCGGGGCTTTTGACGGTGGCGTTTATGTATACACTCGTAATAATGCTTATAGTAAATTCCGCAAACAGTTTTATATGAAAACTTTTCTGCTTTCGGCAACGGGAGTCATATTTTTATCGGTAATAATCTCACTTCTGATTCCCGAAGGAAAACTCAATAAAACCATAACCTTTATTATGCGCCTTATCTGCATAATGGTTATGATTCAGCCATTGACGGAAATCTTCGGTATTAAGGATTCGGCAAGTGAGGCAAGCAGAGTTGACTACGTCTACGTTTGCGAAATTTATTCCGAGCATCAGAGCGGCGAGCTTGAAAAGTTAATCTTGGAAAACCTGGGGGCAAGGACAAAATGCAGTGTGGAAGTTGTATATGAGGACGATGAGTTCAAGGTTGACCGCGTAACCGTATCGGTTGAGGAAAATAATTCTGAATTGATTAAAGATATTTACGAATATTTGGGACAACTTCAATATATAAATATAACAGTATATGCGGAAAGTACTTGATTTTGTGAAGAACAACAAGAAAATTATTATCGTTACGATTCTGATAATAATACTTGTGGGCACGGTTTATTTCATCAATAAAAGCAAGGACAGCAGTGCCGTTTCAAGCGTAAGCTCGTTTGAGGGGAAGAGTGAAACGGAGATAAAGCTGACAAAAATTCTTTCTTGCATAGACGGCGTGGGCAAAACCGAAGTTATGATAAACGAGGGCAAAGACGGCATAGAGGGAGTCGTAATCGTCTGCCAGGGGGCCGACAGTATTATGACGAAAAACAATATTTTAAACGCCGTATCGACTGCGCTGAATGTTGACAAAAAAAATATAGTAATATATTCAATGAATTTATAAGGAGAAATTATTATGTCAAAAAAGAAAAAAATCATTATCATGTCGTCACTCGTATTCCTGCTTGCCTTAACCGCCGTTTTAAACGTGCTGCTTGCAAACGTAGGAGCAACCACACCCAACAGCGCAGCCGCTGTAACCACGTCTAACTATTTTACGACGTTCCGCACGGAGAGGTCGAATACGAGAAGTGAGGAACTCTTGCAGTACGATAGCGTAATTGCGCTGTACGACGAGCAGTCCGACGAATACAAAAATGCCGTTCAGCAAAAACTGCAAATCGTTGAAATGATGGAAAAGGAGCTTCTTTTGGAGACACTCATTAAGTCGAAGGGCTTTTCCGATGCGGTAGTAACTATCGGCAAAGACTCTAAAAACGTAAACGTATTCATCAACTCCAACGAGCTTACCTACAATACCGCAATGGCAATTTACTCTATGATATCCGATGAATTGGGCGTTTCGTCCGGGGACGTAATAATTCTGCCCGTTTATTCGCAAATTTGACGGCTCTTTTATAAATAGTAGTTGCAAATTTTTCAAATTAGTGTTATACTAATGATAAGGAGATAAGTTATGGCACACATGAGGCATGACCCTACGTCAACGGGAAAAGGTAAAATCACGTATAATTCAAATATAGTAAGCTCTATCGTTGCGCTCGCCGTAGGCGAGGTTGAGGGAGTTGAACTTCTCAATACGAAAAATAAGGGCATAAAACTCAATTTCGATAAGCGTGGAATAGTTGCGGATATCAGCGTAAAAGTTGACGGAACGTATAACGTATCGTCGCTTGCGTTCAAAATTCAGCAGTCTATAAAGCACAACGTTGAGTCTATGACCAAGTACAAAGTTGCAACCGTGGACGTCTATATTCAGGACGTAACCTTCCCTGAAAATACTGCAATATAATTTCTATGATATTCCCTTAAAACTTTAAGGGAATATCTGTATTTTTAAATAAAGTCTATTGAAGGCATTGTATGAGAACAAAGGCAAGAGAAGTGGTTTTTCAGGTCCTGTTTGCTTCGTCGTTTATAGGCGAGATTGATAACGGGCTTAAAAACGCGCTTTGCAAAAACG
>JAFLVP010000033.1 GCA_022508265.1 Clostridiales bacterium
TTCTTTCTTTTGGCAAAAATAGAGAATAAGCGGCACGGCAAGAGCCGGTATAAGCAACAGTAGCAGCCACGGACTGACAAAAAAATCTATTGAAAAATCCGACATACACTACCTCAAAAAACCAAACATAGCGTTCTAACTTCCGACGATTGAACGTCGTTGCAGTATATACTCTACAAAGAGTAAAATTACGACTAGTATGGCAAACCATAAAAATAGGTCTTGTGCCATCTCTTTTTCGTACTCGGTGTTCATTATCCTAAATCCAAGGTCATCCATTTGGAACAGACTCGACTCACTAACGGGAGTTCTTACGTAAACCTTTCTCACTTCATCTTCCTTATTAAGTCCAAAACGAGTGGTAAAAGTATAAGTTCCAAGGGTGTCAAAGGTTACTACTTCGGGGAAGCTAGTAAAGACTCCCACGTTTTCGCCTCGCATATTTTGCACCGAAAGAGAAGTGCCTTTGCAGTTTACTTGGGTCTTAGAGCCTATTTCAAAGCAATACTCAGTAAGCGTCGTAGGCATATAGTAGTCAATGATGTTGCAAAGAAAGGTCAAAAAGTCTAAAGGTCTTATTACCAAATTGGACTGGTTGACACTAAATGCCATGATCATCATCTTAAAATTACCCCAGTTCTTGACAAAAAGTACGGGGTCATCTCCACAATATAAAACCGGCACAAAGCCCGAATTCTCATCGACCTCTATCCTTGTATACTCCGATACACCTATCTGTTCGATATCGATGTTGTTCACAATTGGATGCAGCGTGCCTTGGGACAGATAAGTAAACTGACTAAGCTTCACAACGCCATTCGATTTAAATCCGAGCTCTTCCAGTCCGTCTTCATCCGGGTCAAGCAAGACGTTTATGCCGTCGTTGGGTAGCCCGTAATCGAGCATTGCTTCGGGGAGCGTGTGCTCAAACATATAAATGTCGAAATCCGACAGTTTCAGCGTTTCCTCGCGAATGGAAGTAGTCAATGTAATCTCGCGGGTGGAGGCGAACCGTTGCTCGACAGTCGTAATGCCGGACGGGAAAAATATGTTTCGGTCCGACGTGTAATATTCGATTTTAACTCGGTCACGCTTCCCGCCGTAAACTAACAATGAATCGTCTTCGGAGAGTGAATCGTTTAGCCCTCTGAATTGAACGACAATCTCATCGTAATTGTCCACAATGACGTCTGACTGTCCGCCTATTCTTTCATCGGTGGGATCGACGTTTATTCTGACATGCTCGACAAGCTGTTCGCCGTTTTCGTCTACGTTGAAGTTTATGGGTATTTGCATCTCAGGAAGGTCTATCGTCGTCTCGCCGTCATCCACTCCTTTTATCTCGAAGTAAAGCACTACGTCGGTCGACACTTTGCCGTAAGCCGCCACGTCCACAACAAATTTAAACTCATTATCTACAAAAGAAGGGGTACACTCGTAGATGCCTATATTCCACTCGTTGTCGGGGTCGGCAAGGCAAACGCTTGTTACAGCGTCGCCCATATATCCGAGTTCCTTACCCGAGTACACCGTTATTTTTGCAGTGGGATTTGTTAGAACCCTGTCTTCTGCAAGCTCCATTGCTTTGCTTAAGTTTGCCGTTCCGTACGAACACTCGGCGGCGTCCAGTGCGGCTATTACTTCCGAATAACTGTGCCTATCCGCACTTTCTACAATAAAGTAGGGCTCAGTGTCTGCAATGATCACAGAAATGCTTCCGCCCTTGCGCATAAGAATATCGTCTACGTCCTTTTTGGTACTGTCGATAGCGCGCTTAAAACGAGTTTCGCCGTTCTTTTTGATGAGTTTCGAACGCATACTTGCGGACGACTCTATGACGATTATCTGCTCGTTGGTTTGCTTAATTGTTTGTTCGGATATAAAATAAGGCGATGCGATTATAATGGCGCAGGCCGCAATCGCAAGCGCTTGCATAATGAAGATAAAAATATCTCTAAACGGATCTAATGGGAGCCTTTTGCGGCGGAATTTCTTGCTTCTTATCCACATAAAAGTGCTCGGCAAAAGGCGCCTATTGTATTTAGGCTTGATAATATAAATAATAAGCAATAATCCTATGCCTATAAGTCCTAAAAAACCGAGAGGCACAAGCCATTGAAGTATCACATCGGCCTCCTATTAAGTCTTGTTAAGCCCTACCTTAAAGAGTTCCTTAAAGAACACATCCTCAACCGGCCTACCGGTAGAAACCGTCATAAAATCGGCACCGACTTTTCTCGTAAAAGACTTAATTTCGTTTGTATATTCGTCCATTGCTTCCGCGTATGCAGCAATCATTTGCCTACTTATTCGCATTTTTAAGTGTCTGCCACCGTCGACGTATTCCGTCTCGGAATCGATAAGTTCGTTTCGACCGGTATACGAAGGCTTTATTTCGTCTGGAGTGAGCGTCTGAATTAGCAATATCTGGTGTCTTTTGTAATTGAAGAACTTTACAGCATTCTTCCAATCGTTGTCCGTAAAAAAGTCCGAGATAATTACAGTAAGACCATCATTGCTGCTTACATACGGCATTTTCAAGACGGCGTCGCTAATCTTTGCGTCGCCTTCAAACTTGACGTCCTTAAATTTGCCTACTATCGTAAAGAAATCGTTTTTACCGATTATGTCGCCAAAAGGATTGTCACATGAGTCATCGTGTATAAAATAGAATGTGACCTTGTCCAAATTTTTTACAGACAAAAAACCGAACGCCGCAGCGATGCTGAGCGCGTATTCCGCTTTGGACCTTATTACCCCCATAGAACGCGAGCAATCGATAAAAATACGTATATGCATACGGCGTTCGTCGGTAAAAAGTTTAACAAAATATTTTTCGAACCTGGCGTAAAGATTCCAATCTATCTTTCTTATATCGTCGCCTAGATTATATTCTCTGTTGTCGGCAAACTCGATGGTTTGACCGTTTGCCATTATCTTATGCGAGCCTCCGGACACCCCTGCAAGATTTGCCTTGAAATTGAGAGACAGAACTTCAAGCCGGTCAAAAAACTCGTCGCTTAAAAATCCCCCTTTCATTCTCCCTTTCCTTCTCCATATAGCATTTTAAGATAAGCAAGCAGCATATCCTTCTCTTCTTGCGTAAGCGAATCATCAGACTCTATTTGTTCTCTCATGGCTTCGTAATCGACGGCGTCGCGATAGTTTTGATTTCCGTCAATGACGGTGTTGTTGTCCTGCTTACCCGACGCTCCTGCGCCGCCACCGCCTTGACCGTTGCCTTCCTCGCCATCGCCTTCGCCCTGACCGTCGCCACCGCCTCCGCCATCGCCGTTTTGACCACCTTGACCGCCTTGACCGCCCTGACCGTTGCCTTCGCCGCCACCGCCATTGCCTTCGCCTTCACCCGGACCGTCACCTACTACAGCCTTTTCCTTGAAGACAGCTTTGACCGAAAAGCTGACATTAACGTTAGTATCTCTCCGTTCGGCGGTAAACGTCCCGTCCGTCCAATATAAAAACTCATACCCTTCATCAGGAACAGCTACTACAGCCGAAGCATCGCCGCCCTTAGATAACTGTTGAAAGAGCTGACCTTCTACGCTTCCATGTTCACCTGCCTCGTAAAGTACGTTCACTGTCTCATCTTCGGGATTTCCCTCGTCACCTTGCCCGGGACCTTTTCCTTCTTCGCTCTTATTTCCAATGGTAATAATATCAGCGGCAGCAAGAGACGTAACCGTCGTCATCGCTATTCCAAGCGTAATGGACGCCACCAAAATTACAACTATAAGAGTAGACAGCGCCACTTTCAGACTTTTCGGACTGACCTTGGCAAGGCTTTGGAGCGCATTTTCGCGCTGAACCATTGCAATATACGATTCATCGTCTTCCAGTTCGAGCATGGTGATAATTCGCTCTTCGAGGCCTTGCTTATCCAAAAGCGCCGCCATCTTTTTTGTGGTCGGCTTAAACATGAAGAAGTAAAACAAAGGCGCAGAAATAACAGCCGCCAGTGCGCCCGAGCCTAAAGAGGCGGCAAGCACTGCGCTCACGCTCATATCTATAAAACACGTTATAAATGCGACAATAAAGTTTACGCCGAATCCAACTATAAGAGAAAAGACTACGGACTTAAGTATTCCTATCTTTACAAGCTTATCGTAATATTGCTTAAATACGCTTTTCATTCCTTTCCCTCCTTGTTATAAATTATCGATTTTATCAATTTCATTATCTGGAGCCACTTTCCTTTATATTTACGTTATTTGCGCAATGAATGGTATAATCCGGCATCCAATAATTCCACCTGTTTCCGGTATTGCTGGGAAATACCTTTTCGACGCTTTGCCACTGTCCTGAGGTGCCTTCGAAGTATATATCTGTAATGCCTGTAAAGGCGAAGCACCGCTGACCGAGATATTCCAGACCCGCGCCTAAATAAACCGTTTTCAGATTCCTGTTTTCGAAAAAGGCGTCACGTTCGATTCTTTTCGCGCCTTTAATACTGACGCTCTTAAGTGAGGACATACCGCTAAAGGTTGAACTCTCCACGGTTGTAATGCCGTCGGCCACAATTTCTGTCACCTTTGTGCAATTCCCAAAAGCCTGCATACCTATCTCGGTTACGCTTTTCGGAATCGTTACACTTGTAAGAGATGCACAACCGTAAAACGCGAACTTACCTATTTTTTTCATTGTATCGGGAATCGTCACTTCCGTTACAAGCTCGTCTTTGTCCGAATAATTGAAGTATAATTGTGCCCCGTAAAACATCGGATTCGATATAGCTGCACGGATAGTAATTTTCAGCCAAGAATCAAGGTCGTATGCAACCACCGTTTTGAGCTTACCACAATTCAAAAAAACGCTATTTTCAATTACTTGCAAAGTCTTGGGAAGAGTCACCTTTTGCAGGTTGGTGCAGTGGTTGAAGACGTCATTTTCCAGCTTTTCGAACCCATCGGGAAACTCAATCGCTTGAAGCGCAAAGCAGTTGCAAAACGTCTTCGAATTCAGCTTTTTCAGACTATTCGAAAGTTTAATTTTGGTTAAGCGTTCACAACTGAAAAACGCTCTATGATACACTACCATCACCGAGTCGGGCATATCAAACTCTGTGAGCGAAGTGCATTCGGCAAACGCTTCGTATCCAATCGTAGTAATGGTATTGGGAAGCTTAATACTCTGTAATACCTTATCACCCTTAAATCCGTAGTCGTCTATTGCTATAACTGCAATGTCTTTGTACTCACTCGGCACTTCTATCGTGCTCTTGTTCGTCCACTCACCAACGCCTACCGAATAGCCTTGGACACCCTCTTCGCCGTAAAGCAAAGTATACGAGAGCCCGTCTATTATGGTCTCCCCCATTTCATAGTCGTCCTCGCGCGGAAAATCAGGATCCGTTGGGTCGGGTTCCTCGTCCCCGTCGTTCGGTTCTTCGTCGGGCTCAACTTTTTGGGAATATCCGCATAGGCTGCAAACATCGTCTATAAAGTTATGCTTGCTCTTCCAATCGTCGCCGTCCGCATCCGGTTCGCGGCGCCAATGATATTCGGAATCGTAGGCCCACATCCCGTTGTACCCGAGTTCTCCTTCGGGCGTATTCTGTCCGCATGATGCAGCGACAATAGAAAACACCGCAATTAATACTACGAGAATCCAAATTCTCCGCACTTTCATAAGTTTCCTCCTATCTCATTGCGAGAATCTTTTTCGCTGAATTGGTAGATGTTTTGTTCAGATACCATTTATTTTATCTCACTTTAAATTTGCTTATTATCTCTCAAAATTACTATAACACAAAACGCATTTTATGTCAATAATATTGTATGTGATACAATATTATGTGGTATATTTGGCAGTATTTGTTGAATATCAAGCGTTATAATTCAGACATATAATTAAAAAGGCGCAGATCATCTGCGCCTTTACCAACGAGAGTCTAAACCTCCTTTTCTATGTATTTTGTGTTAAATGTGTCTTATCGCTATCGCCGGCATTCCATATTATAGCTTAAACATGAGTTACTGCGCCGATAAGTTTGCCGTTCTGGACTATGGGGCTTCCGCTCATACCTTGCACTATTCCGCCCGTTTTGTCTAAAAGCTTTTTGTCGTCTACCTTTATCACGAAATTTCTGTTATCTTTATTGTTTGCATCCACCTTCGCTATCGAAATTTTATATTTTTCGACCTGCTTGCCGTAAACCGTAGAATAGATATATGCCGAACCTATACTGACGTCGTTCATAGAGCCTTTTTCTATTTTAACAAGTTCGGAAAAATCGTAGTTCTCTGAAAGAGTTCCGAACACTCCGCACGGACAGTTAAGTTTGGCGTTGCCGATAATGACTCCGCTCTCAAACGCACCGTGGAGCTCGCCGGGTGCACCGCGCACACCTTTTTTGACGTCGTATATTATACTTCCGTACAGTGTTCCGCCGTTTATTTCTATAATTTTATTGTCAGTATCTGTTACGGGATGGCCGAGCGAAGCAAACGTTCTGTTCTCGCCGTCTATATAAGTAACCGTTCCCACACCGTTTATGCTGTCTTTTACCAACACGCCTATACGCTTCGATCCTGATGACAGCTCGTTTACGGGTTGAATTTCAAACGTGAGGCTCTCCCCACCGCGCTTTACCGTTATTTCATACTTTTTATAATTGCGCGAAATAATTTCATTTATATCCGAAGTTTTCTTTACCTCTTCGCCGTTTATTTTCTCGATTATATCGCCGGTACGTATTCCGGCATCACGGGCAGGCGAACTTATCCCATTGTCGGTTAAAACCTCGCACAAGCCGATGACCTCAACGTTTACAGTATTCAGAACGAAACCTGCAGGAAACCCACCTAAATACAAACTCTCCGTTTCGGCATATGCCGCTGTGGAAAAAGGACTGAAAACAATCGTAAGTATTGCGGCAGCAAGACATGCGAGCAGGGACTTGAAAATTTTCTTTGCGTCAAACATAAAAATATTTTTTGCAAAATCCTGCTAAATATACAAAAAAACGGCGTTACCGCCGTTTAAAAAATTTCATTATTTTGAAAACATTGCCACAAGCTCTTTTGCGTGTTCTATTGCCGCTCCGGACTCTACGCTACCCGTCAATCTCGTTATTTCTTTGATTTTTTCGTCCGAACTCAATTTCTTAACGCGAGTATAAGTCTTTTCACCGCTCTGTTCCTTATATATAAGATATTGCGAACTGCTTGCTGCACAGACCTGCGGCAGATGCGAGACCGCAATAATTTGAGTGCCTTTTGCTATGGAAACGAATTTTTCCGCAACCGTCATTGCCGTAAAACCGCTTATTCCCGCATCAATCTCGTCAAAGATGTAAGTCGAAATGCCGTTAATATCTTGAAGGCAGGTCTTGATCGCAAGCATAAACCTGCTCATTTCGCCACCGCTTATGACCTTGCTCAAAGGTTTTAAAGGCTCGCCCTTGTTTGCCGAAAACATAAAACAAATTACGTCCGAGCCGTTTGAGCTGTTGAGATTTGCGGTATTTTTATCATATTGGTTAAAGTCTACCGTAAACTGTGCGTCGGGAATATTTAAAGTTTTAAGCTCGGTAACGACTTCCTTGCAGAACTTATCCGCCGCTTCTTTGCGCAGTTTTGTAAGATTTAAGCACTCTTCAAAAATTTTCCCGTCACATTCCGAAAGCTGCTTGTTATACTTTTCCACCGCCGCCGCACTGTCGGAGAGCATATCGTACTTGTTTTTTGCCTCTTCCAAATAGGCAAGAATACTCTCCTCGTCCGCGCCGTACTTTTTTCTTAAAGATTTTATAAGCGAAATGCGCTCCTCGATTTCGTCGACTTCTCGCTCGTCAAAAGACAATTCCCCGCATAAGTCCGAAATGGTTTCGGAAATATCGGCTGCCTCCGCCGCAAGGCTTTCAATGCGCGAAAAGATTTTATCGTACTCCTCGCTTAAATTGGATACGCTTCCGACCTGATGCTTTGCCGAAGTCAACAAATCGAGGCATCCACCGTCGTCGCCTATTATCGAGCCCGCACCTCCGAGAGCAGTCAATATTTTTTCGGTATTGGCAATAAGATTTCGGCGCGCAATAAGCTCGTCATACTCGCCAATCTTCAAGTCTGCGCTCTCGATTTCCTTTATCTGGAAATCAAGCATATCTATCTTGCGCTCCCGCTCACTCTCGTCCCCGCCGAGCTCGTTGATTTTTGCCTTTAAGGAGCGCTTTTGAGCAAGCAATTCCGATATATTTTGCTTAATTGCGTTCAATTTTTCGCCTGCAATACCGTCAATGACTTTAAGTTGATTTTCCTCGCCTAAAAGGAAGAAATGCTCGCTCTGTCCGTGTACGTCAACGAGTCTTTGGGTCACGCTTTTAAGCATTGAGGCAGTTACGGTGTTGCCGTTTATTTTAATCCCGCCCTTGCCGTCTACGTTAAATTTGCGGGTAATAATTATCTCGCCGTCGCTTTCTATATCGTATCCTTTAAGTACCGAAAGAGCCTCGCTTTCCTCCGAAACGCAAAATTCGGCGCGCACCGTTGCTTCCTGCTCGCCGTATCTTATCATTGTTTTATCTGCCTTGGAGCCCAAAACAAAGTTTATGGACTCCAAAATTACCGATTTACCCGAACCGGTTTCGCCCGATAAAACGTTAAGTTTTTCGTCAAACGTTATATCCGCCTCTGTTATAAGCGCAACGTTTTTTATGTACAATCTTTGTAGCATTAACTGAGGTAATCTTTAAGTAAATCAACAACGTGCTGCACATTTTCGTTGCTGTCAACAACGATTAAAAGTGTATCGTCGCCGGCAACACTGCCGATTATTTCGCTTATTTGCAGTGAATCGACAAAGACGCCGACAGTCGAGCCGTTACCGCGCATTGTTTTAACGAGAATAAGGTTATTCGCGTACTTTATGCTCAAAACACAACCTTTGAAAAGGTTAGTCATGCGGTTGGTTACGCTGTCAACGTAGTTGTCAAAGCTTGCGTACTTATACTTCTTTTTCGTGCCGGCAACCTTATAGAGCTTCAAATCTTTAATATCGCGCGAGATCGTCGCCTGCGTAACGTTAAAGTTGGCTTTAATAAGCTCGTCACATAATTCTTCCTGCGTATCAATTTCTTTGCCGGAAATAATTTCGAGAATCTTCTGTTGTCTTAATGAGCGTCGCATTATTTACTCCAAATACTTAATTTTATTAGTAGCTTTTTGAAAAAATCCTCTTCGCCTCTCGTTATAAATTGGGCAAAAAGATGAGAATTTTTGATTGTAACTTTCTCTCCCACAGGAAGTTTACCAACAACTTTCCCGTCAACTATTATGACGAGTGATTCGCGGCAACTCACAGGACTTATCGTAACCGTAGATTCATCACTGAAAACGATAGGTCTTGAGTGAAGTGAATGAGCACATATAGGCGTCAAACTGAAAGCGTGCAAATCGGGTGAAAGAACGGAGCCGCCCGCCGAGAGCGAATACGCCGTAGAGCCTGTCGGAGTACTGACGATAATTCCGTCCGCAGAAAAGTTGTCTACGGTAGTTCCGTCTATCTCCGCATGAATACCTACGGTATTGCTGAAATTTGCCGCACCCGTATTTCGCTGAATTACAACGTCGTTTATAGCAAAAAATTTCTCCAAGTGGTCTATTTCAAGCAAATTTCTTTTTTTTATCTTGTAATTCCCGTCGATTACCAAAGATACGGCTTCGTCTATCCTGTCAGCCTCAAATTCGGTTAAAAACCCGATATGTCCGTAATTTATGCCGATAATCTTGACGCCGCATAATGCACATTCAGCCGCAACGTTCAAAATCGTTCCGTCGCCGCCAAGAACGAAAAGCACATCTATTCCTCCGTCGATATCGGCATTATTTTCAACGATTGTACAGGAATTGCCAGCCTTTATAAGCCGATCTTTAATGTGCTGAATATTGGCATTATCGCGCTCAAGATAATTTCGGTTTGAATATATTCCTACATTCATAAATTCATTATACACTAATTTACTCAAATATGCAATGATTTTAAGTTAAAATTTTTATAAATATACAAATATAGATTATACAAAAAATATAAATTCACACCGAAACGCTGTCTACGATAAGTTCGGTGTCCAAAGCTCTACCGCTTTTTACAAGTCTTATAATATACTCGGTATTTTTGCCTTTTATAACGGGAGCATTTGTTATCTCAACGGGAGCAAGATTGACGCTCTTTGCGTATTCACATATCTTTGTAATAATTTTTTTGCGTTGAGAAAGCTCACGCACTATACCATTTTTACCCACCTTATGCGTGCCGCACTCAAACTGCGGTTTTATGAGTGCAAGTACGCTTGCTCCGTCCTCCAACACCCCTGAAACCGCCCCTAAAATATAGGTTAAAGAAATAAAACTTACGTCTATTACCGCGCCAGATAGATTTTCTTCGAAAGTGTCGCGGGTCAGATTTCTTGCGTTGAAATTGTCTATAATAACTATATTTTTATCTTTCAAACTTTCATCAAGCTGACTTTCACCCACGTCTATGCAATAGACCTTTTTTGCACCGTTTTGCAAAAGACAGTCTGTAAATCCTCCCGTGCTTGCGCCGATATCGGCAAAAATGCCGTCCTTAACCGAAAAATCAAAATCTTTCAACGCCTTTTGCAGTTTATATCCTCCCGCCGAAACAAAGCTCACTTCGGGCGCCAAGAAAGCAATATCGTCCCCGTCTTTTACCTCATACGAGGCAGGAACGGTTTTGCCGTTGACGAGTACAAGTCCCTCCGAGACGGCGTTTGCCGCCTTATTCCTCGACCCGAATTTATCTTTTAAGTACAAATCAATTCTCATACGGGTATCCAACCTCACAAAAAATACGCACGGAATCGTGCGTATTATTTTATTTGTTTCTGTCTCGCACAAACCTGACGAGTTTGGAGAGAAACTGTCTGTCCCCCTCTATTCCCTCTAAAATCGCCGAGCACTTTTCGGCAAGCAGATCGGCGCGCAGTTTGCAGTTATCAAGCCCGTATAAATTTACGGAAGTGAACTTGCCATCGTTCTCATCCTTGCCTATGCTTTTGCCGAGCAAATCGAATTGTCCCTCCACGTCGAGGATATCGTCGGTAAACTGGAAGAGCAGCCCAAGGTTTTCTCCGAACGCTTTAAGCTCGGGATAATATTTACCTCCGCACAGAATACTCGGCACGACGCAAGGCGCAACTATCATTTTCGAGGTTTTGTTCAGATGAATAAAATTGAGCGCTTTTTCGTTATAATTTCTTTCGTTTTCGTATTTCAGGTCGGCGGATTGACCTGCAATCATCCCGTAGACGCCCGCGCAGTCGCAAATCTGTTCTGAAGCGCAAATATATTCCCCGCCCTTTTTACACTCGCGCAGTAATATGGAGTATGCCGTATTCAAAAGTCCGTCGCCAGCCAAAATTGCGTTCGCCTCGCCGAATACTTTGTGACTCGAAGGCTTGCCCCGCCTGAAATCGTCGTTATCCAAAGCAGGCAAATCGTCGTGTATGAGCGAATAAGTGTGTATAAGCTCGATAGCAAGCGCAAAATTTTCAAGTTTTTTTAAATCTACGCCCAAAAGCTCGCCCACCGCGTACATCAGGACGGGGCGAAATCTCTTGCCACCCAATTTAAGCGTATACTTCAAGCTCTCGTTTAAAATTTCGGGTTTGCAGTTCAGTCTGTCGCAAAATGCACCGACTGATTGCTCTACGCTATTAAGATAGCTGTTGTATTTCTCTTGAAAGTCCAATTTATCTCCTTGTTTTTGAGCGCATATCGGCGGCGATCCGTTTTCCGTCGATAATACTATACATTTTGTTTGATAACCTCCGATAAAATACCCGAAACGTACGACGCACTCTTTTCGGACGAATATTTCGAAGCAATATTTGCCGCTTCGTTTGCCGAAACCGCAGGCGGAATATCGTCCATATATTTTATCTCTGCAAGCGCAACGAATAAAATGCTTTTATCGGCGGGATAAATTCTGGCAGACGGAAATGAGACAGAATACCTATCTATAATTTCTTCAAACTCGCTGTTGTGTTCACCGACTGTTTTTAATATTCCGTCGATATATGCAACGTCCTGCCCGTCAAGTTTTTCGTTTTTGCAAAGCGCGTTTTTAAGCCCGTTATCAATCTCGCCTATAAACGACGA
>JAFLVP010000034.1 GCA_022508265.1 Clostridiales bacterium
GCCCCCAACCCCCCCGCGGGGGGCATTCCCCCCCGGGCGGGGGATTTTTATGTGGACGAGTCGGGACTTGCGGGGAGGCAAGCAAACGCAGTTTGCGCAGGTCTGCGGACTCTACCGCAGACTTGACAGCAATTGACTTTTGCTGTCAACCGTGCGCGCCGCTCAAGGCGAAAGTCACACACGGTTTTGGAGTACCTACAAAACCGTGTATTGCCCGTCAAGGTGTCCCGCCGTACCGAAGTCTCTGATTACATATTTTGGCTGTAAAATTTTATGCGTAAAGTGTTGCAAAACGCCGAAATATGTGTTATTATATCTTCAGTAAAGAAATTAAAACGCTTTACGGCGCAAGGAGGGTTTTCCTCCGCCGGCGCACCTTATTTGCGAACCCTTTCGGCTCACTGGAGGGGAATTTGCGGGATTTAATAATTGTTTGCACTTAAAAATCTCGCAAAGGGGAACTTAGTTCCCCAAATCACGGGAAATTGAAAACGCAGAATAGTTTTTAATTTCCGTGAGCTAAAAAATTTGAGGAGATTATGGACCCATCTAACCCACGAAATAAAACTGTACGTGCACTCATAGAGGGATATGAGTGCAATTTTGTTATGTTTAAAAGCATAACGGGCACCTGTGAAAAGGAGGCAATATTATGACTTTGATGATAATCGTAATCGTTGCCTGCATAATACTTTCGGGCTACTTTTCGGCAACGGAAACGGCGTTTACTTCACTAAACAGAATACGCCTTAAAACCAAAGCGGAGGCGGGAAATAAGCGTGCCAAGCTCGTATTGAAGTTAAGCGACAAATACGACTGGGTGCTTACAACCATACTTATAGGCAACAACATAGTCAACATTTTGGCTTCCTCGCTTGCAACCCTTGTATTTATACAGTGGTGTGACGGAAATCAGGACCTTGCCTCAATCCTTTCAACTGTGACAATAACGGTAATAGTGCTCATATTCGGCGAAATTACCCCCAAGAGCCTTGCAAAGGAATATCCCGACACTTACGCATCTTTCTCGGCGCCCATCATAAACGCGCTCGGCTATATCCTTGCGCCTTTTAACTTTATATTCTCGGGCTGGCGAAAGCTGACGCACCTTATTTTCCGTCACAAAGAGGACAACTCGATAACCGACGAAGAACTCATTTCGATGGTTGACGAAGCGGAGCAGGAGGGCGGAATAAACTCCGAAGAGAGCGAGCTTATAAAGAGTGCGATAGAGTTCAACGACTTGGAGGCAAAGGACGTTTTAATTCCCCGCGTAGATATTGCGGCGATTGATTGCACTGCGACCACCGAGGAGATAAGAGCGCTATTTGCCGAAACGGATTATTCGAGGCTCCCCGTATACAGCGAGAGCGTAGACAACATCATAGGCGTCCTGCACGAAAAGGACTTCATAAAGCACTATAACGACAAAGATTTCTCTTTAAAAAAGGCAATGAAGCCCGCCGTGTTCGTCGTTCCCACGACCAAAATTTTAGCGGTTTTGCAGCAACTTCAGAAGAATAAAACGCATATGGCAATCGTTTCGGGCGAGTACGGCGAAACTGTGGGACTTATCACTATGGAAGATATCCTCGAAGAGCTCGTCGGCGAAATCTGGGATGAGCACGACGAGGTAACAAAGGAGTTTACGCAGGTTGCCGAAAACGAGTATATCGTGCTCGGAAGCGTTACCGTCAACGACGTGGTTGAAAAATTCGGCTTGCGCGATATCGAAACGGACAGCGTAACCGTCGGCGGCTGGGTGATAGATTTACTCGGCAAAATTCCCGACGAGGGCGACGAAGTGACCTTTGCCAACCTGCAAATTACGGTTACAAAGACCGAGGCAAGACGAATTAACGAGCTGAAAATTATCGTTCTTCCCGAAGAGGAAGAGGGCGAAAAAGAGTAAATAAAAAATAATGCCCGCGCGGCAGTCGCCGCGCGGGCAAAAAAATATTAGGAAAAAGATGATAAGCGTAGCTTTTGTATGTCTTGGAAATATCTGCCGTTCGCCTATGGCGGAGCTGATATTCAAAAAACTTGTTGAAGAGCGCGGGCTTAACCCGAGCTTTAAAATTACGAGCTTCGGCACTTCCGACTGGGAGGAGGGGAATCCGATCTATCCCCCTGCAAAGCGCACGCTTGAAAGGCATAACATTCCGGGCGAGCATATTGCAAAGCAGATTTCCAAACGGGATATTTTAAATAACGATTATATCCTTGTAATGGATACGAACAACCTTTTTGCCGTCTTAAGTATTTCGGGCGACAGCTGCAGTGAAAAAATCTTCAAGCTCCGCGCGTTTACGGGCGACAACAGCGATATTGCCGACCCGTGGTACACCCTCAATTTCGAGAAAGCGTATTCGGACATAGAGGAGGGCTGTATAAAATTTTTAGAGTATCTTTTAAAGGAAAGGAAAGAAGCCTTCGACTACGACAAACGCCATTAAAAAGCACGGCACACGCCGTGCTTATTTAGTCCTTTAAAACCTCTATCGCCGTCCGCATACCCATTTTAAACCCCTCTATAAAACAGATTTTGGCTCTTTCGGCTTCAATGCCGCCCGTAACCCTGTCTAATTGATTTATACTATCCTTAAATTCGTCCGGCAAACTTTCGCTTAATTTATCCATCAGTGTAACGTATTTGTCCTGTTCTTTCAGATATTCCTTGCTTGATTTTATATCAAAGCAAATACTATAATAAATTTCTTCTATCATTGAATTCATAGTTTGATATCCTTATTTATATTGCTATCGGTGATAGCAATATAAATTATATGCTATCAATGCTAGCAAGTCAAGTATTTTGCTATCATTGGTGGCATAATTATTATGAGGAGTAAAAAATGATAGAACTTAACCAAATTAGAGAAAAGCTACAAGAAGCAATAAAGCAAAGTGGAATAACGCATACAGAATTAGCTAAAAGAATAGGGGTATGTCATCAGGCAATAGGACAATATCTTTATCAGAATAAAATGCCAACAATTGAAACTTTTGCAAACCTTTGTGCGGTTCTTGAATTAGACGCTAACGAAATACTTTGTATACAACGCTAAACTGTGCTAATTTATTTTTAAAATATTTCACGGCGCGAGGAAAAACCACGCTTTTTTCTCGCGCACTCAATTTGCGTATGCCTACGGCCACTGGAAGTGAATTTGCGCGATTTTATTATTGTTTGCCTTTAATAATCGCGCAAAGAGAAACATAGTTTCTAAAAATCACGGAAAATTAACGGGTATTCAACCCCAACCGATACACCTGATAACGGCTTGTTTTGGGCTTTTCCTGCGTTAAACTCGCTCGTAGTAGGGTTCACTACAACTTCGCTCGTTTGCCTTGTAAAATCACGCAAAACAAACCGTTTCAGGCGCGTAGCGTTTTTACGGAGCAAAATAGCGAGGATAGACGCACGAAACGGCGCGAAAGCGTGTTGGACACACGCCGAACGACGGTTTGAGTGGATAGACCGATAGTTTGCCCGTAAAAATGTGTCTGTTGGGGTTGGATGCCCGTAAACGCAGAATAGTAAGCAAATTCCGTGAGACGAATATAGAGAAAGCCGTCCGCACATAAAGCGCGGGCGGCTTTCCATATACAGAAGGATATTGTTGTCAGTTATTGTTCAGATGTTTTGCGTGGCGTGCGCCTTTCCCGTTTTTTTTTGCGCCTTTGCCAAAGCGGGAGCCTTTCTGTCGGCGCCGTAGAAGAAGAGTGCGAGCGTTCCCGGTCCCACGTGGGAAACGGTGCAAAGGTCATAGTACTCGATAATTATATCCTTTGCGCCCGCTTGTTTTATAAGCTCGGCAAGGGCAAGCGCGTCTTCCTCGCAGCCGGCGTGCGCTATTGCCGCAGTGTGGTTCTCGGGCGAAATCGCGCGCTCGCGATACATTTCGGCAAGGGCGGAGATTGCGCGCTTTCTGCCGCGCTCCTTGCTGTGGAATACAATCTTTGCGTTGTCGCTGCCGTCCGCCTTTAAAATGGGCTTAATATTGAGTATCGTGCCTGCAATGGCAAGTGTGGTGGAAATTCTTCCGCTTCTCTTTAAATACTTCAAGTCGGCAACCGTGAAATAGCTGTTAATTTTGTACGCGTTTTCGGCGTGCCAGGCGGCACAGCTTTCCGCGCTCTCGCCCATGTCCTTCAAATCGGCAATTTTGAGCGCCTGCAAGCCCTCGCCGAGGCTTGCGTTCGCACCGTCAAGGACGAACATAGAGCAGTCTTTAAAGTTTTCTTCAATATACTTCTTTGCCTCGACAGCCTGATTGTAAGTGCCGCTGATTCCCGAAGAAATGGTTACCATAATAATATCTCTGCCCGCTTTGGCGGAGGGAGTAACCGCCTCGATTATGCGCTCTTTTCCAACGAGCGAGGTCTTTATATCCGCACCTGCGATAATTTCGGCGTAAAAGCTTTTAGCCGTTTCCGCAAAGGGCATATCCTCTTCGTAGCAAAGTCTTTCAACTCCGTTCACCGTGCAGGTGAAGGGAATTACCGTAATATTATGTTTTTTTAAAAGCTCGTCGGGAATATTCGCCGCCGAGTCAACGAAAATATCAAAACTTCTCATATATCTCCTATGCTAAGCTCCCCCCAATGGGTAAAAATCATAGTTTTTTGCCCCAAAATGGCTTTAAATGCGCTGTTTTGCGCCTACAACTATATTATTAACCTTTGACAAAAAATTTCAACCTATTTTTGCCGTTTTTCGCTCCACACTTTAAAATCGACACTATACTGCATAATTTTTTAATTCTACCGCTGAAATTTCACACTCTACTCACAGTAGAGTTTGACTTTTTATGCGGTAGAGTGGTAGAATAGAGGTAAGCAACGATTGATAAGGGGCTTAAAGAGAAAATATGAGTGAATTAAAGAGCAATATTGCAAAAAACTTGATAGCCTTGCGCACCAAGGCGAAGCTTACCCAGCTTCAGCTTGCCGAAATGCTTAACTATTCCGACAAAGCCGTCTCCAAGTGGGAGCGGGGCGAGGCGGTGCCCGATTTGCGGGTGCTTTTGCGCCTTTCGGAAATTTTCGGGGTGAGTCTGGACGACATAGTTAAAGCCGACAGTCTGGAACCCCGAATTCAGCCCAAAAGGCGGATAAACGGTATGCGCGCGTTCATCGTGGCTATGTCAACCGTACTCGTATGGTTCGTGGCTATGGGCGTGTTTATGATTTTATACTTTATAACAAAGACGGAAAATTACGCGTGGCTGACCTTCGTGGTTGCGCTCCTTCCGATGGCAATCGTATGGATGGTATTTTCGGCAAAGTGGGGCAACAGGGCAATTCAGGCGCTCTCCGCCTCGGCAATACTTTGGTCTGTTGCGCTTGTCTGCCACATTTTCGTTATAACTTTTACCGATTTCGGTAAAATATATATTCTTTATATAGTTGCGGCGGTATTCGAGCTGCTTATTATTCTGTGGTTTTCCTACCGCTGGTTTGCAAATAAAATTCCACGCAGAGAAAAGAAAAGAGAGGACTGAAAAAAATGGACTTATTTAAACTTGCAAAAAGGCTCATACCCGAAGAGCTTTTGAACCCCGAAGAATACGAAAACATCTATCCTCAAAGGGACGTGCAGAAGGGTGCGGAAGTAACCCGCCTTGCGCCCTCGCCCACGGGCTTTATACATTTGGGCAACCTCTATTCGGCGCTCGCCGACGAGAGAGCGGCGCACACCACGGGCGGCGTGTTCTATCTCCGCATAGAGGATACCGACGAAAAGAGAAAGGTGGACGGTGCGGTTGAGAGCGTTATAAGAAGTTTGAAATATTTCGACATCAACTTTGACGAGGGCGCGGAGATTGACTCGCCGCTCAACAAATACGGACCCTACTATCAGCGCAGGCGCGCGGAAATTTACCGTGCCTTTGCAAGAAAGCTCATAGAGGAAGGCAAAGCGTACCCCTGTTTCTGCACAGAGGAACAGCTGACCGCAATCCGCGAGGAGCAGACTTCAAACAACTTAACTCCCGGCTACTACGGAAAATTTGCAGTTTGCAGGAACCTTTCCGAGGAGCAAATTTATAAGAATTTAGACGAGGGCAAGCCCTTCGTAATCCGTCTTAAATCGGAGGGGGATATCTCAAACAAAATTACCTTCCGCGACGCAATCAAAGGGGATATAACCGTAACCGAAAACGACCAGGACGTAGTAATTTTAAAGTCGGACGGCATACCCACCTATCACTTTGCCCACGCCATAGACGACCACTTTATGCGTACAACCCTCGTAATCAGGGGCGAGGAGTGGCTTTCCAGCCTTCCCATACATTTGGAGCTTCATAAAGCGCTCGGCTTCAAGCCCCCCAAGTACGCGCACACCTCGTCGCTTATGAAGATGGACGGCGGCAACAAGCGCAAGCTGTCCAAGAGAAAGGACCCCGAGCTTTCTTTGGACTATTATAGAAAGGCGGGCTACTATCCCAAGGCGGTCGTAAAATACCTTATGACGGTCTTAAACTCCAACTTCGAGGAGTGGCTTTTAAAGAACCCCGACGGGGACTATAAGGAATTCAAATTCAAAATAGACAAAATGGGCAAGAGCGGGGCGCTCTTTGACCTCGATAAATTAAACGATATGTCAAAGACCGAAATTTCCCGCCTCTCCGCCGAGGAGTGCTACGATTTCCTTAAAACTTGGGTGGACGAATTCGGCGCCGAAAAGGATAAAAAGCACTTTGAGGATAAGGAATATCTTATAAAAATTTTAAACCTTGTAATGGGCACGGGCGGAAAGAAACGCAGAAAGGACATCGAGCGCGCCGAACAGGGCGTAAGGCTTATTGACTATTTCTTTGACGACACCTTTTCGCCTCAATACGCATACAGATATGAGAGTGCGGTTGTGAACAAAGTACTTTCCGACTTTGCAGAGGCGTACGACGAAACCGACGATAATTCGGCTTGGTTTGCAAAGGTTAAGGCGGTTGCCTCGGAAAACGGCTTTGCGTCGGAGATGAGCGACTACAAGGCTAACCCCGAAAATTACAACGGAAACGTCTCCGACGTTGCAGAGATACTCCGAATAGCAATAGCAGGCAGCCCCAACTCCCCCGACTTATGCACCATTATGGGCATTTTGGGCAAGGACAGGGCCCTAAACAGACTTCAAAACGCCAAAATTTAAGTTATTATATATAGAAGGATAGGAAATGCTAGAACTAAAAGACATCAAAAAGGAATATCACGTTGCGGGCGGCGTCGTACACGCCTTAAAAGGTGTGAGCATAAAATTCCGCAGAAACGAATTTGTTTCGATACTCGGCGCGTCGGGCTGCGGCAAGACCACCCTTTTGAACATCATCGGCGGGCTTGACAAGTACACCTCCGGCGACCTCGTGATAGAGGGCAGGAGCACCAAGGAATACAAGGACGGCGACTGGGACACCTATCGCAACCACAGCGTGGGCTTTATCTTTCAGAGCTATCACTTAATTCCCCACCAGACCATACTGCAAAACGTCGAGCTCGCTCTCACAATCTCGGGCGTTACCAAGGAGGAGAGGAGAAGAAGGGCGATAGATGCGCTTGAAAGGGTCGGACTTTCGGATAAGCTCAAAAACAAGCCAAATCAGCTTTCGGGCGGTCAGGCACAGCGCGTAGCGATAGCCCGCGCCCTTATAAACGACCCCGAAATAGTGCTTGCCGACGAGCCCACGGGCGCACTCGACTCCAAGACGAGCGTTCAGATTATGGAGCTTTTGGAGGAGATTGCAAAAGACAGGCTCGTAATTATGGTTACGCACAACCCCGAGCTTGCCGAAAAATATTCAACCCGCATTATCCGCCTTTTGGACGGCGAGGTAACCGACGACACGAAGCCCTTCGACGGAATCGAAGAGCCCGCAAAGAAAACAGACGATGCGGAGGCGGCGCCCGCAGAAAATAAGGCGCCCGTTGTTAAAAACAAGGGAAGAAAAAAGAAGTCCTCTATGTCGGTTGGTATGGCTTTCGGGCTGTCTTTAAAAAACCTTTTATCCAAGGGCAGGCGTACCGCAATGGTATCCGTTGCGGGAAGCATAGGCATTATAGGCGTTTCAATGGTTCTTGCAATCTCGGCGGGCGTTCACGGCTTTATAAACGATATGGAAAACGATATGCTCTCGGGCAATCCCGTCGCAATAACGCAGAGCACCTACGACTTCACTTCGCTTATGTCAATATCGCAAAACAACACGAGGTTGGATTTAAACAAACTAAAAAAGGGCGACAAAGTCTACGTGCGCTCGTTGCTCGACACCTTGGGTACTTTTGCTCAGGGATTTGAAAGGACGAACAACATCTCCGAAGCCTACGTGGACTATATTTCAAAAATTCCCGAAGAGAGCGTAAACGTCGTTCAGTTTGACTATGCGTTCAACGTAACCAACAATATTTACACGGATTTTACCGTCAGCAAGGACGTAAATTCGCGTAAATTCCCCTTAAAAGAGGGAGTAACCAACGATTTCAACGGCGGGGAAATGTCGGTTGCGGCAATAAGGTCAATGTATTCGAACATTCTTTCGCACGTGGAGGAGTACAAACAGTGGGGCAGTATGATTTCGACCGTACGCACTTTTGCCGAAGTTCCCGACAACTTTGACTACGTGATGTCGCAGTACGACGTGCTTGCCGTCGATTATAACGGTAAGTCTGTGACCTCGGGCTATTCGGACGAATACCTTGAAGACCTGTTCAATGCAAAAGAAACGCTTATAATGGTAGTTGAAAACCATCAATTCAATGACTTGATGTTTGCCGAATACGGCTTTTTTACCGAGGACGAATTTTTGGACTATGCCTTTGCGGGCGTGGGCGACGACAAGGGTGCAAAAGATAAGCTCGTAGGCAAAAACGGAATTCCCTATGCCGATATTGTCGGCGACGGTACCCAAAACTTCAAGTTTACCTATTACCCCAACGACAGCGTCTACAGCAAACAGAATTTCAAACCTAAGTATCTTTCCGATGAGGAAGTAGGGGAGCTTATAACGTCACTTTTGAAGATGAGCGGCAACGATGCGCCGGAATATGCGCAAGGTCTGACTCTGATGATATTGCAAGCTCGCAAACAGGGTGACGAGGCGCTTAAGACTTTGCTTAATTCGCTTGGTATGGGGATGATGTTCAGCACTTTGCGCAAGCCCCAAGAAGACGAAACCAAAGAAGGATTTATTGCAAACGCATACGCCGACAGAGCGTACGTAATTGACGACGGCGGCAACGAAAGAATTGAGCTTCCCGCGTTTAAAGATACTTCCGCATACGAAAAGCGCGTTGAAATGGGCGTAAAAATGATACTTCAAAAGAAAGAGTCTGTCTCATACGGCTGTCTTGATACGGGACTTTACTATACAAACGCCCTTACAAACTATATTTTAGACACGGAGGCGGAGAGCGAAATAGTCAAGTACATAAACGCAACCGAGGGGGGCACGCTCGACGAGGTTCCCTCTTACGTGGACTATTATTATGTGGACGAAACGGACAACGGCGACTTCTACGTTCTCGAAACCAAGCAGGGTTCCATTGACACGGGCGCAAGCATGATGGCTACGATAATAGGCAACGTCACGGGCGGAGCGTCAACCGAAATCACTGCGGCCATGGTCGGCGGAAGCAGACTGCCCACGGCAATTTATATGTACCCTGTAGACTTCAACTCCAAGGACGCCGTCACAAACTATCTCGACGCGTGGAATAGAATGTGCGAGGCGGAAAAATCTTACACCTACACGGGCTTTGACGGCAACGAAGCTACGGTAAAGCTTGAAGTTAAGGACAAAATAACCTACACCGACACGGTCGGGCTTATAATCGCAATGATTAACACTATGATAGAGATGATAACCTTTGCGCTCATTGCGTTCACCGCGCTGTCCCTCGTCGTATCGACAGTAATGATAGGAATTATAACCTACGTCTCCGTCGTGGAGCGCGTAAAAGAAATAGGAATACTCCGTGCGGTAGGCGCAAGAAAGAAGGATATAAAGAGGCTCTTTAATGCCGAAACCTTTATAATAGGACTTGCGGCGGGAGCCGTGGGAATAGGCGTAACCTATCTGTTATCGCTTATTTTAAACCTCATAATAGGCTCGCTTGCGGGTATCTACACCATAGCGGCGCTACCCTTCTGGCAGGCGCTCATAATGATAGGCGTAAGCGTTGTGCTAACACTTATTTCGGGACTAATCCCCGCGTCTGCGGCGGCGCAGAAAGACCCCGTTGTCGCCCTCCGAACGGAATAAGTTCACGAAATTTTCGCCGCAGTGACGGCGATAATTTCCGTGAATTGAGGGCTTCTCGCCCTCTTCCCGAAATCTTAATGGCTCTCGTAACGTAAAATTTCGGGAATTCACCTCGCTCAGGTGCAGGTATGCACAAATTGGGTGCGCCGGCGGAAGGAAACCTTCCTTGCGCCGTAAATAATTAAAATGCGAGTGAAAGAGCCCTCCGTACGGAATAAACTCACGAAATTTTTGCCATAAGACGCAAAACAAACAATATAACAACAAAAACCTCCCTGCAATTTGCGGGAGGTTTTTTATTTGCGTTTTCATTAAAAAAAGGTTATAATTTAACTATGAAAAAATTTGTCGCGGGATTGCTGTGCGCGGTAGTGTGGGTTTTCGCGCTTTCGGGCTGTACGCAAAAGCTCAAAGATTATTATATATATACCAATATTCAAAACTCGGAGTTTACCGTTCTTGCCCCGAATTACCGTATTGAGCAGGTTATACCTGCGGACAACAGTTTTTCGGGCGGCAAGGCGGAAAACACGCGGGGATTTACTGCAAAATCCAAATATTTCTCCTCTATGAACACTGACGCCGTGCTTACGGTCTACGCCGATTTTTCCGTTTCCGATGCAGTACAAAGCTACATCGACTTTACCCAAGCCGTCACTCAAACGCTTACGGATATTGAAAACAGTCTTTCGGTTACGAATGGAGAGTCAAGTGCGCAATTGTTCAACAGAGCGGAGGCGGGCGAGACGGTGGAGGTGGACAAAACTTTCTATGAAGTTTTACAGCTTGCAAAGCAAATGTATGAGTTTACCGACGGCTACTACAATCCCGCGGTGTATTACAGCGTAAGCGCGTACGGGTTCGACATAAAGGAACAGCCCGATAAGCTCCCCAAAGACGAGGATATTGCAAAATTTACCGAACTTTACAAAGAATTTGAAAATCTGGAGTTTACCGAAGATAGTCTTTTTGATAAATATTCCGTTAAAAAGCCCGAAAAAACCGTAGAAGTGGACGGCGTAACATATTCGCTTAAAGTGGATTTGGGCGGTATAGGCAAGGGGTATGCCACCGATATAATAAATGAAATGTTCCAAGACTACGGCTTTGAATACGGGCTGTTTAACTTCGGGGGCAGCAGCCTGTCTCTCAAAAAGCACTATTCAAAGGGCGACTTTACTTTGGAGCTTATAGAACCGCGCAGAAATTCCACGCACTACCTGTCTTTCAACGTGCACGATATTTGCGTGTCCTCGAGCGGCGACTACGTAAATTATTATACTGTAAACGGCGTAAGATACTGTCATATAATAGACCCCGCTACGGGCAAGCCCGTTCAAACGGGCATAATGTCGGCTACGGTTGCGGGCGGGAGCGCCGCCGAAAACGACGCAATCACTACCGCGATTATGGCTATGGGCAGGGACAGGGCGATAAGCTTTATAGAGAGCAAATTAACCGATAAATACGCCGTATTCACTTATGATAAGTTTAGGAGTGCCGAACTCGCGAAGCCCTAAGGGTGTATATTTCGCGCTTTCCGCACGGCTTGCGCTTGAAATA
>JAFLVP010000035.1 GCA_022508265.1 Clostridiales bacterium
GTCGCCAAGCGGTAAGGCAACGGACTCTGACTCCGTCATTCGGGTGTTCGAATCACTTCGCCCCAGCCATGAAAACAGCAGTTGAACATACAGTTCAACTGCTGTTTTTGTGAGTGGGGGAGTGTTCTCCACCGCTCACGGGTGTGACGCGATTGCAAAAATAGTTTTACAGTATAAACCTGCCGAATTTTTGCCCAATCGCTATTCCGTCGCTTCGCTCCTTACGAATCACTTCGCCCCAGCCAAAAAGCACAGCAAGAGCTGTGCTTTTTTCATTGTATATGGCTTCTGCCGCATAGGTGACGATTACTGACATATGTATCCAAAACTTTTATTTTTTAAACTTTAAAATTAAAAAAGGAATTAATCACAAAAAATTTTAAAAATAATAATAAAATTTTGTAACATTTTAATGTCGGAAATTGTCTATAAAATAAACAACATATGAAAAATATAAAAATTACAAATTTTTAAATAGGGGGAATAGAGCTCAAATGAGAAAATCGGACTTCAGTGAAAAATTTTATGAGATTCTTGTTGACCATTAGATAGAGGGTTCAAAATATATGTGCCTTCTCAATATCAAGAGAGGATGTTGGGGGTTGATGTTTTAATTAGCAATTTAAATAATATATATGGATGCATACAAGCATTTGCTCTTCAATACAAAATTGTAGAAGAGTATGAAAGGCGACCAGCCAACGGCGAAAACTTTAGGTTCTATTTATATCCCAATCACAATTATTTACAACATAACAAATTAGTAGCTTATAACAGATTTAAAAAGAATTTTGCGGGTTATGTAGCACCTAACTTTATCTGTCTTAATGATTTGTATAATAATTTAAATAGAGGAACATTATTAGATAATTCACGATTCATTCCTCCACAAGTATATATAATAGATAAAAAAAGTCATTATATCACTTTCAATAATTTAACAGCACACCAACATTCTAGGGAAGAAATCAAATATGAAACACTATCACTTGCCGAAATAATTGATAAACCTAATTCGGATTTTATGATGTCTTCCAAGGAATTTATAGATATGATACATATTATTAAAGAAAATAATGCAGGAATAAAATGGAATTATTTTAATGAAGCGCTTTTGATAGCGTACCGAATTATAGAATAAAAATTTGGAATATAATACTAAAACAGGAGATAAAAAATGGATTTTTGGGAAAAAGAATTTGGGAATGTAGAGGAAGCTGAAGATTTTGCAGGACGCAAAATCCTTAAAAGTGCTTTTGGACAAGTTAATTCAAAATATGGATGGGATATAGATCACATTCAGCCGCTTTCAAAAGGTGGTACCGATACCGATGCTAACAAACAAATTGTTCATGTTATTACCAATGACGAAAAAGCCGATAAAACAACATTTATTATAGATGACATAACCTATCAAGTTCAAAAAACATCAAAGAGCGATAAGGATTATTGGGCAAATGACTATGATTATTCAAATAAAAAATATTGTATCGTTGAAATAGATAATTAATTTTTCCAAAACAAAATAACGCAATTCGAAAGTAGTTCAGATTACGTTATATATGCTCAGCCAAAAATGCACGACATCGGTCGTGCATTTTTAAGTGTCAGGAACAGTGTTTTCCAGCACTCATTTATTGTGGCGGGGAACAAAGCGTTCGGCAACTGTTGTATGATTAAATTTTATTTATGAATCATTATTTTAAAAATTTTCCATATACTTCCGAAACCGGAGTAAAAGAAGCAAACGTATCGGGATATTTTTTTATAATCCGTTGGATATCGGCAATATGGCGCTTGCGTATAATGCAGACAAGCACATTATAATCTTTATGCGAATACATTCCGATGCCGGACATCTCTGTTACAGCGTGGTGAGTGCGTTCCATAATTTCAGAGGCAATTTCTTCGGGTTTATTTGTAATAATTTCAAACCTATACGCAACTTTAAAGCCTTGCAATATAAGGTCACAGACTTTGCTGGTTGCAAACAGCGAAACCAATGCCAACAAAACAGGATTAAGTTTATCGGTAAAACTCATTCCTTGGTTATACACGAAGAAAGAGATAAACACAACCAAAGCGTCAAATGCCGAAGTAAGCCAACTGATATTCAAAAAACGCCATTTTTTATTGACAAGCGAGGCAAGAACTGCCGTTCCGCCCGCCGTGCCACAGCTTTTAAGCATAATAGCAAGCGCCACACCCAGAAAAATTCCGCCTGTAATTGCAGCAAGAATTGCACCGTTGTTAGCCTGATATTGAAGATTTGCGCATAGCCATGGATTATTGTCAAAAACAATTAAAAGTCCGGAGGTAAGAAGCATTGATAGAGTAGAGACTATTGCTTCGCGCTTACCAATGCAGAAAAACGCAACAAAAAACAGCGGTATATTGAGTATCAGCAAGAACCAGCCCGAACTCCACCCTGTTATATATTCCATCAGTACGGATACGCCGTTAATTCCACCCGGAGCAAACTTATTCGGCGTTACAAAAATAAATATACCAACAGCGCGCAAAAAGCCTGAAAGTAAAATAGTAAGTGCATAATATGCACAATTTTTTAAGATTTTTATAAAATGTTTACATTTTTTAATATTCATATGACTGCATTACATCTTTTTAATTTTTGTTAATCTTCATTTAATTTTTGACTGCCGCTCTTTTTGTTTGTTTTAGCCTTATGTTGCTTTAATCCGGCTGCTTCCAGTGCGCGCGGCCAAGGACCGAGAAACGCCTTTATCCGTGCACGTGTAACTTCATCGAAGTCTGCTTTTTTTGGCAGTCTGTTCAATTCATCATATTTGTTCTTCAATTCCGCTATAGCCCATTGTACGCTTTCGTCTTTAACATTAAAAACAGCCATTTTGCCTCCAAAAGAAAAGTGCTCTTTCATGCGAGAAAGAGCACAACGGATTTAAAAGTATCTGGATATTACGGCGAAATAAAAAGGCAACGCAAAAACAAACAGCTTTTAATCGGTTGCACTCTTTCTCGTCCAAAATTCATGACATCCTGAAAATACGGCAGTAGCCTGACTTTTACAGTTGAGCATTTGCAATGCTGTAATTACAGTAATGACGGTTGCTCCGGACTTTGACCGGATTCCCTTTTAATTTACTCGGCTTTAATGCCTTTCAAACCGTATTTTCACTTAATATTTAATTGCAGACATATTTTAACACTTGAAAAATATACTGTCAACTGATTTTTTAAAATTATTCAGGTTGTTAAATAGTGGACCCAACTTACCGATAAATGTTTTGTAGTGCTTTCTACTGTTTTATGGGGTGTACGGGAAAAAATTTTTGGTAATTTCAGGTAAAATGTGAGTGCAGTTGTACTTTGAGGGTTGAGCCCGAAATTTAAGCGACTTTTTGCGGGGTCGCTTTCCTTATAATATACGCGCGCACGGGCGTGAGAGGGGCTCCTGGCGTTGAGAGGGGCGCAAATTTTCTTTTAGGGGTTAAAAATCGGCAAAATTATGAAAATATTAGTTGATTTTTGAAGAGTGTTTTACTATATTAGTGTTGACAAACGATGACAAAAAGTGATAGAATATAGTTTGGAAAAATGTATATAAGCCGCTGTTGAATTGAGGTGGCTGTACATAACCCGAAACAGCTCGTCATTAAGGAGACTTTAAATGGGAAAGAGATTATACAGAAGATCAATTTTATCGGTCTTAATCGCCATGTTCCTAACTTGCGGTATTATTGGACTTACTATGATGTTTTCGCCTTTTACTGCGAGGGCAGACGATGAGGCCTTGGCGGAAGATCCTCCCAAATATACCATATATTTGGGCGAAAGCGGAATTGATAACAGAGATCAAAACGTCTACTACCGTCCGAATTTTGCGACCGGATGGGTCGACGTTATCGAGCTTGCACAGACGGCGTACAGAATGGATTCTTCGGCGTACGTAAAGGTTGTGCTTGCAAGAGACTGGATTGCTACGGCAAACTCGGTAGATGGTTTCGGCTCGGGAGCACCCAATTTCAGCAACGGCAGAATATCGGTGCCGACTGGAACCAACATATTGATTGATTTGAACGGTCATAAAATAGACCGCAATCTTACCACGGGCGTTTCTAACGGTCAGGTGTTTCATATTCAAGGCAGCCTTACCATTGCGGACAGCGCAACGGGCGGTATGATAACCGGCGGATACAACAGCCCCGCAAGCGGCTCGACGTACGGCGGCGGTGTGTTTATAGAAGGCGGTAGCTTTACGCTAAAAGGCGGCTCTATAGAGGGCAATCAAGTAGGCGGCTCTGCAATTTACGGTATAGGCGTTTACATTAAGGACAGCGGTTCTTTCGATATGTACGGCGGAACGATTAAAAATCACAACTTTGCGTCCGCAACGAATGCCGCAACCGTATACGGCGGCGGTGTCTGCGTGAGCGGCACGGGCTCGTTCAATATGTACGGGGGCGTCATAGAAGAAAACACAGCTATGAACGGCGGCGGTGTAGCCAGCTATTATGCAACGGGCACCGTTATAAATATCGAGGACGGCATCATCCGCAACAACCACGCGTCGGGTTCTACCGTTAGCGCTATCACTCAAAACGGCGGCGGCGGCGTCTTCGCACAGTATTCGGGCGACGTAGAGATTAAGGGCGGCGAAATATGCAACAACACGTCCAACCAGTACGGCGGCGGCGTGTTCGTTCTTACAAATCAAACGAGTATAATGAATTTGTCGATAAGCGGCGGTAAAATACACCACAACGTGGCTTCGTCACTTACCAACAGCGTATACGGCGGCGGTGTTGCCGTAGGAATATTCAATCCGAGGAGTGTTACCGTCAACGTAGATATAACGGACGGCACCATAGAGTACAACAAAGCTGTCACAAACTGTGAAAATACTACTGCTTACGAGGCAAAGGGCGGCGGCTTATATACATTCTGCTCCACCGTTAATATTAAAGGCGGCACTATCGCCAACAACAGAGCGGGCAGCTTCCTGCAAGGCGATACGGTCGGCAACCTCGACAATCTCTGCGACGGAACCAACACCTACGGCGGCGGTATCTACATTGAAAAGCCCCTTTCGGGTTCTTATGCAAGCAAAGAAAACCCCTTCGTTTTGAGCGGCGGCACGATAAGCGGCAACAGAGCGCGCAAGGGCGGCGGCGTGAACGTGGACGGTATCTTAAAAATAGAGGGCGGAAAAATTACGGGCAACAACGCGATTTACGGCGGCGGTCTGAACCTCGATACCGACGCTCGCGTGTCGCTTTCGGGCGATCCCGTAATTTACGATAACCACACCACCCTCGGCGACGGAACTTCTCAAAGCAACCTGCAGATTTCGGAAGCTGACGACAGAAGACCTAAAATAGTAGGCGCGTTGAAGGACGGTGCGCGCATAGGCGTAGTCGTCAACCAATCCTTTGCAACGGACGGTCTGCCCTTTATAACGAGCTACGGCGTACACAACAGCGAGTTTGTTTCAGTAGACGAAAGGGAGCCCGACAGCGAAGTTACTCCCACAAACGGAGCTTGGCTGTACACCAATCCCTACAGATATTTCGTTTCGGACACGGCGTACGTGGAGGACGGGGAAACGAGCATACAGCAAGTGGAGGCACAGCACATATTGGTGCTTAAAAACGGCGAGCTCGGCATTTCCCCCAAAGAAGTGAAATTTACCGTTAAATATTCCGACAATTCCACCAAGGATTACGTGTTGGGCAAGGCAGATCAGAATGAGCTTTCCTGGAACTGCGTTGACAGCATCTACGGCGACAGCGTATATCCCGTATCTTTAACCGCACCCGACGTCGACGGCGCCGATACGGTTACCGTCAATCAGGACGCGGGCGTATATCCGCTCACTATAAATCTGGATATCGGCGGAGAGAAGGAGGTTGAGTTTGCGGTAGTCGTAAGAGCTAAAAAGCTGACAAACGCGGACGTTAACATTACCCTTTCGAACGACGGTTTCAAATACGACGGACACGAGAAAATCCCCCAGAACTGCGTAGTTAAATACAACAGCCAAACGATGGTTGCGGGCAGGGATTACAGCATATCTTATCAAAACAATATCAACGCGGGCTTGAATACCGCAATCGTGGTAATTACCTTCAAGGGCAACTACACCGGCGAGGCGCGCGCGTACTTCACAATCGGTTCAAGCGACAGCACGAGTATGTTTACGCACGTAGTGTGGCAGGTAAAGTCGGGCGAGGAGTGGATAACCTTTGCGTCTTCCGCATACGGCAGTACTTTCACTTACGACGGCACCAACCAAATCGGAAAAATCCGTGCACACCTCACTATTCCCGGGATAACGCTTCCTCAAACGGTCTACGCATACGGCATTGAGACGGACGACGAACTTCAAAATACGGGTATGTGGCTTGAATTCAACGGGAACAAACTGGTCGAGTTCAAAGACGCAAGCGATTATTATATTGATATTATAGGTTACGCTAACTATCCCCTCGATACGCACACATTAAACGGTGTAAAGATGAATCCCGAGCTGCTTGAAATCAAAGAGAGCGACTTCGGCGAGATTATGGACGAAGCCCAGACAAGACTTTGGCAGCTGCAAATCGGCGAGGGTGGAGATGCAATCTATACCGGGCTCGTTGACCAGGCTATCTATGAAGATCCCAACGCTACGGCAAACGAGTTCGGCGAAAAGATTACGAGAGGCGAATTGAACGACGCATACGCGCGCTATCGCGGAGTAGTGCTTTCGGTTGTTCTCAACGGCAACTTCAATTTAGGCGAAAAGTATCTGCAGGAGTGGTTGGATATGGCTACCGTGACTTACAGTCATAACGGCAACACCACGGGCGCACTGGGCGAGGTAAGCACGATAATTACCACCGTCACTATCGACTTCGGCAGCAACTACATACTTGACAACGGCAACAGTTATCTGGTCATTACAAAAACCTGGTACATAGTAACTATGTCCAACAACCTGCGCGACGCAACCACGCGCGAGGCAGTTACGCAGACCGCGCTGGCCGACTGGACTTACGGCACCCCTTGGCAAGAGCTCAATATATACGCCTTCCGTCCCGAACACGGCGACACAGTAATATATTCGTACTATCTCGTCGGCTCGGAAAAGCTCGTCAAGCAGTTTGCGATTGTCTATTCCAACGACACCTATAACGCAAGCATAAATTATTACGGCGTCAAGACTGAAAACGGCAAGCCCGTAGCAGACAAAAACAATCCCATAATCGATTCCAATTATCTGTACACCGTTCATCACGAGCTCAAGGCAGGCGCTTACAGACTTGAAGTAACCGTTCCGCAGAACGCGCCCCTTTCCGGCGAGCACAGACATTGGTACGACAACGACGAAGTTGCCACCGATTACGGCGTAAGATATTACGAGTTCACCTTCAAGTTCTCGTTTAACGTAGCTACCTACTCGTTGGTTGACGGCAGCGGCGCGCTGAACGCGGGAATCGTATATGAATTTGCCGACACCACCATAGAGTATAACGGCAGCGCAAACAACTATCCAATCCCCGCAATTACTCTCAACGGTTTGGCTCTCGTAGAGGGAGAGGATTACTTCCTTTCGTCCGAGAACGTAACGGTGGGCAAGGCAACACTCAAAATTACGGGTGCGAACAGCCTCACGGGCGAGATTGAACTTATAGACGTATTCGAAATCGTTCAGGGCGGCAACGGCTGGACGGACGTTCCTTCCATTATAAGCTGGACGTATAACGGATTTAATAAGGATATAAACCTCATCAGCGCAAAACCCAATCTGCTCGACAATCCTTCGGGACTGTGGTTTGCAATTTCGCGCGACAGCGCAGGTGCGGATAAAATTGCGGGCCTCGACCACTTCTACGTCGATGGAAACGGACACGTTTCCGACGAAGTTGCTAAAATATTAAAGGGTTTGTCCGCGGGCGAGTATCATTTGGTAGGACACGTGGATGAAACGTCAAACTATCGCGGTCTCGACCCCAACCCCGTAACATTCCTCGTATTTGCAACTATCAACACCTGGGAGGTATCTCCCTCGGTAACGAGTTGGATTCAGGGCGAATACAGCAAGGACGGCAATCACATTTTGGTTTCCCCCGTGTATGGCGAGGCAAAGGTTAAGATTGTCGGCGACGACGGAAAGGTATATTACGACAGCGAAAACGGCATAGATAATCTTGCAAGTGCTAAGGCAGGCCGCTACACCCTTACGGCAGAGGTAGAGGGCACGAGCGACTATTCGGCACTCGATATCTACACGGTAGTATTCCAGATATTCGAAGCGCCCGGACTTCCTTGGTGGGCAATACTGTTAATAGTTGTAGCCGCACTCGGCATAGCCGCACTTATAATCTTCATTCTTTGGAAGAGAGGCGTGTTCCAGATAGTTACCGAAAAGTTTGTAGTAGCTATCCGCACCCGTGCAAGCGTAGAGGCTACTATGGCATCGATACGCGCCGCAAAGATGATGGAAGAAGGCAGGCAGTCCGTAGAGGATGCAAAGCGCCGTGAGCGCATAGAGAAGATGCGCCAAAAAGAGGAAGCACAGCAAGAGCTTACCCCCGAAGAGATGGCTGCGCAGTTAGAGGAAATGGCTAAAAAAGACGAAAAGAAGGCTGAAAAGCGCCGTGAGCGCAGTCAGGAGAGCCGTGAAAAGGCAGCACAGATGCGTGGAGAGGAAAGCGCAGAGAAACCCGCAGACGGCGAAACCCCTAACCCCGAAACTCCGACGGAAGAATAATCCGCGGTAAGCATATGAAAAAATATTAAAAGGAGAAATATTATGTCGTTAAAGAAAGATTTGGCAAAGGAAATCGGGCTTCTTGAAAAAGAAATGGCGGCCCTTGAGAGCAAGCGTTCGCGTTCTATGGCAGCGCTTATGGAAGCACTCATAAGCAGAAGAGACCCCGACGAGTCGGAGATGCAGTTCTTCCGTCAGTACTCCGCCGAGATAGAAATCAAGCGCCAGAAGCTCATCGACTTGACGGTACGCTTAAAGCACATGATGTAATCAAAGTACTCAATTAAAAAGAAAAAAGGAAGTCGTAAGGCTTCCTTTTTTTGTGTAAATACCGTTTGTTGCGTATGAAAATAAATTTGGCAGCGAGGTCTGAAAAAAGGCTTTAAATTCCCTCGCCGCCGCGGAACAACTCCGCCTACAAGATAGTAGTTAATTTATTATGCCGCAGGTTTAAGATAAATTGTCAAAGGACAAACTTGATTATATTGTGCAGTGGTTGAATTATTATAAGCATAACAATAATTTGTGTTGTCGGAACTTAATCCGGAAATAGTTATGGATTGTTCCACACCATATTTGGCTTTAGATAATGTAGAACTCGCTGTTGCCCCAAAGTATACAACTATGCCACCATTAACCGTAGATCCATCTATGCAGAAAGTGTAGTTTCCGTCTGTTACGGTAGAATCAAGAATAATTTTTATAAGGTCAGCGTCTGCTGTATTTTTGATGTTCGCAGGAACTTCAACAGCAACTCCGTCTGCCTTAAGTGTGGGCATTTCATAATCTTTAATTACAACACTTGCATTAA
>JAFLVP010000036.1 GCA_022508265.1 Clostridiales bacterium
GAACCCACGACCTTATGGTCCCGAACCATACGCGCTACCAACTGCGCTACGCCTCGATTTTGCTCTTACTATTTTATCTTTCCAACTCGCCGACGGTAAGGAATATCCGTCGGCTCAGACACCGTTCGCGCTCTGTTTTGCGCTCACTCATCTCGCTCGCATAAACAGTGGGTATCCACTGTTTGCAGAAATGCTCGCTCGTCGCGCTACCAACTGCGCTACGCCTCGATTGCTTTTTTAATATCATGTTTATTATATACTTTTTTAAATCAAACCGTCAACAGATTTTCCGTTATATAAAAAATTTTGCCGCAGAAGTAATTCTGCGGCATTTTTTAGATTTTGAGTTTTGTTACTTTATGCTACCGTTCCCGAATTGAGCTTTTTAACGGTAAGATAACTGTTTACGTTATCGAGGGGCGTGAGCGTGGTAGTTGCGCTTCCCTCCGCCGTCAAAGTAATTTCGTCGCCCGCATTGAGGCTGACTATCGTGCTGCCGTTCATCGAGCGTGCAGTGCCCGTAATGAAGTCCTGCGAAATTACGCCCGACGGTTCGGGCGTGCCGTTGACGTTTACGCTCAACGTAATAGTCGAAGCGGGATCTACGCTACCGAGCAAGCCGTAGTTGATTTCGTAGTCGCCATCCTCGTCTACGGTGATGCTGTTCGTGCCGTAGGTTTCATTGAGCACGGGCATCTGCGAGCCAAGCGTCAAGTTGACGGGCGTGTCTTCCGTAAGCTCCACCGTGTCGGTACTCGTGGAGTACAGTCCGCCGTAAGCCGCCAAACCGTTTGTAGCGGGACCTTCGGGACCCGTTTCTCCGGTGGCTCCGGTCTCACCCGTAGCGCCTGTTGCTCCGGTTTCTCCGGTGGCTCCTGTAGCGCCCGTTGCACCGGTTGCACCGGTTGTACCCGTGGCACCCGTTGCGCCTGTAGCACCGCGGGGGATAGTAAAGTTGAGAACGGCGTTCTGCTCCGTGCCCGTATTGGTTACGAGAGCTGCACTGCCGGACTCGCCCGTTAGTGTAGTGCCTATTACAATCTGTGCCGCCGTGCCTGTAGCGCCGGTAGCGCCAGTGGGTAAAGTAACTTATGGGATTTTTATTTGTTTAGCGATAATAACAGCATGCAAACAGCCACATATTGTCTTCACCGGAGTTGTATCCCAAGTTTTCCGCCCAACCTTCGCCATCGTCAAACAAAAATTGCGAAGCGGCATAGTCTTGCAGGAATTCTTTTAATTCCTCATTGACAGGATGCACACCTTTTACGTCACAGTACCCTGCATATGTGGCAATAAACTCGAAATAGCTTTTTCCTGCGAATCTAAGAGGGATTTGCGGGAACGTAAAGCCCATACCCTCTGCTTCAAGGAATGGATTATCATTGGCAATCATTGCATAGACAACTTTACCATATTCTTGCGTCTGCACATTATAGAAATGATAGAATCCGTCAGCAGGATTGAGCTTGATTTCTCCCAAAGGATGTGAAGAAGTCAAAATTTTGCCGGTATCTTCAAAAACATACTGAAGTGTACTACCCGAAGGATTTTCCGCCCACCATTCATCGGTGGCAAAGGGTCCTTTGGGCTCGACAAGCTCGTAAACAGGCTCGGTCTCGATATATTCCGACTCAAACTTTATAGTAAAATCTACGTCGTACGGGAACAGGAAATCGTTAACAACGTCAATATATATTCCGAAAAGCCAACCGTTACCCTGCATGGGACCCAAGGTAGGGTCGGTAGCGACTATCTGGTCGGCGGAAATGCTTATCTCCATTCTGAAATTTTTGGAAAAGCTTGAATACGAACCGCCACCGTCCACGCCCTCATCAAAGGCGACGTAGCCTCCGCTATTTGAAATATATTTATCAAGATGAGGATTAACTTCGTTTGCAACGACGTCTACCCAGGACTCTACCGAATAATTGCCTGCCGCCAAAGGCGAATACCAGAAATAAATAGTCTGGTTCTTTGAAAACTTCGCTCTGTATGTACCGAGTTGTTTTACGATTATCGGATGATCCGTATCTCTGCCTGCGCTTGCTGATGAGTTAAGCGTATTCAGTTTTAAAATTTCAAGCATAAGCTCAGGGTGGTCGTTATCTGCGTAGTGATTGTTGGGGTCGTAGGTATAGCCTGCCGGGACGTTTGACAAGGTCACCTTGTAATCGCCGTCCAGGCCCTTTATTTCGGCAATGCCGAACACATTGAACTTTGCGTTGTGAACGCCGTCGTCACCCGTCCACTGCGCATACATATCCTCCATCGGACGGAAGGGTTCGTTATTATATATGAGCGTAACTTTATAAACTATAGCGTCGTCTTTATCGGTGACTCCGGGTTTGGTTATACCCGGATCGGGGTCATCAGGGGATTCATCGGGCACGGTAAAAAAGCCATCACAGCCTGCGCAGAATATTGCAATCAAAATAGATAAAATTATAACTAAAAATTTCTTCATTGCTTTACCTCCCGCTTTTTAGTTCTCAATTTTTTAAAAAAGCTGAAGAGAGTCTTAATATCGTTCCACCTTAGCTTGCGGACTATTATATCTACGACAAACAGACTGACGGCAACTATCAAAAGAGGCACAGTAAGCTTCATATTGTAGGTTGCAAGCTTTGACGCGTCGTTTTCGATTTTAAGGCTTTGCTCTTCCACTACTGTCCCTCGGCCGTCTATTGCCTTGTGTAGCGCGGCAGTATCGAAAGTTGCAAATGCATTGTACTCCGATGCGTAAGAAATATTGAATGAAGATTCCACAACGTGATCCGTACCGTAGTAATTATAGGTTACCTTCACGCTGTATTTACCTTGCCCGACTGTGGGGAACTCGTAGAAATAGTACGAGGAATTGAACGAAAGATTTTCCAAAAATACTTTGCCGTCAGGTCTCTCAACCTCTATTTTTGCCGTTGCATTAAGGCGCGGCACTGCCGGTGTTACCTCTACGTAAGCCGATTTGCCCGACTGGATAATATTCACGGTATAGGGCGCTCCCGACTTCATTACCGGCGTATTAACTTTTAAAATGCTGTCCATAAAGAGCGGCATAAAGCCGTTATCTGTCCAGCCGCTTATCCAACTGCCGTTCATTTGGCTGTTAAAGGTGGAAACTCTGCCGTTGCCGTACGACCAATATGCGTACAACGGTCTGTTAATTGTGCCGTTTGAAGTTGCATGATTTACAGCCAATACGGTGGTAGCACTCGCCTTTGCGGTGCTGTACAGATATCCCGAAACGTTAGCGAGATAATTGGGTGTAAGTCCCGTCATTACGTCGTCGCGGCGCACAGCGGTAACCGAAGTACTTTTTAAAACAATTGACTCCGTAACGCGTGAAACAACCCGACCGAATTCAGCTTCGCTCATATCACCTTTATTGGAAGCCGCAAAATAACCGCCGTGTCCTGCCGACGCAATTGCGTCCATAAGCCTTCTTCCGCTTGGGTAATCGCCCATACTCATATCGCACACGGAAGTATATATACCCGATTCATACATCCTTTCAACAATGGAAACGGGGTCATCGTTGCCTGCGTCGAAATTGTTTCCGTCACTTATAAGCATTACCTGTTTTTCACTGTACTGGGTATCATTTTCCATATAAGTGTACGCCATTTCAAGTCCTCTGCCTATGACGGTTCCCTGCCGAACGTCGAGATTATTGATTGCATCGATTATGTCCGAGCGCGAAGTAAGAGGTCTGGGAGCCTGAACAAGGCGTACTTCGCCGTTAAACGTGACTACGCATACTCTATCCTTGTCGTTGAGAACGTCGATAAGCCTTGCGCAGGTTTCTTTGGCTAACTCTAATCTGTTTCTGTGCCCCATACTGCGCGAAGAGTCAATGACGAAAGTATATAATTTAGGCTCCGAGGTGCCACCGTATGACACGGGCAGCAAATTCTTGAATTGAGTAATCTCCTCTTCGGGTCTGTTCTGGAGCTTAAGGTCGCCCATTGTGATAAGACTTTTACCGAATACGGATACTACGGTATCGACATTTACGGCAAAGTGCTCCCAGTTGGTCATATCGCTTAAACCGACATCAGCCAAAATGATTTCGTCGTACTTGCACAAGTCCTCTATTGTGAAAGGAACGTTGAGGTTGTTATGTACGATAATCTTACTGTTGCCGGCATACTTTTTCAAGAAATCGTTTTTAACGGAAGTTCCGACACTTGACTTCTCGTAAACTTCAACGGTTGCAAATCCGCCGTATCTTTCGATAACGGTGACAGCGTCAGCCCATTCCGTTGTAATGGCGAGTACCTTTATATCGCCTGTAACAATCTGTGTAAACTCGTACGAATTGTTATACTCGCTCTCGTCGCCTTCGGCAGTAACGGTTACCCTGTAGTCGAAATTGCCGACGCTTAAGTTGGTTATCTCAAAGCTTACGGTGTTATAACCGACAGTAAGGCTTTGGGGAATGTCGCCGAGCTTTTCTCCGTTGCGATAGAGTGAAATTATGGCGTCGACATCGTAGGACGTCTGAACCATGACGTTTATAAGCTCCTGTCCGTTAAGGAATGCCGTGGGGGTGAACTCAACGTCCGAAATCTGCACCTCTTTGGAATATTCCTCTCCCTCTGCCACTGCGTTCTGCATTACGAGATTGCTGTCTATGTATATCGCGTCAACTATTATGCCCTGCGTTTCCAAATTATCGACGGCACGCTTCACGGAGTAGCTGTCGCTGTCGTCCGTATATCTGCCGTCCGTTATAAGCACAACGCGCTTTATAACTTCATCCTTAAACAAAGTAGCGGTATACTCGAGAGCTTCGGCAATATTGGTTTCGCTGTCGTCGACATTTGCGTTTTTGACGCTTTTAAAGTTGCCGGGGTCGCCCATTTCGTTTAAAACCTCGTAATCCTTGCCGAAGCAAACAACGCCGAGCTTAGAGTTTCTGGGCAACACAAGGCCGCGTATATAGCCGTCTATTGCGTCAAAATTTTTGCGTGTGGAATAAGAAACGTCTGCTACAACGTAGACGTTTGTTTCCGTGAGCATGGTCGTAACCGTCGTTCCTGCTGCAGCAAAAGCTATGATTATAGCCATAACAATATGCATCACATAGGAAGCGATACTACGACCGTTTACGTTTTCTTTTCTTGTTACTAATGCAAACCCTACCGTGAAAAGCACGATAAGCGGAACTGCTAATAGTAACAGATATGCGTTATCGAAGTTGATATTGCTCATAACAATATACCCCGTAATCTGCCACTGCAACGACAGCTAATATAATAAATATAGTAAGTAAAGTGTCAAATAAACCGTTTGTTTTATTGTGTTCCTGCTTTCCCAAAAGAACGATAGATTCTTCTTGAATAAAGGGCGTTCGCTCGGCTTTGGGCATCGAGGCAAACAACTTACATTCACGGTCCGCCTGATTTCTCATAACGGCTGTAACAGTGTAAACACCTACTTCGGTAAGCTCGTATTCGACTACGTCCGTTATCGTATCGAGATATGAATTTTTGCCCGTGGGCGAGGTGACGATAATGCTGTCGCAGCCCGAAATGACGTTGATTTGCATTATTTCACCGCTATCATAGTTTGTTTCCTCGATAATGCTCGGGAACGAATAGCTTAAAAGATGTCCGACAAGCGTAGTAAAATCGGAAGTCAGGGAGAACATTGCGGAATCGCGAAGATTGAATGCAAATACCACTTCCCTGTATCCGTATGCGTTGGCACCCACAAAAAGTATGGGGTTACCTTCACAGCTTATCAAGGTTGTAAATCTTCCGTTTATGCCGCACTTGGCATACTTAACCAAAGAGAAATCGTTTTTGGTTACGCCCTGGAACATTCCCCTTATAAATAGCGAGGTTGACGTTGAATATTTTGCCATCTGCCTTGAATTTACCACGCCTTGGAAGTTGAAATTTGTTCCCTGCAGGGTTCTGTTGGGATTGACAAACCATACCGCACCGTCTGTAGGCAGTGAGTCGGGCACAAAGTCCTCGAATATGTACAAAGCGTACCCTGTTGTGAATTTGTAATCCTCGGTTTTAATCACGTCAAGCTGGGAATCGCCTGCAGCAACGAGCGCAGCTCGCAAAAGGAGCGGCGTATCCGTTACAAGCAAGGTTTTTGAAATGTTTTCGTACCTGACGTTGTAGACAACTATTTCGTTGTCAAGCATAAGTGCGTCTTTCTCCGGAATAGACAGCTTGAACCACTGGAAATCGGCAATCTCGCACTCGAAATTAAAGGGAACCTCTTCAAAGTCGTCGACAAAGAAAGTCTGTTTTGCGTAAGGCTCGCTTGCGTCGTCCAAATACAGCTCTATTGTAAGATCACTCGCCCTTTCGTGGGCAACCAACGAACCCGTTATGTCCAAAATTCCCGACGAAAACGTGTAATCAACGTTTGCAACGGAATAGTTTTCAACGTCCGTATATACATTGATAAGCTTTATATTCTCCGTTACCGTATACGTTTTGTCCGTAGCGACATACGTTATGGTGGACGGGTTTTCGTCAAAATAACGCTGTGCCAAATTGAGAGCGTTCTCGATGGGCTTGGAATTGTGAGAGCACGTAAGTCCGTTTAAAAGCTTTATGGCGCGGTCTTTATCTGTGATGCCCGAATAGATTGTCTGGGGAGAATCACCAGAGAAGACCAGCGTATACGTACTGCCGTTCATTGCGCCGTCGATTACGTCTTCTATTGAACCTTTTGCCACGTCAAAACGCGTTTTGCCGCTTTGAGTTATCATCATGCTTCCCGAGCCGTCTAAAACAAAGCAATATGCGTTAGCCGAGGCGGGAATTACTATAATCGGATGTGCGATTGCCAGCGATATCATAGTTATTGCGATAATCTGCAATATAAGACTGATAATGCCGCCGATCATGCTTATGCGTATTCTTTTCTTTAAAAATCTGTTGCTCAGCGTCCACAAATAGGTTGACGCTACAGTCTGCTCGGTATATCTGTTAATGATTATATAAATAATTATCAGAATAGGTATGCCGATAAGACCCAGCAATCCCATGGGATATACAAAACTCATTTGATTACCCCCAGTTCCGGTAGTTTGTTGTAGAATATTTTTTCCAAAGAATCCTCTGCGGAAACAAGCAGATATGATGCTCCGCGAGAGAAACAGTAATCGCGTATACGGCTCGTTGCGTATTCGAGAGCCGCCTTATATGCCTTGATAATTGCTCTGTTGATATTTTTACGGTAATAATTAGTGTTATCCTCGCAGTCGAAAAAGTGCATTTTACCGCGCGATTTAGGGTTGAATTCCTCTTTGGATAACACTTGAATACACAGTATGTCTCTCTTTTTGCTTGCGAGATGGTCTATCGCCGATTCATAGTCGTTATCTGTCAGGAAGTCGGAAATTATTACGGACATACCGTCGCCGTAGCCGACGGTCGAGGGCAATATCGCCTCCGAAATTCTACATTCCCCGTCAAAGACTATGTCGTTAAGCTTACCTATATTGTTCATATACGATTCTTTGCCGAGCATATTGGTTACCACTTCCTCCACCTGATTGCCACGCAAAACGTAAATGGAGACTTTATCCATTTCGCATATGGAGAGATATGCCAAAGCTGCCGCAAGCTTTATTGCCTGCACGTCCTTTTTGCCCTTGTCGTACGCCATAGAACGGCTTGTGTCTATGTAAATTCTCGTATGAACCTGACGTTCGTCGAGGTAAAGCTTGAGATAAAGATTTTTAAAGCGCGCGTAGGCATTCCAGTCGATTTTTGTTATATCATCGCCCGGAATATACTCCCGATAATCTTCAAAGTCGCTTGAAGAACCGAAAGTCTTACTTTTGTGGTTTCCGCCGAACCGACCTGCCACGCAATTTTTTATGAGCGTCTGAAGCAGTTCAACCTGCATCAAAAACTCTTCGCTTACTATCAATTCGTTCATTTTGGTTTACTTTGATTCGCCTATAACTTGTTTGATTACGTCGTCAACCGTAAGTTTATCGCTTATAGCGTTATAGTTTAATTTAATTCTGTGTCTTAAAACGGGGTACGCGAGGGCCTTTATATCCCTATAGGAAACATTATAGTTTCCGTTCATAAGTGCGCGCACCTTAGCGCAGGTGATGAGAGCCTGAGCCGCACGGGGCGACGCTCCATACCTTATGTACTTCTTTGCCGTTGAAGATGCGTTATCGATTTCGGGGTGAGTATTGTTTACGATATTTACCGCAAATTCAAGCACTTCGTCAATGACGGGCACTCCCTTTGCAAGCTCGCGCATGTTGAGGATGGTTTCTCCGTCAACAACGGCTTTTGCAGTTTCCGACATGGTAATCTGCGTCATGGTAACTATGTCCTTTATCTCTTTTGCCGAGGGGAAGTCGACCAAAAGCTTGAACATGAATCTGTCCATCTGCGCCTCGGGAAGAGGGTAAGTACCGTCCTGCTCTATGGGGTTTTGTGTAGCAAGCACGAAGAAAGGCTCGGCAAGAGTATATGACTTCTTTGCAACCGTGACTTTGTGCTCCTGCATAACCTCGAGCATCGCCGACTGCGTCTTGGGAGTCGTACGGTTAATTTCGTCGGCTAAAATGAGGTTTGCAAAGATGGGACCGCTCTGGAACACGGTAGTCATCTTTCCCTTTTCGTCCTGCTCTATGACGTTGGTACCCGTAACGTCCGAAGGCATAAGGTCGGGCGTAAACTGAATACGCGAGAAAGAAAGCTGCAGCGTTTGAGCAAGCGAACGCACAAGACGGGTTTTACCTACGCCGGGAACACCTTCCAAAAGCACGTTGCCTCCTGCAATTATTGC
>JAFLVP010000037.1 GCA_022508265.1 Clostridiales bacterium
ACATCCTTGGTAAGGATGAGGTCGGCGGTTCAAGTCCGCTCAGCAGCTCCAAAAATAGGTGCAACCTTTTGGTTGGACCTTTTTTTTGCTATTGAAAGATAGCCGACCGAATACTTGCCAAGAGGTAAGGACGAACGCGGACTTCTCGAAATAGCCCGGTGGGCTATTTTGCCGCGTGAGATGAGCAAACACATATGCAAGGTGTTTGCGGTGCCCGAGGCAACGGATTTTCCTTACCGTTGCCGAGAGTTGGACCTTTTTTTGTGCAGAGCGCACTTATGCCCTCATTTCTTGCAATATGTAGCAAGTAATGATATAATACACATTAAGGTGTGTACATGCAAACAAAGTATCCAATAGTGCTGGTTCACGGCATAGCACTTAAAGAGTGGAAAATTTTTAAATCGTTTGGGCGTATAGAAAGAACCTTGCGCGAAGCAGGCTACAAAGTTTATGCTGCCAATACCGACGGATTCGGTTCCATTGAAAACAATGCCAAGCAGCTTAAAACACAGATAGAGGAAATCCTGCAAAAGGAGTGTACGGATAAGGTCAACATCATAGCACACTCCAAGGGTGGACTTGACTCAAAATATATGATTAAGGAGCTTGGCATGGCGGGTTCGGTTGCTTCGTTGACAACCCTATCAACGCCGCATAGAGGATCGCGTGTTGCATCCAAAATTTACAGTCTTCCGCGGTGGATTACGCGGTTTATTGCATTTTGGATTAACTTATGGTATCGCATATTTGGCGATAAACATCCCGACGCGCTCACTGTATGCGAGCAACTGCAGTTGACCGAAAATGACGAACTTGATATATTAACCGTGCCGGACGGGGTATATTGCCAGAGTTATTCTGCTACTATGGAAAAAAGTCGCGATGACTTTCTTATGTCTATTCCGCTGTACTTCTCGCACCGTTGGGGAGAAGAGGCAACAGACGGGCTCGTCTCGGTCGAATCGGCGAAGTATGCCGAATATCGCGGTAATTGCCTTGATGAATCTCTGTCCCACAGCGAGATGGTTGGTTTGAGTCTTAAAAAGAAAAAGAGGCGCAGAGTTTACGATTTCTATTTAACATTATGCCGAGAATTATCGGAACGGGGATTTTGAGTTTTGATGGATTTAGTATATTTCTAATTTATTAAAATTATAAATTATATGTTAAACCGCCCGATATCGGGCGGCTTTATTACATTGTTCTCATCAGTCCTACGACCTTACCGAGAATTGAAACTTCGTCGTATATGAGGTCGTCCATGTCATCGTTTTCTGGGTGGAGGATAAACTTCCCGTTGCGCTTAAAAAACCTTTTTACCGTAGCGCTGTCATCGACAAGAGCAACGACGATATCGCCGTTATCGGCAGTATCTTGTTTGCGAACGACAACTTTATCGCCGTCAAAAATTCCGATTTTAATCATCGAAGTGCCTTGCACGTTGAGAATAAACAGATCTTCGCCGGAGAAAAAATTATCCGGAAGGGAGACATAGCCTTCGTAGGTTTCATTTGCAAAAATAGGCTGACCTGCGGCAACAGTGCCGACTATTGGAACGGAAACAGTTTTACTTTTTAATGAAATTGCGCGGCGCTTTATATCGGACTTTTCCAGCAGTCCGCGCTCCTTAAGCCGGTTGATAACGCTGAATACCGTAGCCGTAGACTTAATGTTGCAAGCCTTACAAACCTCACGCACGCAGGGGGCGTAGCCGTTTTCAGAAATAAATTCCTGAATAAATTTAAAAACGGCGTCCTCTGATTTAAGTTTTTTCAGTTCGGTTTTTCTTTCCATAATAATCACCTATCGCAATTATTATAACATATAAAATTATCAAAATCAAACAAAAGTTTGCCAAATTTACTTGTTTTTTGAGCAAATTAGATATAAAATATAGTGGAGGTGCATTTATGGAAAGAGATAAGGACGGAAGATGTTTGCTCTACGACAGGGACTGCATAGAGTGTTATGAATGCGAAATTTGCGATTTAAACCCTGAAAAAATATGCGATAACTGCGGGAAATGTCTTGATATTAAAGACGACGCTGTTATTCTTATAGATAAAATTATTACAAAACATTAATCGTCGTCACGCTTTAATTTTACTTTGCCGACGACGCCTCGGCGATTGTCGTCGCTTATCGCGGCGTAATGTTTTCGCGTAGTATTTACGTCGCGATGTCCCAAAACGTCTGCAACTATATAAATATCGCCCGTAGCCTTATAAAGCTGTGTTCCATATGTAGAGCGTAGCTTATGAGGCGAAATTTTTTTAAGGGGGGAGACTATCTTTGCGTACTTCTGAACAAGGTTTTCAACGGCACGAACGGTAATTCTGCGCGTGTTATTTGTGAGGAAGAGAGCATCGGGCTCCTGAACTAATGATTTGTCAATCTGCTTTTTTTCTTCCTTATAATCCAAATAACGCTGAAGAGCGGCCGCCACATCATCGTCGAAGTACAAAATTGATTTACTGCCGCCTTTCCGAGTTACTATAAAGGAATTATCTTTGAAATTTATATCTTGATTGTTCAAACCAACAAGCTCACTAATACGTATCCCCGTACCGAGAAACAGCATCAAAATTGCACCGTCGCGCACTTTGTTCTGCTCGTGGTAGTGCCTCTGATGGTTTGTAAGTCCATCGCCCGTCTCGGCAACGTCCAAAATATTGAAAACTTCATCAGCTTCCAAGCGGATAATAGGTTTATCATGCAATTTCGGAGTTGCAACTTTTGAGGCGTTGTCAACGCTTATAAATCCTTTATTGAAAAAATACTTGAACATGGCACGAACGGAGGAGAGCTTGCGTGCCTTTGCACGCTCGCTACAGTTATGTTCCTTGCCGCGGTAGGTGTAATGTGAAAGGTAACTCAAAAAATACTCGATATCCGTACTTGTAACGCTGTCCAAGTCGTCAAGTGTCAAATCCTGCACGGCTTTATTTTTAAACCTTTTAGTAGTGAGGAAGTAGAAGAATATCTTTAAATCGTGGGCATAGTTAAGTCTGGTCAGAGTGGACGTCTGACTGTCAATGCCAAGAAAATAGTCGTAGCAAAACGAAGGGAGCTCTTCATTGAGCAATTTATCAATCGCCTCTAAATTATTGTTGTTGCGTTGTACGTAGTAATCGTTTGCCATTTTCTGCTCCGAAAAATTAAAAATTATTTTGAGCGGGGGTACTTCTATCCCATTTATTAAGTATCCAAAACACTTCGTAAAACACAACTTTTACGAAGTGTTTAAGCCTTTTTTGCATAATAACATAGGGGCAGGTACGTTGTCAAGAACATTTTAACAAATTTTTTAATAAATCGTGCTGTGGCGTAATTTAATATAATTCTTAATAAATTTGACAATAAATCTAATGAAATTGCGGATTAAAAGCCGATTATGTCTGACATAATACGTTAAAACTAATTAAAACGCCGAGAAATTCGGCGTTTTAATTAAGTTATTGTTCACGATTTATTTATCAAGCTTCAAAGGCTTTAAGTTCCAGATGTTTGTTGCATAATCGTTAATTGCGCGGTCGGCAGCAAAATATCCCGCAGCCGCAATATTTCTTAACGACATCTGATTCCACTTTGTTTTATCTGTTTTATATAATTTGGAAATCTTTTTCTGAGCTTTGCTGTATGCTGTGAAATCCGCCATGCACATATACGGGTCGGCAACGGGCGTATCGGTTAATAGATAGTTTGCGATCTCTGCGAAGGATTCTCCGTTAAAGCCGATAATCAGCGCCTCTATAATTCTGCGGAGCTTGACAGACTCGTTATAATATTTGCTCGAGCTGTAGCCGTTGCGCCAAATCTGATCGACTTCGTCGGCTTTATAACCGAAAATGAATATATTGCTATTGCCTACAGCCTGCGCGATTTCAACGTTTGCGCCGTCCAAGGTTCCGATTGTCAGGGCGCCGTTAATCATAAACTTCATATTACCGGTACCGCTCGCCTCTTTGCCTGCAAGAGAAATTTGTTCGGACACTTCCGACGCGGGCATGAGCCTTTCGGACATCGACACGTTGTAGTCTTCCATATATACAACGTTGAGCTTTTCCTTGATTTTGGGGTTAGCTCTAATTTCATCGGCAAGATAATTTATAAGCTTAATAGTTTTCTTTGCCATATCGTAACCCGGTGCCGCTTTAGCTCCGAAAATATAAGTTTTGGGAACTACGTCAAGGTTGGGATTATCCTGCAAATCGAGGTAAGTGTCTATTATGTTTAAAACGTTTAAAAGCTGACGTTTATACTCGTGAAGTCGTTTTGCCTGCACATCGAACAGCGTATTGGGGTTTAAAATGAGCCCCTGCTTTTTCTTCGCATAATCGGCAAATTGCTGCTTTTTAATGAGTTTTATCTCCTCAAGACGCTTTAGGACGCTTTCGTCGTTCTCAAACTTATTAAATTCTAAAAGAACATTGCTGTCAAGCTCATAACCCGTTCCGATGCACTCGTCAAGTAGCGCCGCAAGCTCGGGGTTTGACTGATTGAGCCAGCGTCTGTGTGCGATACCGTTAGTGACGTTTGTAAACTTTTCGGGTGAGAAATCATAAAAATCTTTGAATATCGAGGTCTTTATAATTTCGCTGTGAAGCGCCGAAACACCGTTGACACTGTGTCCGCCGAAAACGGATAAATTTGCCATTTTAATTCTGCCGTGTTCAATGATAGACATACGGGATATCTTTGCCCACTCGCCCGGGAAGCTGTTCCAAAGCTGCTCGCAAAGTCTTCTGTTTATCTCTTTTATTATCACGTGAATTCTGGGAATAGTGCGCTCGATGAGGTCCTCTGCCCAAGTTTCAAGCGCCTCCGCAAGCACCGTATGGTTAGTATATGCGCAAGTCGCCGTTGTAATTGCCCAAGCAGTATCCCAATCGTGGAAATATTCGTCAATGAGTACCCTCATAAGCTCGGGAATTGCCATCGCGGGATGCGTATCGTTGAGATGAATTGCCGCAAGTTTAGGCAAATCTCTTAAATCACCGTATCTATGCCTGTGATCTTCAACTATATTTTGTATAGATGCCGAGCAAAGGAAATACTGTTGTTTAAGACGAAGCGATTTACCCGCGCTGTGGTTATCTGCAGGATAAAGCACCTTTGTAAGCAAATCGGCATCGTTGTCTTCAGTCATCGCCTGATAATAATTGCCCT
>JAFLVP010000038.1 GCA_022508265.1 Clostridiales bacterium
ACTGCTTGCCCGTAAGGCTTTCGGTCTGCGCAATTTCGTTTTCGTGGTGGGGAAACACAAGGTCGCGCCCGCCTCCGTGCAGGTCGATTTGGTCGCCAAACGCCGCCATATTCATAGCCGAGCACTCTATGTGCCAGCCAGGTCTGCCCTCGCCCCAAGGGGAGTGCCAGCGGATTTCACCCTCCTTCGCCGCCTTCCACAGCGCGAAGTCTGCGGGACTTCTCTTTTCCTCTCCGTTTTCGATGCGGACGCCGTCGAGCATATCTTCAACCGAGCGGTTGGACAGGCAGCCGTAGCGTTTGAACGAGGAAACGTCGAAGTACACGTCGCCGTTATTTGCGGCGTACGCGTGTCCGTTTGCAATCAGCTTTTCTATAAAACCGATAATAGTGTCGATATTTTGGGTGGCTTTAAGCCAAAGAGTGGGCTCGTCGATATCCATTTCCGCCATAACCTTATCGATTTTTTCAATCATTTTCTCGGCGTAAACGTCGGCGGGAATACCCGTCTCTCTGCTCTTTGCGATAATTTTGTCGTCCACGTCGGTATAATTGCGGGCATATGTGACGTCGTAGCCCTTTTTCTCGAAATACTTGCGCATAATGTCGTATATGAGCGCCTGATAGCCGTGACCTATATGCGCCTCGCCCGAAACGGTTATTCCGCACGCGTACATCTTGACTTTACCCTCTTCGAGGGGCGAAAACTCCTCTTTTCTGCGGGTCAAAGTGTTGTAAATTTTGAGATTTTTATTGATTTCCATATTTTAACCTATCAGATATAAGTGAATTTTACTTTTGAAAAAATTCCGCCTGTTTTTTTGCCGAATATCTTCTTTTTGTGTTTTTTGAACCTTTTGGGGAGTTCAACTTCTTTAAGATAGCACCTCTCGAAAGCCGAAACGCCTATCTCTCTGACGCTTTGTGGAATTGAAAGCTTTTCCAACCCCTCGCAGCCGTAAAATGCGTAGTCGCCTATTTTTTCGACCTTTTCGGGAAATTGTATCCTTAAAAGGCTGTAACAGCCGTCGAACGCGCTCTCGCCTATCGACTTCGTTTCGGCGGGGAGGTCAATCTCTTCAAGCCCGCCGCAATTGTAAAAGGTGCGCGCCTTTATAGCTTTTAAATCGTTCGGCAGGGTCGCCTTCTTTAATTTTACGCAGTCGGAAAATACGCCGTTACCCATTTCTTCGGGAGTCCCGCAAAACGTTACTTCCTCAAGATTTTTACACCCCGAAAAAGCGTTGTCGCCGATATAGCTTATGTTTTCGGGCAGCTCAACCTTTCTAACCGTCCTAACGCCCGCAAAAGCCCTCTCGCCTATCTCGCAAATTTCGTCAAAGAATTTGGGCTCCGCAACTGCTTTTTTGCAGGAAATTATGCGGCTTTCCTCAACTTCGTAGTATTTTGCTATTCCCTTGGCACGCTTTATAGCCTCTTTTTCAAGGGATAAATCTTTCTTCATATAAAAACCCATTTAACATTATATAGCAAAACGCGTCCCGTTTGCAACATTTTTTTATGCAGTTGTTTATGAAAAAAAATCACATAAGAGTTTAATTTTTGTTAAACGGGGGCAATTTCCTTGACACATAAGTGTTAATATATTACAATTGTTATGTAACACGGAATTCTGTTAAAAAATCACATAGGAGATTTTCAAATATGAAAAGGGAAAGAATTGAAGAGATTGCCGAAATTTTAGATAAGCGCGGTAAAATGTCGCTTGAACAGCTTGAAGAGAGCTTCCCTTCCGTGTCTCAAATGACCTTAAGACGCGATTTGTGCCAGCTTGAAAAGGACGGCAGGGTTATCCGTATTCGCGGCGGCGCTATGTCCGTTAAGGAGGTTCAGAAGGTTTCGGGCGAAGAGTACGCCAAAAAGACGACTATAAATACCGATGCCAAAATAATAATCGCGCAAAAGGCGGCGGCGCTCGTCGACGAGGGCGTGTGCGTGTTCCTTGACGGAGGCACCACCGCAATGTATCTCTCCAAGGAAATGCCCGATATCAAGTGCAACATCTTCACCAACGGCATTGCCGTTGCTATGGAGCTTGCACAGAAAAAGAATATCAATATCACGGTCGTAGGCGGACAGCTTATGAAGGACAACCTCTCCACCGCCTCCCCCGCCGCAAGGGAATATTTCGACGCGACCAACTTCGAAATTGCCATCGTTTCGGCAACGGCGTTCACGCCCGAAAACGGTTTTTCGTGCAACAGCCAGATTGAAAGCGACCTTCTTCGCAACGTTTTCCAAAAGGCGCGTATGGTATATATGATGCTCGACAGCTCCAAAATCGGCAAGATAAACCCCTACACCTTTGCGAAAATGGACGATATCGACGTGCTGATTACCGACAACCACTTCCCCAAAGATTTAAAACTTGCGTTCGAAGAAAAAAATATCGTAGTTATGTAAAAAAACGCCGCGAAAAGCGGCTTTTTTTAAAGGGATTTTATGAAAGCTACAAATTGGGATTTAATGAAAATCGCGCAAATCTTTGAGGGCGAGTTCAACCTTGCGGACTTTTCGGAGGAAGAGATTGAAGAAATGCTCGGTTCAATAAATGAAAATATGAGCATAGAGGAAATTCGCCAAAGGTATTACGAATACCATGACGACGTAAAGGACAGAACGCTCTCCAAACACAAATGGAGCGACTGAATTTCGGTAATACGAATAAAACGGCGGGCGCGAATTATCGCGCCCGCCGTTTTTATAATTATTTTGTAAACACTACCAAAAAGTTTTTGCCTTTCTTAATTTCTTTAATCTCAACTTCCTTAAATCCCGCTTCTTTTCCAAGACGGATACAATCTTCTTTATCGAAGAATTTAAACCCCTCTTTTGTATAGGGCAGTTTTTGCAGCCACTCCCTTGTATAAACGGCATTGTAAAATTTACCGCCGTCTTTCAAAACTTTGCGTATTCCGGATAATCCTTTTTTCGTATCTTCCCAAAAATATATCGTATTGACGGTTGCAACTCTGTCGAATATGCCCTCCTCAAACGGCATATCACAGCAATCAGCCTGAAGCAGTTTTATTTTTCCGTCTTTAATGCCCTTTGCGTTGCGTTTTTCTGCAATTTTTTTCGCATCGGTTGAAATCTCTATTCCGTAGAGGTTGCAACCGAATTTTTTATAGAGTTTTTTTAAAAGATAACCGTTGCCGTACCCAACGTCAAGAATTGTAGAACTTTCGTCCGCCGTAACTTCGTTTATTACACTCTTGTACATTTTACTGTTGATACAATTCATTATTTTGCAACAAATTGCCCCGATAAACCCGCGTGGATTACTGAATTGTTGCCCTATCATTTTATTAAAAGCGTTCATAACTTTATACGTTTGTAAGCAGTTTTTTGACGGGCGGAAGCATAGTTATTGCGTCCATTATAAGGTTTGCGCCGAAAACTATAATGTGGAAATGGTGTATTTCGTGGCTGTCGGGACGGTATAAGAGCATAAACGCGACAACGCACTCCAGGAGTCCCTTTATAATGTAGTAGGCGCAGCGTTCGGAGTTGGCAATTCTGTGAAATGCGTGATTGAAGGCGTGTGCGCCCTCGAAAAGCCCGAGAATACCCCAAACCACCGCAATAAGCATTATGGCGGAATCGTTAGTGGAGTCCAATTCCTGCACTAAAATCATTATACCGAGCGCTAAAACGAGAAAGGAAGTTGCCGTTTGATTGGTTTTGATTTCCCTATATTCTCTGCGCACGAGTGCAATTATAAACCTGACGGCGCCGATAAGTATCATCATCGAGCTGACGATATAGGGCAGAACTTCGGCAATTATGCCCGTTATCGAAACGCACAGAGCGCCCAATACGAGATAAATTGCCGAAATAACGTAGCTTGCGGTGTTTTTAGACATTTTGGTGACTTTCGCAACGCGCTCCATATTGTGCTCGGCGGAAAAACCTTCGATAATAAGGTCGCCGTAGCTTGAAACGCGTGCGGTCGGCTCGTTTCCACTCTCTTCTCCGTCGGAAATACCGCCCTCAATATCCTCGGCATATTCAGGATTTGAAAGCTCTTCGCCCTCTTTGCTTTCGGCGCGGTTTTCGTCCGTCTGTGTTATATCCGCGTCTGTTTTTTCTTTGACTTCGTCCATATCCATAACTATATTTTAACAATAACCCCCGCCCTTGTCAAGGCAGAAAATTTTTAAAATAAAACAGTCTACCGAAGTGGAACACTATTTTACGCTATGGCTTGAAAATAGTGTAAAGCCCACAGCTTGCGCTGTGGGCTTCCACTTTTGAAATCCGGCAACTACCTATTTTCGCAGGGTTAAAACCCAACTTATCTTTTGTGAAAACATTTTATGTTTTCTACAAAGCAGCGCTACGCTCACGCGGCGTTAATGAGCTTAACAAAAGGTGTAAAGCCACACTCGCGAAAGCGAGTATGGCTTGCCCCAGAAGTTAAGCTCCCGACTACAACAAAAAAGAACAACCCCAACGGGTTGCTCTTTTTTGTGAAATCCGGCAACTACCTATTTTCGCAGGGTTAAAACCCAACTATCTTCGGCGTTAATGAGCTTAACTTCTGTGTTCGGAATGGGAACAGGTGGATCCTCATTGCTATCGTCACCGGAATGGTTATATAACGGCGTCAGCCGATAATATACTATTTTGCAGATAAATCTGCACTCCTTCAACGCTTTACCGCGCCTTTGGATTTTGCAACCTTCACTTTTCCGTGAAGACTGCGCGAGGGCAAATGCCCAACACTCAAGCTTCCTGACGAAGACTGAAAACTGCATAGCATTGAAAAAACAGAATAAAAAGGACTTTATTACGCTCGTTAAAAA
>JAFLVP010000039.1 GCA_022508265.1 Clostridiales bacterium
AAACGTGTGCCAAATATGGTAAAATTACAGTTTTAAACTGGTAATCTTACCAAAAAGTGTGAGTGGCGTAGGATATACCGCTACGAAAAACGACTTGACAAACAAGGTATGTAAATATATAATGTACATTGTATAGATATAATTTTATATTAGGGTATTGCACCCAAAACAGCACGTTTTACGGCGATTTTTTTGGAAAAATGCGACAAAGCGCTTTAAAATTGCCAAATTCTGATAATTTAAAAAATACTGTCACCGTTAAGGGACGGACAGGGGTAAAATATGTTAGCTAACGAACGGCTTATAGTTAAAATGACATTGGAGCAGAAGGTAAAATTCGTAACGAGCTTAACTCCGCACGAAAGCTCGCCCGCGGGCGGTTACGAGTTCCCCGTTTTCAAATTGAAGGGTCAGCCATACGACGACTGCCCCGCGGCTTTTGCTACGCGTTTTCCCTCCGATAAGGCTCTTGCCTCTACTTGGAACACAGGGCTTATCGGCGAGGTTTATACGGCTATCGGCGAGGAGGCAAAAAGGGTTCATCCCTACGGCTATTTCAACAGCACCGACGACTACACCCTGGACGACGTCTCCAACGACAATTTCGTAACGGCAAAATTCGTGCTTGCGAGAATGCTCGGTCTTTCCCGCAGCGGTAAGGCGGCAAACTTTGAAAAGACGTACACCGAGGACAGTGACCACACCTACGATAAAAAGTTTGTTTCGGACACCCTTTTATCGGAAGTCAAGCCTACGTCCGTACTCGTAAGCAAGCCCGCCGACATCCAAACCATAAGAAAAAAATTCAAATTCGGGGGTCTGTTCTACGGCAACGCCTCGTCCGTGCAGGAGTGCCTGCGCATGCTTTCCGAGGGATGTTCGCTCGTATTCATTACCGAAGATTTCACGGCAGAGCTTATAAATATTTTAATCGAGCGCACCGATGCGTACAGAATTGCGTATAAGGGCTTCCGCGACGGGAATATAAATCTCGGCGAGTTCGACCGCCGCGTAAGAAGCTTGGAAATTTTCGACGAGGAGATAATCGACAGAGCCTGCGACAGGCTTATTTCCCTGCTTGTCGAAATGAAGGAGGGGGGAGAGAATATCCCCGAAATGACGGGCTTGAGCGGCGACCGCACCGCCAAATTTGACGAAATTTCCCACGACGCGCTTGCCTTGAAGGCAGCGAGAGAGGGAGTTGTTCTTCTCAAAAACGACGGTATCCTTCCCCTGACTTTACACACCAAAATTGCCGTTGAAGGCGCGTTTGCAAACGATATTTCATATCAAAAAGAGCTCTTTGGCGGATATCCCACCGTAGAGATGCTTCCCTTCGAGGTCATAAACGAATACGAGGGAATAACGACTACGGGCTTTGCAGCGGGCTATAAAAAGGGTGAGAGAGGAAGAGTCGACTTGCTGGGCTCTGCGGCAGAGCTTGCGGGCAAGTCCGACTGCACTCTGTTATATCTATGTGCGGGCAGGGGAGCTACAGCCCTTCCGCCCGAACAGCTTGAGCTACTTGACACACTCTATTCAAAGGGCTACGGAATTATCGCCGTAGTTGCCTGCGACAGGAATATAGATTTATCCTTTGCCGACAAGTGCAAGGCAGTACTTCGGACCTATAACTGCGGGCAGGAGGGAGTTTCCGCCGTGCTCGATATTATTTCGGGACTTATATCCCCCTCGGGCAAGCTCACGGAGGAGGCGGTAAGAGCAAACGGCGACGTCATATATCCCTTCGGATACGGACTCACGTATACCCAATTCGAGTACCGCAATTTGAGAGTAAACACGGGCGGCGTAAGCTTCACGGTCGAAAACAAGGGCGAGCGCGACGGCTATTTCAGCGTTCAGATGTATATAAGGAACGGTGAAGCTACTAACTTCTTCAGAAATAAGACCTTGCGCGGCTTTGTAAAGCAATACGTCAAAAAAGGGGATTCCGTCAATGTCGAAATTCACTTCGACGAAAACACCTTCAAGGCGTACAGCGATTCCAAACAGTGCTACGTAATAGAGGGCGGCGACTACGAAATTTATATTTCCGACAACTACGACAGCGACAAGCTCTCGGGCACGGTTACCCTGCGTGGATACGTCTATAAAGACACCTTTGAAAACGAGCTTGTGGAAACCTCACACGGCACGGATATTAAGTTTACGGGCGACAGAGAGAGAGCCGAACGCGAAAAGGCGAGCAAGAAACTCTCGTTCGGCGTAAAGCTGTTTATTGCGATTATGCTCGGCGTGTACTACAACGCACTTATAGCTGTATTTGCGTTCACGCCGATAATAGCCGACAAAACGCCCCTTTTATACATAGTGCTCGGCGCGGTCGCGGGAATTTTCGATATAATTCTGCTGATTTATATTATCTTAATTACCAAAAACCGTAAAAAACAGCTGTATCTCAACGAAAACGAGATACTCACTGATATGGTGGGCAAAATCGAAGAATTTCAGGAAATTGCAAAGGTAACTTACGAAATACCCGTAGCGGATACCGAAACAGATGTAAGCGACGACGCAGAGGACGCATCCGCAAACAGAAAACCCGAACTTACAGTAGAGCGCACCTTCGATACGAGCTTTGACGAGAGCGAGGACGAGGAAGTGACCTTCACGGAGCACATATCCCTTTCGGAGGTCTGCACCAACTTCCGCGAATTTGCTCTGTCTTACGGCGTCAATATAGAAATGACCTCCGTCCGTTCGATAATGGCGGCGGTGGCGGCAAGCAAGATAGTAGTTTTAAGATGCGCAAACGCAGAGGTTCTGCCCTCGTTTTTGGAGGCGCTCGGCGCATACTTCGGAAGCTCCGCGCTCGTTGAGACCTCGTCCGATTGGGGCGGCACGAACGATATTATGTGGAAAGAAGGCGGGGACAGATACGTTCTCTCCGAGTTCGCAAACGCCGTTCACGCCGCCGAAAAGTCCAGAGCAAAGATGTGCGCGGCAATTTTAACAAAGGTTGTCCCCGACAATATTCTGGCTTATTTTAAGGAGTTTGTGGACTATGCAAACCACCCGACGGAGGAAAAGCATCTTACCGTAAACGACGAGCTTACGATAAAGCTTCCGGGCAACATCACTTACTTTGTGGTTCCCGAAGACGTCAATGCGACCTTCCCCAAGGAAATTATAAATTGCTCCACGTTCGTCGACCTTGCAATAAGCGGGGCAGATAAGTGTGCAAGCGTAGAGGTCAAAAACGTTGCGGTTGCCGAGTTTAACGATTTAATTACGACCGCGCGCGAAGAGTTCTTCCTGCCCGAAAAGATTTGGAAGAAGGTGGACGGACTCGTCAGCGCGGTAGGCGCAAACGAAAAATTCGACATCGGCAACAAGAATATCCTGCAGATAGAAAAGTTCACTTCCGTAATAATGGAGTGCGGCGGCGACGAGGGCGAAGCGTTCACGCAGATGTTTACATGCAAGATAGTGCCCCTTTTAAAGAATACCCGCGCATATAAGCAAAGTGACGGCGACAAAAATCTTTCGGGACTCATTGAAAAGCTCTTCCCCGACGAGGAAATTGCAAAAATCAAGAAAGCCCTCGTAAAAATCGGTTAACCGAAAGTTGACCAAATAATCCCCAATAATCCTTGTAATAAATTAAAACGCTTTACGGCGGAAGGAAAAACCACGCTTTTTCCTTTCGCACCCAATTTGCGAATGCTTTCGCCTCCGTGGAGGGGAATTGACGTGATTTTATTATTGTTTGCCTTTAATAATCACGTCAAAGGGAACATAGTTCCCAAAACTCACGGAAAATTAAAAACGCAGAATAGTTTTTAATTTTTGTGAACGTTAAAGGAGAATTTATGTCATACGGCAATTTAATATCGGCTGCCGCGCCCAACGCGTTTTTAAATCAACTGCGCGAAGCGCTGACAAGCCGTACAGCCTTAATAATTTACGCCTGCCTTATACTTATCTTTATACTCGTGCTCACTATACGGGTAATGGTAAACGAGCAGCGCCGCGCCTCCGAGCTCAAAGAACGCTCCAAGGCGATAGCCGACGTGCAGGAGGACGAAGCGCTCAAAGCCGTCAAAGAGGATATTGACGACAGAATGGATAAGATAAGCGGGGATCTGTCCTTTGTGAAGAGCTCGCTCATTACGAGTGCACCCTACGCGATGGGTTATACCTATCGCGGCGGTAAGCCCGTCATGCAGGAGACGGACGAAAAAGAGGAGGAAGTCAACGAGGGCGGTTCGCGGTTTTACATGCTCACGC
>JAFLVP010000004.1 GCA_022508265.1 Clostridiales bacterium
CGACGTATCTCATCTGTGCCATCTTGCCTGCGCCGTCTATCTGCGCCGCCTCGTACGAGGTAGGAGATACCGCTATAACCGCAGCAAAGTACACGATGGAGTCGTATCCGCCATGCTCCCAGAGACCCGTTATCTGATAGATGGCTCTGAAGTATCTGTTGGTAAATACGAGACCGAATTTAGCGCTCGTAACTTCATTTGCAAACGCTTCACTGTGAGGTAACCACAGAAGGAATTTAGATACAACACCTATACCTTCGGTACCGCCGGTGTCGCCCGTTGAGCCGCGGAACAATACGATTGCAAGAGCGGTTATAATAACCGTTGACATGAACTTGGGAAGGTACACGCAAACCTGCAGAATCGATCTTGTTACGTTCGACCTGACTTCATTAAAGAACAACGCCAAAATGATAGGGAACGGGAAACCGAAAAGAAGTCCGTAGAAGGCGATAATGAACGTATTCCTGAACGCACGCCAGAAATAGTCCTTCTGTGCGCCGAAGAACAGCTCGTCAAAGTTAGCGAGACCGGACCAATTCTGTTTGCTTACTTCAAGTGCGCTGCCGGGATCTTTAAATGCTGCCAAGAGCTCTGTCATGGGCAAATAACGCCAAAGCACGTACACCAAAATAAGGGGTACGAGCATCAGATAGAGCCTCCAGTCTTTAAGGATAGTCCAGCCCGTCTTCTTCCATTTGTTTCTCTCAGTCTCGTCCCTTACCTTCTGATCGGCAGCCATCGAATAGGTTCCGGTTGCCTCGTCGTAGATAAGGAAGTCGTCACATTTGAGTTTAAACATGAAAAATTTCCTCCATATCACTTAAAGTTTTTAAGTAATTATTTGTAAAGCGTTTTACCGCAGTTTACCCGATTTTAATTTACCCGTTAGAACAAGCCGTTTTCAGGCAAATTTTACTCCATTTCATCGTCCCGTCTTTGGAGTATGGAAAGCGTTTCTTCCGATATTTCCACCGGCTCGTCGCCGAACTGATCGCGCCGCGCCATCTCTTTACGGTCGTCGTCGACTCTTCTTAAATAATGCTTCTGGTCTTCAAACATACCGTCGAGCCTGCGCATTATAAGCACGATTACAACGCCTATTATCATCGACACGAGGTCGAAAAGCTGCTGCACGAGGACGTAAACGAAGTTGTTTCCGACTATGGCGGCAACCGACGACCTGCCAAGCACCGTAACAACCCAGCCCAACACCACGAACAGTATGGAAAGATATACGCTTTTTCTTATCTTTTCCTTTCCCACGAAACGGGTATACAGTAGCAATAGCATTATACACGCGTTGCCTACGCAATAAATGAGCAAGCTTTGCCAACTGCCACCCTTTAAAAGAACGTACAGCGCACCGTCGCCCACGGCGTAAAACACCGATACCCAGCCCCAGCGCATCATCACAACCAACACGAGCGGGACCATTGGGGAGAACGTAAAGTTTGCGTCGTCGCCAAACGCTATCATGGCGAAATGCAAAATGAGTTCAAAAACTGCCAATATAACCGCAAACAGAAACAAATCGGTTAATCTGTATTGCTTGATTGATATTAACCTTGAACCGTTTTTACGCATACTTTTTCGTTTCTGTCAACTTGCGTGACTGCATAATGATACAATTTTTCATTTTGTTAAGCTATTATAACATAGCCAAATTCAAAAATCAATACTTTTTTTATTGTTTCACAAAAAAAATAGTGCTATAATATTTTCAACGAAATCAGGGGGGTTTTTATGCTTGAGCTGCACCTTACACCAGATGATAATTTATCCGAAATTTTGAATAATTTGCACGAACCCGCCACCGTATATTTAAAGAACGGGGTGTACCGTCAAAAAGTATGGCTTAAGGCGGGCGACCTGACTATTATCGGCGAAAACCGCGAGCAAACCGTTATATCATTTGACGATTATGCGCGCAAAATTCACGCCGACGGGCAGGAATACAACACTTTCCGCACCTACACATTGTGCGTGACCGGCGAGCGGGTAAAGCTTGAAAATCTCACCGTTCAAAACAGCAACACACGCCCCGAAGAAGTCGGGCAGTGCGTTGCGCTCTCGGTAAACTGCAAGACCTTTGCCGCCGAGAACATCAATCTCATCTCCACGCAGGATACCCTCTTTCTCTCCCCCTTCCCCGATGACCTTGTAGTGCGTTACCGCGGTTTTATCCCCGAAAAACAGCTCTATCTTGACGGCTGCTCCCGCCACCACTTTAAAAATTGCAGAATTTCGGGCACGGTGGACTTTATTTTCGGCTGTGCCGAGGCATACTTTGAAAAGTGCGAAATAATCTCCCTGCACGACAACCGGGGTTACGGCTTCGTTGCCGCGCCGGCACACTCTTTAAAGCAGGAACGGGGATTTGTCTTTGACGGCTGTAACTTTTTATCGGGCGGCGCGGAGGAGAGAACGGTTTACCTTGCAAGGCCGTGGCGCGACTTCGGCAAATGCGAATTTTTAAATTGCCGCCTTGAAAAACATATAAACGCAGAACTGTACGACAAGTGGAACGACACCTACCGCGACACCACCGCCAGATTTGCACACTTCGGGCTGAAATGCGACTTTACTCCCACCCCCGTCAAGTGGTCGAGAGCGCTTACAGAAGTTCAATGTAATGATATTATAAATACCTGTAATAAGCATTTTAAGGAATAGTTTGTTTGATTTTGTAGATATATGAAAAATCGGGGTACCGAACGTCACCCCGATTTTTTTGTTTAATAAACTAACGCCTCCCCGAGGGGAGGCGTTTTTTGTTTGCTGACTATTAGTTCCACTCGCCAAGGAAGTTAAGCGTGAAGTAAGGCGCGTTAAGCATCGAGTGGTCGGAGTATGACTCGTCGTAGTTCAAAGACCACTTCGATTCCGTATCGAAGTAATCCAACAAGCCCAATTCCCTGATTCTCGAAACGTACTTCAAGTTAATGGGAAGCTGTGCCGATACGTCGTAGTCGGTGTTGTACTCTTCCATAAGAGCTACGCATCCTATAACGTCCGCCGCAGTGGAGCCGCCGATAATACCCGACTGATTCTTCTGAGCCGTTTCTATAAGAGCTCCCTTATAGTACTCTTCGTGAAGAGCGATGCAACCGTAGACGCGAAGAGGTCCTACGCCGCTCTGATATCCAACCATACCGCCCATACGACCCGTACCGTTATTGTAAAGTACGCCGCTTGAAATACAGCTTGTGATTTCAACGCTGAAGTCATACCCGTTAAGTTGTGCGAGCGCATACTTGCCGTTTTCGTCATACTGACCTATTATCGCACTGACAGCGTATCCGCCCGTCTGCTGGATATAGGAATCCACGTAACAGTCGAAAACTTTAATCGTAAGTCCACCCGTAAGAGTGCTGTTGGTCTGGATATAGCCGATGATGCCGGCAACTCTGTTGCTGCTACCCGTGATATAGTACAGCTGACCTTCATTTTCTTCTGCCGTCGTATCTATAGTTCCGTCCGCTTTGAGAACGGGGATGGGGTTGATGAGCGAAATCTGAGAAATCTCGGTGGGGGTAGCGCCCTCGAATGCCTGACCGATGAGTCCGCCGACGCGCTCGGTGCCGCTCACGTACAAGTTGGTTATGGCTAAATTGTGATAGTAGCCGCCGTAGGAACGAGCTATAATACCCGCTCTCGAACCTGTCGAAGTAATCTTGATGTTGTTGAACTTGATGTTTTCAATAGTTCCGCCATTTACCTGCGAGAACAGGCTGGCATTACCGCTTGCCGAAACAGTAACGTTGGATATCGTGTGTCCCTGTCCGTTGAGAAGTCCGGTAAATGCGCTTGAACTTGCACTCCAAGTCGTTTCGGAGAAATCAAGGTCATCGGTAAGCAGATAGATTGTCTGCGAAACCACTTCGCTTCCTATCTTGCTGCCGCCGGCAATCTTCATGAAGTCTGCCTCGGAGGAGATGTCGACCTTGCTTATTTCAACGCTGTAAAGCTCTGACGTTATATCGCCGTTTGCGTTTGCAAGCGCATAGTAGATGTAATATGCGCCGCTATTTGCGTTTTCATAGCCGAAGCTGATGTCGGTAGCTCTGAAACTGTTTGATTCAACACCCTCGTAAGTCTTGATGTTTTCAACAGTGAGGTCTGTAAGCTCGGTTGCGGAAGCTACCGTGTACAGAGTACCCGTTACGTTGGTAAGGGTGCCTGCGATGATGTAACCGTCTCTGTAAACGGATACGCTTGCACCGCCGTCGAAGTCAACGTTTGCGGAAACCGAAGCAACGAAGATATAATAGGTAATGCTTCCGCTCTCGTCACCGCCTGTAAGCGTTACGTTGTGAGTAATCTTGTAAACGCCTGCGTGGTTGGGCATGAACGACGCAACCTGAACGTAAGAATCCTTTGTGGAAGCCGCATACTCGTAAACCGTTTCAACGGTGTACTGCGACTCTTTAAGAAGAGTACCGTTGTAGTAAGCGCCGTTCTGAACTTCGAGTACGGGCTCGGAATACTGTCTGTATGCGTCGATAATTATCTTGCCGTTGTCTTCGTAAACCTCGTCCGTCTCGCTGACTCTTACCTGAAGTCCGCCTATGGAAGGTTCGTCCTTCTTGAGGTTGAGCACGAAGTCCTTATTAATGCTGTGGTTATGATAGGAAATCGAAGCCGTAAGCGTAACCGTAGCATCGGCGCTTGTGGGGCGTTCAACGCCTATTGTTATATATTCGGAGCTGGAAACGGAGATTTCCGTAAGTTTACCGATAGTGATATATTCGCTGTCCGAAGTCCAGTTAACCTTGCAGCCCATGAGCTGGGTGGGAACTTCGAAGTCCTGATATACAGCCTCTTCGTCGCTGTTGATGGTAAGTGTTTCCTTTGCTTTGAGTAGTCTTGCCGTAACTTCGTCCTTAACTCCGTTGAGAAGGTCGGGGTCTGCGAAGTGAGTATAAGCGTCCCAATCAGACTTATTGAGGACGGAACCCGCCTTGACGCCTGCACCGAAGTAGGTTGAGAAATCAAAGTCGTCCTTTACTGCAAGAAGGTCGCCCATATTTATGGAGTGATCTTCGTTGCGGTACTTGTCGTGAACCCTTTGCGCAACGGCCTGGTCGGAATCTCTTGCGCCGTCGATATTGTGGGTGTAAGTTGTTCCGTTGTCACCAGTACCGATAACTACGGGAAGCTGTTTGAATACGTCCTCGGCAACGAGTGACGTAACCTGTTCGGTGTACTCTTTTTTAGCGCTGCCGATCTTTGTGTCGGCGTCAAGCGAGCCCTTTATAACGTTGGTCTTTTTGTCTGCGTTGAGAAGGCTGTTCATAACCGAACCGCGATATGCGTCGCTTTCGAGCGATTTAGCCATGCCGCTCTTAACCGAAAGGGTGTTCTTTACGGTGTTGTAGCTGTAGGTCTGGCGTGCAACGTCGACGTTAGCGTGAGTTTCGTGGTTTGCTATGGAAACCACCTGACCGAACGTATCGCTTTCGGGGTTATCGTCGATGGCCGCCGAGTTGTCGTAGCTCGTTACGCCATCAATCTGAAGATAGCCGGGGTTGGAGTTATCGGTAACGCCGTGCATTCTGTTCTGGAACGCAAGGCAGTTGTACATTTTAACGTCGCCTTCCATAACCGAACCGCCGAGCTTGAAGCCGTTGCCGTCTCCGTCGCGGGTCTTATACGAGTTTGTATTGGGCTCGCTATAGTTGTTGTTGAAATTGAGTCTTGCGTGGTTTTCGGCCTGGGTGTACTCAAGATAGCCGTTCTCAAACGCAACGCAGTTGTATATGATAACGCAACCGATGTTGCCCGAGTCGGATTTAGCGTAGAGGTCCCAGCCGTCGTCCGAGTTGCGGTATGCGATACAGCCGTCGAATACGTTGCCGTAGCCTATCGTAAGCTTAGCCGCAAAGCCGTCGGCATTCTCGCCGTAGGTTTCGTCGTCGTAGTTGTTGTGCGACGTGCAGTTTTTGATGAGGTTGAAGCTGGGCCAATCGTTTACGGAAGAATAGTCGCCGCTCGACCTGCCGAGCTGAAGACCCGTATCGCGGTTGTTGTAGAATTCGCAGTATTCAACCGTGTTGTAGCTGCCGCCGATATACATACCGTTATCGCCTGCGCCGCAGATATCGATACCGTACCAGTAGATGTAATTACCGCTGAGCGATACGCCACGGTTGTTGCCGTCAAAGGACATACCGCTGAAATCGAGAGTAACCTTTGTTTCGGTACCCGTATATCCGCTGTTCTCGTCGAGAGCTGCGTTTATAATTTTAATATTGCCGTTGGGCAAGCCGTTGGCGGTTATGATAATGCCCGAGCCTGCTCTGTCGTGAGTTTTCCAAGCGGTGCTCCACTCGTACGTTCCGGGAAGAAGGTATACCGTGTCGCCTGCGGAAATCTTTTCGGGTACGGCAGTATTTAAAATTGTAATAGGGGCGGGCGAGTTAATGCTCTTGCCGTCGCCGGTGCCGTCTGCGGAAACGTAATAGGTTTTGCCTACTATTACGTCATCGCCGCCGTTATTGCCGGTGTCGCAAGCCGCTGCACCCATGGCAACGCTACCCGAAATTGCGAGTACGGCAATTGCCGATAAAAACTTTTTATTGAATATCTTTTTCATAATTATCCTTTATACCTCCTCGCCTTAATCCGCTAACTCTATCACGATAAGATAGATATCAATATTATTGTCACCGCCGATAAACAGTGTGCCTCCGTTAGCAGTGAACTCATGCTTGTTAACAGACCCGTTCCCAACTGCCGTAGTGCACTTTGTAAAATCACCGCTTGCCGCATTAAGATACTGCACGTATCTGTTGTTAGAAGTAGTTTTAGCCCATACTTTTATGGTATAGCTATGTGAAGAGGCAAGTGTTAACTTGATCACTCTTCTTGCAGTCGTAGAGCCGCCTTGCGTTGAGAACGACTTGGTTAAAGTATAGGTCTCGTTTCCGTCTGTAATCGTTTCATTTACAGATTTGATAGACAGTTTATCCTTTGTCGTATGAACTATTTCCAAAGCCTCAACAAGGCTCTTTTCGGGAATAGTTATAGTACCGATATCGCCCATATTTTCGGTGACGCCGTCAGCAGTTGCGCCGTAATAGTCACCTGCAGTTAAGCCGTCGAATTTAATTGCCACAGGGTCTGTGCTAATTTCATCGCCGCCGGTGCTGCTTGCAACAGTATAAACGACTTCAACCGCATAGATATGAACTGTTGCGTTACCATAAACATAATAGGTTCCGGGTGTAGCATTATCCGCTTCAAGGACATATAATGTGCCACTTACAGCGTTACCGCTGTCGCCGCCCATTGCTATTGTATCGATATAGCTTTCTGTATCAAAACAAGTAGCTCCGAGATATGCGGAACGATTGTTGTTTGTTGAAGAATGCGAAACATAAGCCTTAATGTTAACATTCGTAGCGCCCGCGCCGACTGTTATTTTGATACTCTTGCCCGTAGCGTTTAAGTCAAGATGGTTTGTTAACTCGGTGCCGTCTGTTGCTGACTTCTTGTGTTCTCCTGTGGTAACACCTCCCGTGAACTCTATATCAACGGTTGAGTTGATGTCTTCGCCGGGGTCTTCGGAGTAAGAATTGCTCCAATTAGGTTCTGTCAAGTTCACGACGCCCGTAATGGTGTACGTTATAGTATCTCCCTCGATAACCTTTGCCGTAATTGTATAGGTTACGGTGGTGGCTGCTTCGTGCTCGGTGCCCTTTGCGTCTGCTTCTACGTATTTAACGTTAGCAGTCTTATTTTCGCCTGCGGTCTTGGTGTCGATTTCAATAGTCAAACCCTCGTCGCCTGCTTTAACGGTCTTTGTGGTGCCGTTAGAATAAGTCACTGTGAACTCCCACGTGCCGGAAATTTCGTCCTTTGAGCTTGCTTCCTGCTCGGTCTCGGCAGTATCTGCATTTGCAAGCTCAATGTCCGTAACGGGGTTAACAATATAAATTGGAATGAAGTCCTGATTGGTTGTGTCTGCCTTAAGGGTAACGACGAGCGAATATACACCGCCAATGTCGGTGGTGTTATTTTCTATCTTGGCAGAGCCGAGATAGAGGTCTGCGTCGTATTGGTCCTCGTGAAGGGCTTCCTCTGCGGGTTCGCCGTCTGCATCAACGAGATATACGGCAACGGTATCCTTTGCTACGGTAGCAGATTTATCTGTCTCCGTAAGGGTAAACGTATCCTGCTTGCCTTCTGCAAGAGCGACAACAATACCGCCGTAAGCGGGGGTTACGGGAGTAACCTCTACGGTATAATGCGCCGTGCGCGTAACGTTTGAACGCGTATGGCTTACGTAAATCGTATATACGCCGACTCTGTTTGCATTGTAATCAGAGCTGTCCACTACGTACTCCCCTGCATTGAGCTCGACGTCCGTCGTATATTTATCGGAGATGCTGTAGTCGTTGAGCGTTGCGGTAACCACGAGGTTGCCGGTAGAAAAAGCCGTTCCCAGCGTGAAAGTTTTTGTGTATCCGCTAACACTGATGTGGTCCAAAGCCAAGCCGTCTTTCGAAGAATCGGTAATACCGTGGTCAACATTGTTATTCGTGTTGCCGGTGTTGCCGCCGTCGTTACATGCGACCGCAAATACCATTACGAACGCAAGTAAAAAGCTGACGAGCGTGGACAAAAGTAACTTTGTTTTTTTCATTTTTTCCTCCATCTATTTTTTGTGCAAATCCAAAGAATTTACGCAGCCATTTTAAGGTGATTTTATTATGTATTGTGGAACGCACGCAAAATCTCTGCATTTTTATGTATGCTATATTGTATCACTGCAAATTTTTATTGTCAACAGCGTTTTGTAAAATAATTCCATTTTTTAAGCAATTTCCCATATTTACACGACATATTTTCGACATTAGCCGCATAAATTTTGCTGAAATTTTAAAATAATCCCGACTTGTCCGCCAAAATATATAATTTTACCCGATTTTTTAACATAATTATAAAATAATATTATTATTTATGCACAAACAACACGTTGTTTTGCCTAATACCAAAACAAAGAATAGCGGTGCGGTCCTTTCGTCCGCACCGCTGAAAATTGCAATTAAAGCTTTCTATTCTTGTTTAGAACTCAAAATTTTATAGGAAATACCGCCCGCAAGAGCCAAAACATTCAGAATGAGTATTGCTATGGGTGCGGCATGACTGAAAATAGATTCGTAAGCAATCTTTTCAAACTCTGAAGCCGCGCCGATGGCGCAAATTAAATTTGCCATAGAGAATAAGAGAGAAACAGCCGTAAAAACGGGGAGCATTTTTCCATTTCCGTCACCGCAAGCGGCGTTCAAAAATTGTAAAAGGGCGATTACGGACAGTATTGTTATTGCTGCCTGTGATATGTAGCCCGCTATGCAGAGTGAAGCAATTGTGGAGCAATCTACCGACGGCATAGTCGCCAAAGCAATATTCAAGTATATCTTTGGCATAGCAAAATATCCCCAATACACCGTAGTCCAGTTTGACGTACCCTTTGCGACGGGGTTCGCTGACAGAGCTATCACTGCTACCGTAAGCGCCGCAACAACAAGCACAATTACGGAAGAGGCCGATTTTTTCATGTTTTTATATTTGTGCAAATTGCAGACAAAGCGGCAACAATAATATCCGCCGAGCGCAATTCCGCCCAATATCAGTCCCGCAAGCGTTGCACCGCTGAATTTGACTGCGCCAACGGTTCTGTCCGAAAACTTTTCTGCAACATTGTGAATTGCAAGGAACAAAGTTGCACACAACGCAAACGAGAGATAGGTTGCGGCTGCAAACGTTGCAAGCTTGGTGTTTTCCCGCTTTTTTAAAAATTTCTTATATCCTTCCAATGCCGTAAGTACGGCAAACGTTATGGTGCTCAATATTGCACCTGCCGCCACTACAGTGCCGGCAATGTTGGGCATATAGTATATGATTTTATCGTAGTTGTTTTTCCACTCGCCGGATAAGCCATTATACGCGTCGCCGAAGTAATGGTAAATCATAGCAGACGCCGACCCCATTATCCCGGTCCCGTTTACTTCTATCAGGAAAGTAAATATCAACCCCGCTAATGCGGCGAAGCATACAAGAATAAGCCCCGTTAACTCTGCAACCCTTTTAACTTTATCTGCTCCGCCCGCGTTAAGCTGTGTTGAGTTATCTTGACTTTCCTGTTCGTAATTTTTGTTATCCATATTTTCTCTCTATTAACATATCTTACCCTTATTTTTTAGGGGAAGATAGTTGTTTTTAATCTTAACTTATTTATCAAAACCGAAGTATTCGGCGGCGTTGTTGTAGCAGATATCCTCTACAATCTTGCCGAGCGTTTCAACTTCCTCCGCGGGGTACTGTCCGCTTTCAACCAATCTTCCGAGCATCTGGCAGAGTATTCTTCTGTAATACTCGTGTCGGGGATATGCGAGGAAGGAACGGCTGTCCGTGAGCATACCTACGGACTGAGCAACAAGCCCTACCTGCATTAAGGTTTCGAGGTTCTGACGCATACCGTCCTGCTGATCGAGGAACCACCACGCCGTGCCGACCTGTACTCTGCCCTTTACTCCCTCCTTCTGGAAGCAGCCCGCAAGCACCGTGAGCGCATAGTTGTCGCGGGGATTGAGACAGTACAAAATGGTTTTGGGAAGGTTGCCGTCGCTGTCAATCTCGCCGAGAAGCGCCGAGAGCTTTTCCATATACACGGCGTCCTCGATTGCGTCGTAGCCCGTGTCGGGACCTATCTTTTTGAGCATGCTCTTGGAGTTGTTGCGAAGAGCGCCGATATGATACTGCTGAACCCAGCCGTATTTTGCGTACTCTTTTGCAAGGTAAACGAGAATATAGCCCTTGTACTTATCCTGCTCCTCGTCCGAAACGTGTTCGCCTTTCATACCCTTCAAGAATACGGCGTTGGCCTCTTCGTAGGTTGCGGGCGCGTAGTGAACCACGTCCAACGCGTGGTCGGAGAGCTTGCTGCCCATCTGGTCGAAGAATTTAATCCTGTCGGAGAGTGCATCGCACAGATCCTTTAAGCTCTTGATGGGTTTGCCGACTACGCCTGCAAGCTGATTTACCCAATCCTTGAACCACGAGAGTTCTACGTTTATAGCCTTGTCGGGACGGAACGCGGGGCGGACGCGAACCTTAAGCGTCTTGTCCTCGTTCATCTTCTTGTGCCACTCGAGCGAGTCTACGGGGTCGTCCGTGGTGCAGACCGTCTTTACGTTGAATTTATACATCATCTCGCGCGCGGTCAGCGTTTCGAGTACCTTGTTCGCCTTTTTCCAAATGCTTTCGGCATTTTTCTTGTTGATAACCTCTTCGATGCCGAAGTATCTGCGCATTTCGAGGTGCGACCAATGATAGAGAGGGTTGCCGACAAAATAGGGCATAGACTCTACGAACTGCATATATTTTTTGTAGTCGTCGTCTGGACCCGAAATTGAGTCCTCCTCATATCCGCGTGCGCGGAGAGCGCGCCACTTGTAGTGGTCGCCGTATCTGTCGCCCGCGCCCAGCCAGACCTCGGCAAGGTTGCGGAATTTTTTATCTTCGTAGATTTCCCTGGGCTGAAGGTGGCAGTGATAGTCGATAATGGGCATATGCTCCGCGTGTTCGTGGTAGAGCTTTTTAGCCGTTTCGGTATCCAAAAGGAAATCTTTATCCATAAACTTTTGCATTATAAAGTTACCCCCGTTTTGAAAATTGCAATTTCTTTGGTGTGGTTAATTTCGTTTTTCGTGAGCTTGCCGTTCGCCGTTTCGACGATTAAATCTATGAGCTTTTCAAGCTGAGTCTTGAAGTCGCTCTCCAAGACCGCGCCCGCGTTGAAGTCTATCCAATTAGCCTTGTTCTTTGCAAGGTCGGAATTGGTTGCTATCTTTATGGTGGGAACGAATCCGCCGAAGGGCGTTCCTCTGCCCGTGGTAAACAATACAAGATGACAGCCTGCCGCCGCGATGTTGGTTACGGCGCACATATCGTTGCCGGGACCGTTCAAAAGGTTTAAACCCTTGTTAGTTACAAAGCCGTCGTCAAAGACAACGTCCTCTACGGGGCCCGCGCCCGATTTTTGGGTACAGCCGAGCGACTTGTCCTCGAGCGTGGTTATACCGCCCGCCTTGTTGCCGGGCGAGGGGTTTTCGTAGACCGTCTGCCCGTTTCTGCGGAAGTAGTCCTTGAAGTCGTTTATGAGCTTTACGACCTTTTCAAAGGTCTTTTCGTCATTGGCTCTGTTCATTAAAAGCTGTTCGGCGCCGAACATTTCGGGAACTTCGGAAAGCACGGTCGTGCCGCCTGCCGACACGATATAGTCGCTGAATAAGCCTACGAGCGGGTTTGCGGTTATGCCCGAAAGTCCGTCCGAGCCGCCGCACTTCAAGCCGACTTTGAGGCAGGAAATATCCTTTTCCACCCTCTTGTCGTGCTTTATAACTTCGGCAATTTGCTTTAAAAGCTCTACACCCGTGGAGATTTCGTCCTCTACTTCCTGACAGACGAGGAACTTGACCCTGCTTTCGTCGACTTTTCCGAGTCCTTCCTTGAAAGACGACATCTGATTGTTTTCACAGCCCAAGCCGAGCACTAAAACGCCGCCCGCGTTGGGGTGCTTGACCATTTTCTGCAAAATGAGCTTTGTTCTCTCGTGGTCGTCGCCGAGCTGTGAACAGCCGTAGGGGTGGGTGTAAGTGAACACACCGTCAAAGCCCTTTTCGCCGTACTTTTCCTTGAAAGTGTCGACGATTAGCTTTGCCTGACCGTTTACACAGCCCACGGTGGGAATTATCCAAAGCTCGTTTCTTATGCCCACGTCGCCGTTTGCGCGCTCGTAAACCTTAACCTTGCGGTTTTTGACAGCGGGCAGGTCGGTGGGAATTTTATTGTAGGTGTATTCGAGATTTTCCGAAAGATTGGTATGCACATTGTGCGTATGCACGTGCGCGCCTACGGGGATATCCTGCGTTGCGCAGGCGATGGGGCTACCGTATTTTATTATGTTTTCCCCTTTCTTTATTGCGCGGAGGGTGAATTTATGCCCTTTAGTTATATCCTCTGCAAGCATCACGCCCTCGTGCGTTTCCCCTTTTTTGAGGTCGCAAAGGGCAACGGCTACGTTATCGAGCGGATTTATAATTATAGTCTTTTTAAGCATTTACGAAATCCTCTACCGCCTTTTTCATACCTTTCTTTTCTATGTCGCAAAGGTATCCCGCAACCGTATCGGTAATATCGGGGTGGAGCTTGTTGAGGTCATTGCCCCAAGCGCCTTCCCAAGCGAGCGCCTTCTCGGCGAGCTTGTGGCAGTCACCGTCGAACTCCGCCCAAAGCTTTTTCCAATAATTGAGATATTCGGGGTCGTCGTTGAGCGCGATATCCTCGTTCCCCCTCTTGCCCTTGTGGAATTCGACGATAGCCGCGAACGAGAACAAAAGGTGCGCAGGCAACTTGCCCGTAATGCGGATATAGTCTTCGAGCGTGGGCAGAAGCCTCGTTCTGAACTTGGTCGTGGAGTTGAGCGCAATGGACATAAGCTCGTGGCGGATGAAGGGGTTCTGATACCTTTCTATTACGCTGTTTGCAAACGCCGTCATCTCGTCCTGCGGAAGCGCAATCGTGGGGTTGACCTCTTCGAACACAAAGTCGCGCACGTACTTGCCGATAACGGGGTCGTTTACAGATTCGCCGACCGTGTCTATACCGCAAAGATACGCAACGGGAACGAGCGCGGTGTGCGAGCCGTTTAAGATTTTGACCTTTCTCTGTTTGTAGGGCTTGATGTCGTCGGCAAAGATGACGTTGAGCCCCGTGCTGTCCGCGGGGAACACTTTCTGAATATGAGGCTCCTTTTTGAGAACCCAAAGGTGGAAAATTTCACCCTTTACGACGTTGTTGTCGATATAGCCCGTTTCTTTCTGAATTTCATCTATCTCGCTTTTCGGATAGCCGGGAACAATTCTGTCTACAAGTGTAGATGTGAAATGGTTGGCAGTCTTTATCCACTCTATAAACTTTTCGTCCATCTTGTTTATTTTAGCGAGCTCCAAAAGGCACTTGTAGAGCTCGTCGCCGTTGTTGTCTATGAGCTCGCAGGGGATAATTGCAAGACCCTTTGTTTTATCGCCCTTGAAGTAGTCGTAGCGCCTCTTTAAGAGCGCCAAAAGTTTGCCGGGATAGCTTTTAGGGCAAACCGTGAAATCCGTGTCCGTGGCATCGAGAGCAATCCCCGCCTCCGTGGTGTTGGAAATGATAATCTCCAAGTCCTCGCTCTCGCCGTACTTTAAATATCTTTCGTATTCCTCGAAGGGATTGAGGCAGTCGGCAATTACGTCTATAATTCGGCTTGATTTAACCTTTTGACCCTTGTCGATACCCTCAAGGCGCAGAGTGTAGAGCCCGTCCTGCTTTTTCAGGTCGGCGACTCTGCCGAAAGGCATGGGCTGAACTACGGCAACGCCCGCCTCTATTGCGCCCTTGTCGTTCAAATCCTGAATTATCCACTCTACGAACGCTCTTAAAAAGTTGCCCTCGCCGAACTGAAGAATTTTAATCTTTCTTTGGGGCACGCTCTTTTTTAAAATGCTTTTATTCAATACCTGCATGGTCTGATCTCCTGTCTTTAATCATTTAGGCGGGCGGCGTCATCAGCGCCGCCCGCCGTAAAGTATTAGCATCTGTTTATATCAGTGTCTTTCTATGCCGCTTTCGATAACCTCTTCGGTCTCTGCATCGAAGAGATAAGCAGCCTTATGGGGAATAACGAATTTGAATTCCGCGCCCATTTCGGGGGTATGGTGAGGATTGACTTTGAGTATTACGTTTACGTTGCCTACGTTTGCGTATACGTTCGTGGTGTCGCCGAGAAGCTCGGTTAAATCAACTTTGGAAGAAATTACGTAGCCCTCTTCCTTTGCCGTACCCTTCTTCTCTGCGCCGTAAACGCCGATGGATTCGGGTCTGAACGCAAATACGACTTTCTTGCCCTCGAGCGCCTTGGCGTCTTTGACGATAGGGCTAATATCGAGGTCGAGAGTTTCGGTCTTGAAATGGCAGTTTTCAACCGTGCCACGGATAAAGTTCATGGGAGGCTCGCCTATGAAGCCCGCAACGAACAGGTTCTTGGGATAGAAGTACAGCTCGTAGGGGGTGCCTATCTGCTGAACGTAGCCGCCCGATCTCATAACGACTATTCTGTCCGACATGGTCATAGCCTCGGTCTGGTCGTGGGTTACATATATGGTGGTTGCACCCACCGAACGGTGAATCTGCTTGATTTCAGAACGCATGGTAACACGCTGTTTTGCGTCGAGGTTGGATAAAGGTTCGTCCATAAGGAAGATGGAAACCTTTCTGATAAGCGCACGGCCTACCGCAACACGCTGACACTGACCGCCCGAGAGCTGGCGGGGGAATCTTTCAAGATAATCGGTTAAACCGAGAATTTTAGCAGTTGCCGCAACCCTCTCGTCTATGATGTCCGCATCGATACCTTCGAGCGTGAGTCCGAAGCCGAGATTTTCGGCAACCGTAAGGTGGGGATAGAGTGCGTAGGACTGGAATACCATTGCAATTCCTCTGTCGCGCGACGACATCTGATTTGCAAGCTTTCCGTCGATGTAGAACTCGCCCGCGGTGATGTCTTCAAGTCCCGCAATCATACGGAGGGTCGTTGATTTGCCGCAGCCCGAATCGCCGACAAGGCAGATAAATTCGCCGTGCTTGATTTCCATATTGAAATCGTGTACGGCATGGTATCCGTTGGGATAAACCTTGTTTACGTCTTTAAATAAAAGTTGTGCCATTTTAATTTTTACCTCATTTATTATTTTTTTCTTGTATTTTTCAACGGGTGCGGTTGGAATTTAATATCCGTACCCCCCTATCATTGTCATTATTTATAAATTGTGAAGTTGCAAGCAAGATGTAAACAACCCGAAAAAAGCGGAGCTTAACGATCTATTGCGTAGCAAATGCACAATTTATTTCAAGTCTTTGGTTTTGATATTGTCCATATCGTCGTAAGCCTGATTTTCGCCGCACATACCCCAAATGAAAGTGTAGTTGTGCGTGCCTATGCCCGTATGAATTGACCAGCTGGGCGAGATAACCGCCTGCTCGTTGTGCATTATGATGTGGCGGGTTTCGTCGGGCTTGCCCATAAGGTGGATAACCGCCTCCTCTTCGGGAACTTCGAAGTACATATATACTTCCATTCTTCTCTCGTGAGTGTGGCTGGGAAGAGTATTCCAACCGCTGCCCTCGGCAAGCTCGGTCATACCCATGGCAAGCTGACAGCTTTCGCACACGTCGCCGATAATGAACTGATTTATGGTGCGCTTATTCATACCCGCCTCGGTGCCGAGATGACGCTGAACGCAGTACCTCGTACCCTCGGGTGCGGGTACGCCTTCCACGGGTTTTACTATCTTAACCGTGGGATAGCTCTTGTGCGCGGGGCTGGAGTTTACGTAGAATTTAGCGGGGCATTTGGGGTCTTTGGAAGAGAATTCAACTTCCTTGGTGCCCATACCTACGTACAAGCCCTCTTTGTGACCTATTTCGTATTTCTTGCCGTCCAGGGTAACTACGCCCGCTCCGCCGATATTTATCATGCCGAGCTCTCTCCTTTCAAGGAAGTATGCGGTTGCAAGCTCTTTGAAGGTACCGAGCGACAGAGTCTTTTTAACGGGCTTTACGCCGCCCGCGATAATTCTGTCCTGATGCGAATAGGTCAAAAGAATTTCGTCGTCTTCAAAAAGTTTTTCAATCAGATATTTTTCCCTCAATTCCTTTGTGTCGTAATGCTTGGAATCGTCGGGATGATTTGCATAGCGAATATCGAATTTCATTATAAAATGTCCTCCCATTTATTTTGAATGAACTGCATACAAGGTTCTATATCCGCGCCCGTAGTACCCTCGAGCACGATGTATGCGTCTTTGTCGTACGACTTAATCTTTTTGAGAATTTTGTCGAAATCGAACATGCCTTTGCCGGGTGCGACCTGTTTTAATTTCCCATCTTCGAACACGCAGTCCTTTATGTGGAAAAGGTGTATATTTCTGTCGAAGGTCCTTAAGCCCTCGTCGAAAATTTCGAGATAGTTTTTGTAGTTGGACGCGTCCAGATAGTTGTAAATATCGAAGATTACCTTGATATTGTCGGCATTGATTGCTTTTATAGCTTTGTTAAGCGTTGCAACGTCGTAGCAGACGTGACCCGCCGCGCCCTCCATTCCGACATAGGCTCCTACGCTCTTTGCGTAATCGGCAAGCTCCGAAAAGGTTTCGATTACCGTATTTAGAGCCTCGGGGGTGCGGTTCAAGGGGTTGTACGTCCACTTGTCGTCGTTGAAGCTACCCGTCTCCGAGCCGACTATGTTACAGCCTAAATTTTTGCTGTATTTGAGATAGTCCTTAAATATCTGCTTGCAATTTGCTACCTTTTGCTTGTCGGAGTGAACGGGATTAAAGTACGCGCCGATTAAAGGCACTTCTATCCCCGCCTCCTTTAGCGCGGCGCCGATAACTTTGGAATTTTCGTCGTTCAATGCGTTCGGAGCATACTTTATTTCTTCAAGAAATTTGTACGCAACGAGCTGAACGGCGGAAATTCCCGAGGCTTTACATTTATCTATTGCGGGCTGTAAACCCTTTACGCCCAAATCGTGAGTTCTGAAAGCTACTTTCATTATTCCCACCTTATTCTTAATTCTTGTTATTACACACTTTCTATAAGCGAGCAAGACAAGAAGTGCGAGGAAAACCCAAAGGAGTTTACTTAAAGGTAAATGACTGAGGGTTGCCACAGCACGACACCGTATTGCGACGCTTAGAGGAAGTGGCAGAGAATTAATTTATCTCTGTACCCTACCAGAGCCGTCGCCACCCGCGAGCGCCTCTACTTCCTTTCTCGTAACAAGGTTGAAGTCGCCGGGAATTGTGTGCTTCAATGCGGATGCCGCAACGCCGAACTCGAGAGCGGATTTGAAATCTTTTCCGTCGAGGAAGCCGCAGATTACGCCGCCTGCGAAGCTGTCGCCGCCGCCTACGCGGTCAACGATGGGATGAAGCGAATAGGATTTGGAATGATAGAATTCCTTGGTCTCTGCATTGTAGATGCAAGCCGACCAGCCGTTGTCGGATGCCGAATGGCTTACGCGGAGTGAAGAAATTGCATACTTAAAGCCGAGGTCCTTGCACATTCTTTCGAATATATCCTTGTAACCTGCAAGTTCCAAGTCACCGCTCGTAACGTCGGTCTTGCCGGGCTTGTAGCCGAGAACGAGGTCTGCGTCCTCTTCGTTGCCGATACATACGTCGACGTACTTCATAAGATTGGTCATAACCTTTTTAGCCTTTTCGCTCGACCACAGTTTTTTACGGAAATTGAGGTCAACGGAAACGGTTACTCCGTGCTTTTTAGCCGCCTTTAAAGCCTCTTCGGTAAGGACAGCCGCACTGTCGGATACTGCGGGAGTAATGCCCGTGAAGTGGAACCAGTCTGCGCCCTTAAAGATTGCGTCAAAATCGAAATCTTTGGCGGTAGCCGTGGAAATCGATGAATGAGCTCTGTCGTAAACGACTTTTGAAGGTCTTACCGAAGAACCCGTTTCAAGGTAGTAGATACCAAGTCTTTCGCCGCACTTTGCGATATGGTCCGTCTCAACGCCGTACTTTCTGAGCGCCGCAACTGCGCACTCGCCGATTTCGTTATCGGGAACTGCGGTTACGAATTCCGCCTTGTGTCCGTAATTTGCGCATGATACGGCAACGTTTGCCTCGCCGCCGCCGTAGTTGATATCAAACTCGTCGGCTTGAATAAATTTTTCGTTGTTGGGGGTTGAAAGGCGGAGCATTATCTCGCCCATGGTTACAATCTTCTTCATAGATACTCCTTATATATGAAAATTATTATTTTTTATCCTTATTTAATGTTTGGGTATGCCCCTTGGCTTAGAAACAAGCAATTTCTAACACAAGGCTTTTAAACGCTTTCTGTGAACAAGCAAGAGCAGGAAAACGAGCATTTTTGACGGGGAGTTTACTTAACGGTAAATGACCCGAAAAAAGCGGAGTTTGACAAACTATTGCGCCGTTCAGAGGAAGCGGCAACCAAGAAGTTATTTCTTTAAGACAAGGTGTACAGCAAACCCGCCGAACTCGTGGTCCAAATACGCCACGTTCATGACGCCCTCTGCATTGTACTTTTGCGAGCCTTCCTTTACCTTATAGCCGCGTTTTTCAAGATGATAGAGCGCGCGGGACACCGAATTGGTTGCAACTGCGATATGTCCGTGCGTGCCGTGGAAGGGCTTTTTCATCATCTCGATATAGGTTGCGGCGAATACCGAGCTGTTGCCCACTTTCTTCGTAAAGCCGAAAGCCGAGTCGAACTCGTCGGCAACCTTTTCCGCCTCTTCGGGGTTGGCGCAATTAAGGCCTACGTGAACGACTTCGAAGCCGAGCATTTTATCCACAGCCTCGCGGCAGAGCTTGGTTATTCCCTCCCAGTCGCCCGCCTGCAAAAGTGCGGAAGGAACTATCCAGCTGCCTCCGCAGCAAACGATTTTGTTGTATGCAAGGTAGGAATTGAGGTTGTCCGCAGTAATGCCGCCCGTGGGCATAAAGCGCATTGTAGTATAGGGGCCGCAAACTGCCTTTATGTAGGCAAGTCCGCCCGCTTGCTCTGCGGGGAAGAATTTACAGAAATCAAGCCCCAACTCGAGCGCCTGTTCAATCTCGCTCGCGGAAGAAAGTCCGGGAGCGAAGGGAACGCCCTTGTCAAGGCAGTGCTTAATAACTTTGGGATTGAGTCCGGGTGCCACGCAGAATCTTGCGCCCGCTTTAATAGCAGAGTCAACCTGCTCGCAGGTTAAAACGGTGCCCGCTCCGACGAGCATATCGGGATAGGCTTTGGTCATCCTCTTAATAACTTCGTCCGCACCCTTTGCGCGGAAGGTTACCTCGGCACAGTTAATGCCGCCGTCGCGAAGAGCCTTTGCAAGCTTTTCGGCATCCTCTACTTTGTCAAGCTTGATAACGGGAACTATACCCGTGTACCCAAGCTCCTCTACAAGTTCGTCAATCTTTTCTTTGACAGACATTTTCTACCTCTTTGACTTTTTATTTTGCGCACAGAATTTTGTGCATACTTTAACAAAATAATTATAAAACTTGCCAAACAACAAGTACATACACAAAACGGATAACTTTATGTACTTTTCAGATATTGCACGACACGATAGCTTTTTGCAAAAAAACTATACTTATTGAAACCCCGCCGCGGAAGCGGCGGGGTCACTGTTTAATTATTCGGCGGTCAGTCGCTTTTGCCCGTCTTTCTTATAACGGTTGCAGCTCCCGCTGCCGTGAGCGCGTCTACAAGATCGCGCGCCCACGTCTTGGAAACGCCTTTAATTATTACCTCTTTTTTGTCTACGATAGCCTTTGCCTCTACGAGCCCCAAGCCCGTATACGCGCGGATAATTTTTATCGTTTCTATTTTGTCGTTTCCCTCGCTCATCAGAATAACGCTGTACTCTCCTGCTCTTGCTGCGGGAATTTTATTAGTATCGGTATTTGTAGCCACCTCTGCCAAGCTTGCGCCGTTTTTAAGATATCTTTCGTACACCTTAATTGTGTTTTGCGATTCGGTTACTCTTGCTTTTTGCGTATTAAACGCTTTCTCCTTATTTCGTAAACGGTAATATTTTGCATTGTTTTTATTAACCGAGTTATTTATAGGCACCAGTAAAATTGCCGTCGGCAAAAGCGCCAACACGGCGCCGCCCACACCGGAAGCCACAGCAAATATTAGGAAGCTTCCCATATAAGTACCGACGTCGCTGTAATCCAATTCAAAAAACGAAATTCCCAGCATCGGCTCATTGTTGGAACACGCATAGCCGAAAATTCCGGTAAATGTGCCGAACAATAATACTATACATAAAATGACAAATATTCGGTACAGTCCACCGAATGAAACTTCTTCTCGTTGTTTTATTTTGCCGTTTATTTTATATTCCTCTTGATATTCTTTCTCCTCTTGGGCGCATATCTCTTTTTTCTTTTCGAGATTTTTTAACTCCTCGGCTTTGAGCTCCTCAACGCGGGCTCTTACACGCGCCATAAACTCGTCGTAGTGCGCCTTCTGCTTATCGTCGCCGTAAGAATAAGCCTGTTGCAGGTTTTTATTTCCCATTATCGTTTTAACCTTGTTTGCGTTGAGGTTAAGTCTGTTTACCGTTTCGTCGCCCGTAAGAGAAACTTCCAATAAAAACTTTCTCCAAGCGTTATCGGACGTGTTGTACATATCCCTTATACGCTGCTCCTCCTCGGCTTTGAGGGCGTTTTTGTACTGCTCGTTGGCGTAATCTTCAAACTCCTTGACGAGTTTTACGGACCCGTCCTTCGAGTACTGCTTTGCGGTTTTGTAATGCTTGTCGTTTAAAGTCTCCTGAATTTGCCCCGAGCTCTTACCGTTTAAAAGGTCTTTATAAGATTTGTTCCTGCTTGTCGAAAGCATAAGACCTATCCACGCCTCCGCGCTCTCGGGGTCGATATCCAGAACCTTGTTGAAGTAATCGGTTGCGCTGTCAAATTCGCCGCCCGTAAGGAACTGGTTGGCGCGCACTAAAAGCGAACGGGTGGTTGCCGAGGTCTTGGTTTCGACGTGAGCGGGAGCTTCTCTTATGTTTTTGAGCCTCTCCTCGAGCTCGCGCTGTGCCTCGCGCTGCTTTTCTATCTCCTTTAAGATTGCCGCCTCGCTCTCTTTTTTAGCCTGCTCCGCCTGCGCCCTCCTCGCCCGCGCCTCGGGGGTGTGGTCCTCTACGAATTTGGTTATCTTTTCACTCGCATTTAAGGAGTGCAAATCTATACCCTGTATCTTGCCGTTCTTGCCGGGAAGATATTCAACGGGTCTGCCGTAGAAGGCAATGGTTATGCTATCGCTCTCCTTCTGCTCATCGCCGACAAGACGCAAAAATCTCGTGTACTCGTTCTTGACCCACTTGGTATGCAGGTACTCTTCCTTTCCGCATACTACTATCATACATTCGCTGGTGTAGAGTGCATAGAGTATCCTCGCCTCATAGTCCGCACCCGTTACGTCTCCAAGCTCTCTCTCCGAAAAGAAAGGATTGTAGCCCTTCCCCTTTAAATCAAAGTATATATCGTCCGCGTGCTTGTAGTCCGCCGTCCTCTGCTTTGTTGCGTCGTCGGTTACCTTTACGCATATAAAACAGTCGTAGTCCTTGCCCGTCTGCTTTAATTTATAAAATTCTTCCCTTATGTAATCTATCTCCGCGGCTTGTCTCTCGTATTCCTCTCTCTGCTCTGCGGTGGCAAGTCTTACGGCCTGCTTATAGTTTGAGTTTTCGCTTATCCTGTCCGTTGAGATATGGTGGCATATGGGCTGAAGCCTGTCGTTTACTTCGTCCTTTACGTACTGCACCTTGAATTGAGATATCGCCATGCCCCAATATGCCTCGGGCTCTTTGGGGGAGAGCTCCGCCGCCTTTTTATAGAAGGAATAGGCGTCGTCGAAACGGCAGATATACAAACTGCTTTCGCCGTCGTGCAAAAACTTGAGCGCGGCGGGCGTTATATCCTCCTTGGGAAGAGTGAACTTCGAACGGCAATATTCGCACTGTACTACGCCGTTTACGGCTGTCTCTATGTCAATCTCCGCACCGCAATTTCTGCATTTTATATTTTCAAGTTGCATATGTCTAACTCCTCTTTTGTAATTATACGGTTTACTCTGTTGCTAAAGTGTCAAAGCAAATTTCTTTTCCGCCGTCTATTTTGTATATCTTTCCGCGTATTTCAAGCCAGACGGGGATAGCCGAAGGATTTTTAACCCTCTCGCCGTCAAGCGAGAATATAAGATTTTTATACGCCGTGATATACTCGTAAATTTCCATATTGGTTGCAAACCAGATATCTTTATGTCCGCTTGCGCGCTTTGCAAAATTTTCTATAAGCTCCCAATTGTTGTCGTCGTCAAACTCGTAGGCGTGACCCCAAAGCCAGAACAGCCAACCCTCTCTGTGCTTGAACTCCTTTTCGGGAGACTCGTTAAAGAATTTCTCGGCAAGCTCTTTAAACCTTTCGTCGCGGTGGTGGCAGGTGGGCTTTAATCTAAGCCAATCGTTTTGAATTCGGAAGCTGTACGAGCTTTCCGTAGTGCGGGCGTAGACCACGCCGAGAGCTTTAAGCATTCCGACAATTTCATCGTTGTATGCGCCGTACGCGTACGCCATACCGCGCACCGTGCGGTTATACTTGGTTTCAAGATAACTGCGGTTTAAAAGCATTTCGCGCATAGCCTCCGAAAGAGGAACTTTATCAAGAAAGATGTGTCTGTCGCCGTGCAGGGCGATTTCCTGGCCGCAGTCCTTATATAATTTAAACGCGCTCTCCTCATCGAGACGGTTGTGATTGCCCTTATGTTCGAAAAGTCCGCTGTTTAAGTTGAAAGTACCCTTCAAGCCGTACTTGTTCATTATCTCCAAAAGGCGGATATCGGCTTGAACCCCGTCGTCGTAGCTCAAAGTCAAAGCTTTGCTTTTTCCGCCCGGGAAGCGTATATATTTTTCCTCATACATCTGTATGAACTTCTTCATTTTCACTTTCCTCGCTTATAATTTCCGCCGTGCCCTGCGCTGTGACTGCTACGGGGGTATCCAGCCTGCCCGAAGCCTTTTTCCACCTGCCCGAAAGCACCCTTCCGCCGAAAAGCATGGAGCGAACACCCCAGTCGGAGACCATACCTATCCAAAGTCCGAACGCGCCGAGCTTTGCGCCCACCCACCCGCAGGTCAGAATATAGCAAAGTCCAACACGCATTAAAATCATTGAAATTACCGCCGCAAACATTACGTATTTTACGTCCGAAGTCGCCTTTAAAACCGCGGGCAATCCGAACGAAAGCGGATAGGTTGCAAACTGTATTGAAAGACAGAGCGTAAAACATTTCCGCGCGATTGTGCGCGCCTCGGGCGAGATGTTGTAGAAGGACAGTAAGGGTTCGGATAAACCCCAAACGAGCCCCACGCACGCCGCGTTGCCTATGTAGTTTATAAGAAGCATTCTTTTTATGTAGTATTTGACTTGGTCGACCTCGCCCGTGCCGACAGCCTGACCTATTACCGTGAGCGTGGCTGTATTTATGCCGTTGCCCACGATAGAGGACATCGTGTTTATGTTGTACGCCGCAGAGTTTGCCGCGGTGTTGTAGTTGATGCCTGTTACGGGGTCGTTGTAAATGCCTATTGTAATAAAGGCAATGACGAGAATTTTGCCGAGCTGAAAGAGACTGCTCTCTATTCCACCGGGGACGCCGAGCTTTAAAATGCTCTTTAAGTAGCCGCCGTGAAAGCGGAATTTTTCAAAAATTTTGATGTGTACGATATTGCTCTTTCTCGTTACCAAAAAGAGAGTAAATAAGGCGGGGAATATTCGCGCCAATAGAGTGCCGAGCGCAACGCCCACCACCTCGAGACGAGCGGCAAATAAAAATATGGCGTTAAAGCCTATATTCAAAAAGAAGGAAATTATGCCCGAGAGCATTGTGTTCATACTCTTTCGCTGTGCACGGAGCACTGCCGCACAGCAGTTGAATATGGCAAGGAAGGGATAGCTTGCCGCCATTATAAGAAAGTACTTGCAGGCGTAATCTTTGGTCTTTTCCGTAGCCTCGTTAAAGAGCAGTTCTATTATCTGACGGTTGAGCGCCATGCACAAACCCATAAGGACGAGCGAGGTCAAAAGCATTATTACGATAAGCTGTTTTGCAGACTTGTTCGCCTCTTCAACCTTGCCCGCGCCGAGAAGCTGTGCCGTTAAAATTGCACCGCCCGCACCGAACGCGACGAACAGCTGAATTAAGAGGCTTGAAACCTGATCGACAGCAGTTATCGCAGATAAAATAGAGTTGCCCTCGCCGCTGACGCCGTTGGAGGCCATGAGCCCGTCTATCATGCCAAGCGACATTGACAGCGCAGATTCGATACATATGGGAATTATTAAATACGCAAGAGCTTTGCCCGTGAATAGCGTATATTTTTTCTTGACCTTTTCCACTTAATCTCCGAGGCGCAGGTTCTGTAAATTTCTGCGCTTTATCTGACCCTGTTGTCCGTGCAGGTCACGCGGTAGTATTTAAAGGTTGCGCACCCCTTACTCTTGGATTGAGCGCGGGCGTAAACTCCCGTCTTTGCACCCGTCCAAACTCCGGGGGAGGCGTAGAATTTGCGGGTGAACGCGCTTCCTCCGAATGTGAACTTGCAGGCGAGCATATCCTTTTCCTCATACTTTGCCGAGAGCTGGAAGGTTATATAATTTTCGTCGTAGGGCTGACTTAAGGCGAGAGCCTCGTCTTCCTCGCCTCCTATTTCGCCCTTTCTAATCTCAATGTAATTTCTGCCCTCTCTTCTTACTACGCAGGCGTAGACGTATTCCTTTCCGAACACGACGAACCCCGCCTCGTCGCCGTCGTTTACAAGGTTTAGCTTGCACTTGGTCTTTATGGCAAAGTTTTTATGGCACACCTTCTGCATAAATAGCTGGGGGAGGTCGGAGAGCGCCTTTTTATCGTATTCGACGCAGTTAAGTTTCAGTCCGCTTTTGAGCGTAAACCACCCCTCCTGCATATTTGCGGGGGTCTGCCATACGGGGGAGAGCTTGAAGGAGTCAAACTCGTCGGACGGGTCGATTTTGGCGCCCGTTGAAATGTCCACGGGGTATTCGCCCTCATCTGTCGGGGTTCCGGGCAGGTTTTCGTCCGTTACTTCTCCGCAAAGCGGCCAATCTCTATGCCATTCGACGGGTTGAAGATGCACCGCTCTGCCGTAGGGACCCTTGTCCTGAAAGTGCATAAACGCCCACTTTTCGCCATTATCGTCGAGGTCTATGAGCGCGCCCTGATGGGGGCCGTTTATAGGGCTGTCGCCCTGCGTTAAAATTATCTTGGTTTCGTAGGGGCCGTAAATTCTCTCCGAACGGAGCGCGACCTGCCAGCCCGTTTTAACCCCGCCTGCGGGCGCTAAAATATAGAAATATTTGCCCCTGCGGTAGAGCTTGGGTCCCTCTATGTTGGGCGCGATGTCGTGTCCGTCGTAGATTACGGTATATTTCTTTGCGGGGGTCTTTAGTTCCTCGTCCGTTTCAAAGATTGCAAGCTGTGAATTTACGCCTATGCGGGATTTCACGAACGCAAATACGACGAAGCACTTTCCGTTTGCCCATATCGGGCAGGGGTCCTCGTAGCCCGCGCCCTCTACAAGGGGACGGAGAAGCGACCACTCGCCGTAGGGGTCGACCGCCTCCGAGACGAAGATACCCTCGTCGGGGAAGGGGATAAGGCAGTAAAATTTACCGCCGTGATATCTTATTGAGGGCGCCCACGCTCCGCAGCCGTGTTTAACCTTGTCGTAGCCGAGAAATGGTATATCCTTTAAGACGTGGTTGATTATCTCCCACTCCACCAGGTTTTTGGAGTGAAGAACGGGCACGCCCGGCACGTGGTTGAAGCTTGACGCAACCATATAAAAGTCGTCGCCGACGCGGATTACGTCGGGGTCGGAATAGTCAGATAACAGCACCGGATTTGTGTACTTCATAATTCATCCTCTATATTTTTCGACTTTCGTGACAGCAGAAATATATTATCTGCACACTACCTGTCAATTCTTTGACCGCCTTTGCGGTGTTTTGCATATTGTCCTTATCGAGGTTGATAAAGGGGTCGTCCATGATGACGAATGGCTTTTCGTCCTTGAAAATATTGTCGAGGAGGGCAAGCCTTAAGCACAGTCCGCAGACGGCGAGCTGACCCGCGCTTAAATGCTTACGGCTTTTAATCTCGCCCGAGAACTCGAAACTTACTTCGAAGTCGGCAGTCATTACAAGTTTTTCGCCGAGCGCCTTTAAAATTGCGTCCGAGTACTTTAAAAAGCTGTCCTTTACGGGCGCAATATACTTGTCGCAAAGCTTTTGGTGCGCCGAAGACAAGAGATCCTTTGCCGCCGAAAGAATTTTGACCGCGACTTCATCCTTTTTGATTTGCCCGTCAAGCTGCTCTTTTTTAACCCTCTTTTCGGGCAGACTCTCCAAAGCCGCCTCGTCGTCCGTAATCTGACTGTCCAAAAGCCCCAACGCCTTTCTCTTTTCGGCAAGCAGGGTGCGCACCTCGCTCAAATCCTCGGCGCTTTCAACCGCTCTTTCGAAAAGTCCGTTTTCCTCTTTGTAGCTTTGTGTCTTTTGCTCCTTTTCCCTGACTTCCCTTTCAAGCCGCCCGTAATTTTTTATATCGTCCGAAATTGCACGGAGCCCTTCCGCACCCGAAAATTCCAAGCCGTATCTGTTCAAAAGCTTTGTGATACTCTCTAAAATTTCTTTGTTTTCAAGCTCGTATTTTTGCCTGTTTTCTTCAGTGCTTTCGCGCTGGGACAGGAGCAGTTTATACTCTGCGGTATCGTCCCTCATCTCGTTCAGGCTTGCGCGCGCGTTTTCGCCGAGGTATCCGTATTTTTCCAAGATAGCTAACGCCTCTTCCTCCTCGGTTTCGGCTTGTCTTGACTTGCTGTTTGCAAGCTCACTCTTCTCTTCGCGCTCCTTTAAAAGAGTTTTGTACTCCTCGAGGTCGGATAAAAACTGCGTGAACGAGGAGATGACGCTGTCCGAGTAGTAGCCGTAGGGCGCGAGATAGCCCCTTAAAAGCTGTTCGTCCGAGGAGAGCGCCTGCATTATATCCGTGTTTATCTGTACGGAGCTTACGCCGCTTTTGCGGAGCAGGAGCAAAACTCCCGAAAATACAAGCCCGAGCGCACCGAGAACGAGCGCAATTATTCCCGCAATCTGAACGAAGAATAAAAGCGCTATTCCCGCAATCAATATAAGCGCCGAAACGCCCGACCCCACGATAAGGGGTGTAATATTCTTCTTGGGTGCGGTCGGGGCTACGGCGGAGGTTTTCAGTTTTTTATCGTTTTCGCCGTATCTTTCCGCAACCGCCTTTGCGTTTTCAAGTTCCTTTTCGTCCGGTAAGCCGTGTCTGAAAACATCGTCCAGATTTTTTGCTTTTGGGCTGTCCGCAGAACCTGAAATTTGCTCCGCCTCTGCCGAGAGCTTCGATACGCTGTCCAAAAGAGAGGTGCACTTTTCAAAGTCCGCCTCGTCGGGCATACCAAAAGAAAATTTTTCTTCAAGCTCTTTCAGCCTGTCGTCATTTAAAAACCGTACGTTTTCGAGCGCCCCGCTGTTTTTGCCGAATATTGCATACCTTTCTTCGGCAGTCTTTATCTCGTCGGCGGCAGGCAGTCCATTTTTATAGCGGGAAGTTATTTCTTCAAGCTCTTTCTTCTTTGAATTGAGCTCTGCAATACTTCCGTCATAGGTGGCCCATTTTTGAGCGAGTATCTTGTCCTCGTTCAGCTTTTCAAGCCTCTTTTCAAGCTCCGCTATCTCGCCGGCGAGTTTTTTTCTGTCGTGATATTTTGCGGTCAGGGCGATGTCCGTATCTTCAAGCCCGGCAATCTCGTATAAAAGATTTCGCCTTTCCTCTTTCTTTCTGTCAATCTCGCCGCCGTTGCCGCGCGCCGCCTTTAATCTCTTGCGCTTTGCATCGAGTGCGTCGATTGCCTCTTTGAGCCCCGCGCCGTCGGCAGAGAACACCCTGCCCGTGATTTTTTCGCCTATGTCCGAGTTGGCGCCGCCGTCTATATCCGAGGCGGTTATAAACGCCGTGCGGGTAAAGGAGTCCTCGTCCAAGCCAAAGAGCTCCTCGCCGAAATTTTGCGAACACTTCAGGGGCGCACTGTTTTTATAGACCGTAAACTCGTCCTTGGTGTCGCTCTTTTTATCGAAAAATCTTTCGATGCGGTAGGTATCTCCCCCCTTTTCAAAGGTGATATTACCGCCGAACTTTCCGCCCCCGAAGGGGTAATAGCGCTGTCTGTCGCTGAATTTTTTGGTTGCTGCGGTAAAGGAGGAAAGTCCGTAGAACATTGCCTTAATAAAAGCGGCAAGCGTGGTCTTGCCCGCGCCGTTTTCCTCCGCAAATACGGTAAGGTTTTTATCAAATGTATAGTCCCTGTTTGAAAGCTTTCCGAAATTTTCTATATGGCAGGATAAAAGCTTCATATGTCAATCTCCCTCGAATCGAGGGCTTTGAGCCCTGCCGAAATTATGTCCTGTTTCTCGTCCTCGGAGTACGCCGAGGCAAGCACGGCGCGGATAAACTCGCCCCGAAGGGATATATCCCCCTGCAATGCCGAAATATCGAACTTTCTCTTGGTCTTGTCCTTAATATCGAAAACGTAGTAGTTTTCAGCCGACATTCTCTTTTGAATTTCCTCGGCAAGGTCTGCGTTGTCAAAGGAAATTTCGCCCGAAAGACAGACGCGGACCATATCGTTTTTACTGCAGGATACGGCGTCTTTTACTGTTCTGTACGCCGAATAGTCGTCCGTCGCACCGCTGATATCTACGTTGAAAATATGAATTTTTCTCTTGGCAAAGGGCACGAACTCAAAAGTTATTCTGTCCTCCGTATTCAAAAGAATAAAGCCCTTTTCTCCAGCCTCGTCGAAGCCTCTGCCCTCCAAACAGCCCGGATACGCCCATACGCCCCGCTCGTCTATCTTTCCGTCGTTATAGTAGTGAATATGCCCGAGGGCGAGGTAGTCTATATTTTTATTGCGAAGCTTATTGAGGTTTACCCTGTCCTTTCCGCTTGCGTCGCCGACGGCGCCGTGAAGCATTAAGATGTTTAATTTGTCCTTTTCAAGGTTTAACGAGGAATAGATTGAAGTGCAGTTATCCTGACCGAGCTCGACGCCGGAAATGTTGACTCCGTTAAATTCGTAGGTGGTAATGCCGCGCGAGAAAGTCTTTAAATTTTCAAGCTCCAGCGTAAAGGACTCCTCGCCGTCATGATTTCCGCGAAGATAAAAAAAGGTAATTTCGGGATTGTTTTTGATTGCGTTGTAGAAAAATTCCTTGTCCTTTTTGAAGGGGCGGTCGGAGTCGAAAATATCCCCGCAAAGTAGCACGCCCGAAACACCGTTGTTTTTGGCATAATCCAAAAGACCCGAAAAGCTTGCGCGAAGCTCCCCTCTGCGGTTCTTCGCCTCTTCGGCAGAAAGATTTACGTCCATTTTAGAGCCGAGATGCACGTCGGCACAGTGAATTAACTTCATACGGAGCTATTTTATCATAATTTCACTAATTTTTCAAGTTTTAAAGTTGCAAATTATACCGATTATTTTGTATAATAACCTGGTAATTGATTTTAATAAAGTAAACGAGGCTGATTATGAAAGAAAGAAGAATTTTAACTATGCAGGATTTGTCATGCGTGGGGCAGTGCTCTTTGACGGTGGCTCTGCCCATACTCTCGGCGTACGGCATTGAAACGAGTGTACTCCCCACCGCGGTACTCTCCAACCATACAATGTTCAAAAGCTGGAGCTATCTCGATTTGACGAACGAAATTCCCAACATATTCAAACATTGGGAAAACAATAATTTAAAGTTTGACGCCTTCCTTTTGGGGTATCTCGGCAAAAAGGAGCTTATGGAAATTGCCAAGGAGTGCTTTAAAAGATTTTCCGCCGAGGGCGCTTTGGTTATCATAGACCCCGTTATGGGCGATAACGGCAAGCTCTACCCCGGCTTTGACGAAAACTACGCCGCCGAAATGGGCAAGCTGATTGCATACGCAGATATTATTCTGCCCAACGTTACCGAAGCGTGCTATCTTACGGGTACTCCGTACGAAGAAAATTACGATTTGGCTTTCGTGGGAAAACTTGAAGAAAAGCTTGCAAAAATGACGAAGGCAAAGATAATTATTACCGGCTGCGAGCTGGGAAAGGATATAGGCGAAGTCATCTACGGCAAAAAGCAAGGCGAGGTTTTATTGCACGAGTTCCTGCCTATGAAAATGCACGGCACGGGGGATATCTTCGCCTCGGTATTTACGGCTAACTATCTCTCGGGCAAGGGTGCGCACAACTCCTGCAACGAGGCTGCTAAATTCGTTGCCGACTGCTTAAGAGCTACCCCCAAGGAGCATTTCTACGGAGTACTGTTTGAACAGGTGCTTAATTCACGCAAATAACTTGCCGCTTTATCGGGCACTCCGCTATTCAAATCAATAACACAACCCCCGCGCAGAATGGCGCGGGGATATTTTTATTTTGAAATTTGTTGACAAAGTAAATTTAATTAAATATAATTGAAGATGTTGACAAATCAACGAGAAAATCGGGAGTAATTATGAAAAAGAGATTTGAAAATTTTACTATTACCATATTGAAACTGAACAAACTGATACAAAAAATCAAGCTGTATGAAATGAGCGGATACAATCTTAAAGCTATACACGTTATGTGTCTGCACTGTTTGAGCGAAAGCCCCTCGGGGCTTACCGCAAGCGAGCTTTGCAAGCTTACTTTGGAGGACAAGGCGGCAATTTCGCGCGCGCTCGATTTGTTGCGTGAAAAGGGATACGTTGAATATACAACGGGCTATAACTCGGTTATACGACTTGCCGAAGAGGGTAAAAAAATTGCCGAATTTATTGCCGAAAAGGCCGCCGCCGCGGTTGCGGCAGGCGGAAAGGATTTGTCGGAGGACGAGCGCGAAGCGTTTTACAGGGCTCTGCATTCGATAGCCGGCAATCTTGAAAAATATTATGTAGATTTAAGTGAGAAAACAAATGGAAAAAGTTAAAAAGTTGAACCCGTTTAAAAGATTATATTGCAGAATTTTTCAGGGCGTGTTTAAAATTGCACTCCCCCTGCTCCCATACAAAGACCCGAAAATTATCAACAAAATAGTTGAAGTTCCCGCCGTGCTCAAACAAAACGGCAAAACTAAGCCCCTTATCGTGACCGATAAGACGATCAGAAGTTTAGCTCTCACTCTTCCACTCGAAGAGAAGCTGATTGAAGAAAATATAAGTTATTCCGTCTTTGACGAGGTGGTTGCAAACCCCACCACGGACAACGTGGCTGACGCACTGAAGCTGTATAAAGACAGCGGCTGTGACTGCCTTATTGCGTTCGGCGGCGGCTCGCCCATGGACTGCGCGAAAGGGGTCGGCGCGCTCGTTGCAAAGCCCAAGAAAACGCTGAATAAGCTTAAAGGCATTTTAAAAGTCGGAAAGAAAATTCCCATGCTCGTTGCAATTCCCACTACCGCGGGAACGGGCAGTGAAACTACGCTTGCCGCAGTTATCGTGGACAGCCAAACCCGCCACAAGTATGCAATTAACGACTTCCCCCTTATCCCTTCCTACGCCGTGCTCGACGAAGAGGTCACTATGACTCTTCCGAAGCCCGTCGTTGCCACTACGGGCATGGACGCTCTTACCCACGCGGTTGAGGCGTTTATAGGCAGAAGCGGAAACAAGGGCACGAGAGCAGACGCACTTGAAGCAATCAAACTCATATTTGAAAATCTCGAGATTTCATACTTTGAGGGCACGCGCGAGGCGAGAAAGAATATGCTTGTTGCCTCTCACAAGGCGGGCAGAGCATTTTCCAAATCTTACGTGGGCTACGTTCATGCTCTTGCGCACGCGCTGGGCGGAAAATACAACACCCCGCACGGGCTTGCAAATGCCGTAATTCTCCCCATAGTTCTGGAGAGCTACGGAAAGTCAATTTATAAAAAACTGTGGAAAATTGCAGTTTACTGCAACCTTGCGGATAAAAATACAGCATACTCGGACGGTGCAAAGATTATTTTAGATAAAATAAGGGAAATGAACGGAAAGTTTGATATCCCCAAAACTCTGACAGTAAAAGAAGAGGATTTAGACGCGCTTTCGGGCTATGCCGAGAAGGAAGCCAACCCCCTCTATCCCGTTCCCGTACTTTACAGCCGCGCACAGCTTAAAGAACTATACAGAAAGGTAGGTAATTTAAATGGAACAGTCTGAAATAAATGCAATAGTTGAAAAACAACGCGGGTTTTTCAAAAGCGGAGCAACTCTGGATTTAAAATTCCGCCTGAAACACCTTAAAAAACTTTACGTTGCTATAAAGGAAAACCTCGGCACAATTCACGAGGGCTTGAAAAAGGATTTGGGCAAGAGCGAAAGCGAGAGCTATATGTGCGAAACGGGCTTGGTTTTAAGCGAGCTTTCGCATATGATTAAGCATATAAAGAAATATTCCAAACCCAAGAGGGTCAAAACGCCCCTTGCGCAGTACTCATCCAAGAGCTACCGCCTGCCCTGCCCCTACGGTACGGTGCTTATAATGAACCCGTGGAACTACCCTTTCCTGCTCTCCATAGACCCTCTCTTGGAGGCGGTCGCGGCGGGCAACACCGTAGTTTTGAAATTGAGCGCATACTCCCCCAACACAAACGAGGCTATAAAAAAGGTTTTGGACGGCGTGTTCGCGCCCGAATACGTAAGCGTATTTTTCGGCGGAGCGCAGATTAACACCGCGCTTATGAATATTAAGTTCGACTATGTATTCTTTACGGGAAGCAAGCGTGTGGGGCAGCTTGTATACGAGAGCGCCGCGAAAAACTTGACCTCCGTGACTTTGGAGCTGGGCGGCAAGAGCCCCTGCATAGTTGACGAGACGGCTAATATTCCCCTCGCGGCAAAACGCATCGTATGGGGCAAGTTTTTGAACCTCGGTCAGACCTGCGTCGCGCCCGACTATATTCTGTGTTCGGAAAAAATACACGACAGGCTGCTTGCGGAAATTAAAAAACAGATTGTAAAGCAGTTCGGCGAAAATCCCTTGGAAAATGAAACATACGGCAAGATTATCAACCGAAAGCACTACGACAGACTTTTAAATCTTATCGACGAAAACAAGATTGTTCACGGTGGAAAGTGCAACGCCGAGGGGCTGAAAATAGAGCCGACCGTGCTCGATAACATAACTTATGCAGACGCGGTTATGCAGGAGGAAATTTTCGGACCCCTGCTCCCTGTTATGACATATAAAACCGAAAACGAGGTTTTAGAGCAGGTATCTTCGCACGATGCGCCCCTTGCACTTTACGTATTCTCTACGAACAAAAAGAGGATAAAACTGTTTACCAAAACTCTCGGCTTCGGCGGTGGGTGCGTGAACGATGTGGTTATTCATCTCGCCACTTCCGATATGCCGTTCGGCGGCTTTAAAGAGAGCGGTATTGGCGCCTACCACGGCAAGGCGGGATTTGATACCTTTTCCCACTACAAGAGTATAGTTGACAAAAAGAATTGGATAGATTTGCCCATGCGCTACCGGCCCTACAAAAAGTTCTATCAAAAACTCGTAAAATTTTTCTTACACTGAGTTCACAAAAATACTCATCTATTCTGCGATGTGTATTTTTCGTGAGTTTGAGAAACTAAGTTTCTCTGCCCGCAATCTTTAAGGGCAAACAATTACTTAATTGCGGACATTCACTTCCACTGAGGCGAAAGTATTCGCAAATTGGGTGCACCGGCGCAGAAGCGTGATTCTGCTTGTGCCGTTAATCATCTTAAACAGTTCACAAAAATACTCATCTATTCTGCGCAATTAAAAACGCCCCGAGCCGTACGGCTCGGGGCGTTTTAATATCGGTTTAGTTTGCTCTTGTCAAAACGTAGGTTATGGAGTATTTGTCTTCAAGCACAAGACGGTTTTGTTCGTCTATGCCGAGCGAAATACCGAGGTTGGTTCCCGATACCGAAGTGAGCACGATTGAAAGATCATCGAGGCTGATGCTGTACGTCAGGGTCTGCATCTGTGCCTGTTCTAAAATGGGCTCGCCGTCCTCCGTGGTGGGAGTTTGGGTTACGACCAGCGTTCCGTTTGCCGCCTCTCCCGTACCCGAGGGAGTAAACTCGAAGATGTAGATATTGCCGTCGTAGTCGGTAACCGTATATTTTCCGCTTAAAATGCTGTCATAGTCGGGCATCTCGCTTACCGTAAAGGTAAAGGTGCATTTAACCGACGAATCCGCCGCGGACGTTACGGTAACGGTATACGTTCCGCTCGTTGTTGCGCTGAACTTGAAGCACTTTAAGCCGTTTACGGTTGTTTCTTCTACGGTTGCATAATCGGAATTGCCCGAAGTTATTTGAGCGGTCTGCGCTTCGTTTGCGTATTGGTTTACAGCCCCTCTGAAGTAGACGCTTCCGCCTATTCCCGTCGCCTTTTGGTTGGCTTCGTAGAACCTGTTGGTCGTAGTATTATAGAGCTGTGCCGTCATTGACGTGGGCGCTATGCCCGTAACGTTGAATGTTACGGTCTTATAGGTATGCGAGGTTTTCAATATCAACGTCCATACGCCGCCGTTTAACAGCTGGACGACAATTAGTTTGCCTGTACGGAAAATAAAATAACCGTCCGTGTAGAGCATTGTACCGCTGTCCACATCCCCGCCGAAGTTGCCCGGATAATTGAAATACATAGGATCCTGTGTGAAGTTCGCCGTCTCAGGAAACATGTTGTCAATATGGATTGTCAACGTGTTATTGGGATTCTGACCCATAGTGTAATCGATAACGCCTTCGTCGCCGAGACTGCGTCCGTCGTGGGTCAAATCGTACGACTGTATTATAAACATATCACGCGTGTAGGGGTTTGTCTTTGTTCTTTCGCCAGACACCTGATCCACCGTCTCTCTGTCAAGTTCGTTATAGTTGCCTATGGGCGTGGTATAGCCGTTACTGTCCGTCGTAAACGTGTGGGAATCGACAGTGCCTTCCCAATATTTCTGAACGTATTCGGCGTGCTTAATGCTGTAATCGTCGCCCAAGGTAAACGTTACTTGCGTTTCGTAATAGTCGTTTGCATTGGAAGTAAACACAAGTCCCGAGAAAGAAAACGTATAAGTTTTGCTTGCCTCGTCTGCCGTCTCTTTAAGGTCCTTATTGGTGCACTCCTTGGCTGCGGCGTAGAGGGTGTTAAGCACATTTTCCACGCCGTAAGGGCGCACTCTGTGATACCACAGATGATAGGGCGTACCGTTCATCATTTCCGCATTTACTTCGGGGTTCGGAACCATTTCTCCGTATGAGAACTGTACGCAGAACGTTCCCTTTTCGTCTATACTGAAGTGATATTCGTTTTGAGAATCTGCCGATTCCTTGATATAGGTATAGTTCACACCGAATTCATAAGTGTAGTCCAAAGAGACTTTCTCCGTCGGACTTGCCGCCGCCGGCTGTGCGTTTTTAATGATATGTCTGCCGGATACGACGTTGCCGCTGAACGCCTTGCCTGCGGCAATCGCTCCCTGAACGGTGGAAATATTAACTCTCGTCGCACTGACTTTGAAGGAATCTTTTATGTTCCCTTGGGAAATCGTTACGGTAAAATTGCCGAGCTCGTCCAAAACGTCCGTCACGGCGGTGCCGCTGTCACTTACTATCGTAACGGTAAAGTTTTTAAGACTTGTGGTTTTGGAAACGACGGGGTTGCCCTGCGCGTTTTCGTAGGTACAGGTTATTTCCAGTCCCGTAAGGTCCAAACTGTCGCCCAAATCGTACTCTTTTTTGACGTTTTGGGTATTCAACTCTATCTTTTTGAGAACGTTATCGAAAGCGTTGACGTAGATTGTATATATCTCTCTCTTTCCGCCCCAGATTACCGTAATCTGATAGTCGCCGGCAACGTTCATATCGAAGCCCGCTTCATATCTGAACTCCACCTCTTGGGTGACGTCCTTTTCACTGCCGTCACTGTACAGTGCGTACACGGTAAAGTCCTCGCCGACCTCGAACTCGTCGCCGACCTTAAATTCCGTTCTTTCGTTTTCTATTTTCAGTCCTTTGAGCTTGACACTGTTGCAAGCGGCAATGCCGAGCGCCGTAAATACGACCGTTACAACCGCAAGCAGAACTATTAAGATACTACGAATTTTCTTGTTCATTTTTATCCTCGTTTTTCTTGTAAAATCCACAGGCAAACAGCCAGAGCGAATCCTGATTTGCATGATAGCCTTTCAATTCGGGAGTGGTGCTGTTTTCCGTATCCTCGTTTACACCGTCCGTCCACAGCCCGTTTTCCTCGGCAAACAGCTGCAGATAATCTCTAAGCTCGGGGGTTACGTAACAGTAACCTTCCGAATTGCACTTATTTCCGTAGTCCGTACGGATAAATTCCTGATAGTCGTGGGTTACGTACGCCTGCTCGGCTTCAAGCCAAACGTTGTATATCAAAAGATAATTGACCAAGCCGAAAGGTGTTGCAACGGCGTTCGCGTCATATAGCGTGGGAATTAACGAACAGGACTGTATGGGATTTTTAATCGAGCAGAGCAATATGGGGCCGTAGCCCTTGCCGTAGTCGTATGTGCCGTACTTTCCTTCACCGTATAATTCCATACTGTAATGATGGTAGAAGCCCGTTTCCTCGTTATATTTAAAATTGCTCGCGTCGAAGGTCCAAGTGTAGGCTTTATCAGGTTCCTTCGCAAAAGGGTCCCAATCCGCCCACACGAAGGTTTCGCCCTCCTGAGGCTCCAAGGCTTTTACCTTTGCCTCTTTTGCGCGGATAATTCTTACGTCCTCTTCACTGCTCTTATATTTGCCTATATAGCCTATGGCGAAATCCACGTACACGGGGTACTCGGAAAGTTTGCTTGTTGCAGATATTTTAAACGTAAATGCGTTGCCCACGTAAGTTTCGCCGACCTGAACGTCGTAACGGAAGTTCTTGGTGTAACCCCCGTCCAAGGCAAAACCGCCGTCTTCGTACAGTTCAGCGGGCCATTTGTTAGCGAATGTGCCGCCGTATCTCTGCAAAACGGGGTCTACGGTGTCCTCGAACACATTTACCCACGACTCGATTTTATACCAGCCAGACGAGGTTGGCGTATACTCGTAAAAAAGCTCCTGCCCCTCGTATTCAATTTCCGCACGGTAGGTTCCGTCGTCGTGAACAACGTAACAACCGGTGTCAACAAACATTCCCGAGCCGTCGCCGCTTTCGGGTTTCTTTATATCCGTAAGCAAAATAGTGACGTTGCGTTCGTCGTCCGTTGCCTTATACGCACCGGGGTTATAGGTATATGTCGAGGGCAGACCTTCGAGATATACGTTGTAATCGCCGTAAAGTACGCCTGCGTTGGCTTTTCCGTCTGTGCCGAGAGGAGCTCTTATTATACTTTCGGAATTGCGCCACACTGCCGTTATATCGTTGTTGCCCGGCTTGAACGGTAAATTGTTATAGTACACGGTTACCGTGTAGTCATAGCTCACGACGGGAGGAATATCGGGGTCGTCGGGGTCATTTGAATCGCCTGGAGTTACCGTGCTTCCGCCCTTGTCCTTGTTGTTTACAATATAACTGCCGAGATTGCAACCCGAAAGAACCGTAACAAAGCACAGGAAACAAATAAATAAAGTTATCAATTTCTTTTTCATTTACTGCGCCTCCTGAAAATTCCCGAGAAGAATGACTTGACGTCCTGCCATCTCAACTGTCTTATTATTATATCTATGACGAGCAGCAAGGCTATAGCTATCATAAGCGGCATCGTGAAGCTGAACGTATAAGAAGTATACTCGGAATCGCTGTTTTCAAGCGTCCTTATATTGTCGAGGTCGAGGATTTTGCCGTTTTCGCTCTTTAGCCTGTACAGATACGAACTTGTGTATGATGTAAAGCTGTCGTATTCTGCATAATAAGCAATCGCAAAGTCTGCATCCGTTTCGAATTTAATACCGTTCCTCTCATAGGTAAGGTGCAGAGAATACGTACCGGGAGCGTCCGTCTGGAAGGTTACAAAATACAAGCCCGAAGCATAAGCGAGCGCTCTTTCCGTAATCAATCCGTCGGGGTCTGTCAACATTGCCGTAAAGGACGAACCGCCTATCATAGTATTCGGTACCTGCACGTTAAAGGTAGTAGCGCTGCCCGAGCCCTCCACTTCTATGAGGAAGGGGGTTGTTATACGCTCGTTCGGCAGGCTTGCGTCGGGTATATTGGAAAGGAATTGCCGTCCGTTTTCATCGTTAAACCAATCTTTCGCCCAATCGGAGGCGATATCCGAGAGGAAAGAAACGACTTTGCCCTTTCCGCCTCCGCTCCAATACGCGTAAATCGGAATATCGAACGAAGTTACTTTGTCGCGCCAATATTTTGCGGAGAGCACGGTAGTTGCCTGCGTCTTTGCCGCATTGTACCAGAAGCCGTCTATATAGCCCAAGTTGCCGACTCCCGCCGCAACCTCGTCGTCGGGACGGAGCAATGTTACGTCGTACACCACGCCCGTTTCGTCGATACGCACCTGTTGAGTCTGTTCGCTCAACTGTCTGAATATGACGTCAACCTGCTTCTCGTTCTCTATGGGTTTGTAGAACGCGTCTTCGCTCGTTGCGTTGTCTTCTATTATCTTTTTAATGTTTGCACTGTCTGACGCGGAGGGATAAATTCCGAGTGCGGAAACGACTATTCCCTCGTCTGTCATCGCCTTTATTTCGGCATTTGCCGCAGATAAATCGCTTGAACCTGTAAGCAGTCCGTCCGTTATAACTATTACCTGCTTGTCGTGGAAACGCGTGGGCATCATCTCGTGAGTTGCTTTTAAGGCTCCGCTAAGGCTCGTGTGATTTTCCACTGTCTTTTCCTCAATTTTTTCGATAACGACTTTTCTTGCCGTCAGCTGAACCGCCGGCTGGAACTCCTCTATTACGCCCGAAAAGCCTATTACCATTACAGTATCTGTGTTGTTGAGAATATTTATAAGCTCTATTGCCGCTCTCTTTGCGACGGCTAATCTGTCGCTGAAATTCATACTTATCGAAACGTCGAGAACGATGGCAACGAGCCTCTTATCCTGGTCGAAATTGCCAACGCGTACGGGAAGCAGCCCAGAGAGCCTCTTTAAAGGCGAATTGAGCTGTTCGGGGTCGTCCTCTTGAATATAAGTATTGCCGTACGTCGTAAGAGTTTTGCCGTAGTCGTTGACAAGACTTTCCAAGCTCGTCATAAACATATCGTTTGCGCGGATTGTACGCACGTCGAAATTACTTAATACAATCTCGTCGTAACCGCACATATCTTCAACCGCGAGAGGAATTTTGGGCATTTCCGTGACGTAATCCACGTCGTCGTTGCCGTAAATTTTTCTGCCGGCTACAATATCGTCGTTTGAGCCGCCTATGAACAGCACCTTGCGCTCGTCGGCAATTTTCTGTGTAAAATAGCCCACGTTGTTGTAGGGTGAAGTATCGCCGTCGGCATGTTCCGTTTCAACGCGCACTTCGTAGTTGAAAGCGCCCGTTTTATCGGTAGGCAGGGGTATCGTCACGGCGTTGAGTCCGTTGTAGAACCTCTCCGCCTGCCTCTTTATGCGGTCGCCGTTCTGATACAGGCTGACGTAACCGTTTACGCTTTCAATCGCTCTGCCGCTGCTGTCCTTGCCGCAGTTTGCCCTTATAAGCACGTTCACGGCTTCGTCCCTGCCGAGATAGACGGATGACGTTGCCTCCACAGCGTCGAGCTGAACCTCCTTTACTTCGTCGGAGATGTTGTCGTCTATAAATACCGCGTCGATATAGACGCCGCTATCCTGCAATGCGCTTACGACCGTTACTATATTGTTGGAAGATACTGTTTCAACGCCGTCGGTTATTACTATTATCCGCTTGATTACGCCGTCGTCGAAGAGATTGCCCGCATAGCGGAGAACCGCACCTATATCCGTTGCGCTCCTGTCAATCTTTTCCGCCGCGGAGCGTATATTGGGAACCTTTTCGCCCAAATCGGAGACGCGCAGATAATCTCTGCCGAAAACTATTACGCTCATCTTCGAGTTTCTCGGAAGCTTGCCCGCAACCTTTGCAACGTTTGACTGTACTTCGTCGATATTGTGGCTTGCCGAATAGGAAACGTCGGCAAGCACGTAGACCTGCGTGTCGGTTATTACGGCTTCGAAAGTCATACCGCTTACAGCAAGCGTAATGCACAGTGCAATTATCACGTGCAGACACACCGACGCAATGTTATGGGAATTGGCGTTGTCCTTTTTTACCGTGATAAAGAAAGGCACCAAAATAGCCGCCAAAATCGGAATTGCAATTAAAAGTAACCAAGGGTTATCGAAGCTGATGTTGCTCATAGCAGTATATCCCCCAGTCCGCCAGCAATAAAAGACCTATAAAGATGAAAAATGCCAGCAGGTCATCATAAAATCCGTCTGAATATTCGGATTTCAAATCCCCGACCAAAGAAAGCGCGCCGCCGCCTTCGGAGCCGCTCTCTGATTGAGGCACGCACGAAAACAGACTTAAAATTTCCTCTTCCTTGTCCGCGCGCTTTACTCTCAAAGTATAAGTTCCCGTTTCGGTCAATTTAACCTGACACGAATCGGCGCCGTAGGTGTCGAGGGTCGTGTCCGTCCCGGACGGAGAGGTTACGACTATGCTCTCACAGTTGGGAACTACGTTTACGTTCATAACGTCGCCGCACGTGTAGACTGTTTCGTCTATTACGGACGGCAACGAATAGTTCATAAGGTTTTTCGTAAGAATAAGGAAATCCTCCAACATACCGAAGTTGGAGTCGCCTATTTTAAAAGCAAACACTACCTGTCTGTCGTTGTTCTTGTTCAAACCTACCGTTATTAAAGGATTGTTACCCACCTTCAGAATGGTCGTGAAGCGGGGTGCGCTGTAAACGGCGTACTTGCGCACGGCAACCTCGCGCTGGATAACGTTTTCCATAAGCTTTTTACCCTGATTGCTCGACGGAATTACATATTGAGGAACGTAGTAGCTGCCCGGTCCTTCCGTGTCGTTGGGCTCTTCGTAATCCTTAAACGTTACGCCCGTCTGCGTGTTCGTGCCGTCTATACCGTCAATGAGCCAGATAGCCGCGTTCGTGGGAAGGGTTGCGGGCGAATAGCCGTTGAATACGTACAGTTCGGCTCTGTCAAGATTGCCGTTTGCCTGTCTGTCGGCGTATTGCGTCGGCGAAATCAGGGTGACGTTCTCCCGAGCAACTCCGCCCGCGTCGATTATTGCGTTTCTAATGTACAGAGTGTCGTTTGATTCGCTGACTATGACGACGTTTCTCGACTGCGCGGCAGCCTGCTTATAGAGAATGACCGTGTTGTCTGCCGAAAGGGCGTCGCCGTTGGTTATGCGTACGCGCACACTGTAATAGGTCATTGCCGCCTCGAACTCAAATTCGGCAGCCTCTCCCTTTGTGACCTGTTTTTGAACTTCTTCAACCTTTTCGTATTCGCTGTCGCGCGAATAGTTATACGAGAATTCTATATTCAAAGTAGCGTCCGACTTATACGAAACAACACTGCCCTTTACCGTCCCGCTATTATCCAAGGGCTTGCAATTCAGCGCATAGTTACCCTCGTTTGCAGACACGTCTATAAGGGTCATATTTCTCACTTCGTAGAATTTGTCCGAAATAAGATATATAACCGCGGAGTCGTTTGCATCGAAATAATTCTGCGCAATATCCATAGCCAAAGTACATTCGCCGCTGCTCCAGCCTGCGATGAGGTTTTTGACGTTTGTTTTTGCCTGCTCTTTGTCCGTAATCCCCTCGAAAGTAACGTCCGCCGTATCGCGCACGAAAACGAGCGTGTACGAGCTTCCGCCGAGGGATTTGTCTATAATCGAATTTATTTCGTCCTGCGCCCTTTTAAAGCGGGTAGAGCCGCCCTGCTGAATATTCATACTTGCCGAACCGTCGAGTATGAAATAGATGTCGTTTGCCGACTTGGGTACAATAAATACGGGGTGCGCAATGAGAAGCGACGACGCCGCCACAGCCAAAATCTGCAAAATGAGGGTTATTATACCCGTCAGCTTCGATATGGGCTTTCTCTTTTTAAGGAACTGTTCGCTAATCTCCCAAAGGTAGGTGGAACCTATGGTCTGTTCGGTGTATTTGGACTTTATTATATAAATTAAAATCAGAACAGGTATGCCGATAAGTCCGAGCAAGCCGAGAGGAAAATAAAAACTCATTTAAGCACCCCCAGCTGTGTAAGCTGTTCAAAAAATACCTCGTTTAAGGGCTTGTCGTCCTGAACGAGCATATATTCCGCATCGCGCGCGTTGCAATAGCTGCGCAGCCTGTTCTGCACGAACTGCACCGCTTCGCGGTACGCTTTGATGATATCTCTGTTGATGTTTTTGCGATAGCTTCTGTTAGGATTTTCGCTATCGTAGAATATGTTCTTGCCGCGCACCTTGGGATTTATCTCTTCGGAGGTCAACACCTGCACGCAGAGAAGGTCGCGCTTTTTGTCCGCAAGGTAGTCTATGGCGCTTTCGTAGTCGCTGTGCGTCAAAAAGTCGGAAATAATTACCGAAAGTCCGTCGCCGTAGCCTACCTTCGAGGGAAGTATTCCCTCGGTTATGAAACACTCGCCGTCGAACTCTATATCGTTTAACTTCATTATCTCGGCAAAGTATCTCTCCCTGCCCGAAATGGCGGAAATTACCTCCGTTACCTCGCTTCCGCGGATTGTGAAAATCGAAACCCTGTCAAGCTCGCATATCGAAAGATAGGCAAGCGTTGCCGCCATCTGTAAAGCCATCTCCGCCTTTTTGCCGTCGCCGTATGCCATAGACTGACTTACGTCTATATAAATTCTTGTGTGAAGCTGTCTTTCGTCGAGGTAAAGCTTTAAATACAAATTCTCCGAACGGGCGTAGGCGTTCCAGTCAATCTTGGTAATGTCGTCGCCGGCCATATAATTTCTGTAATCGACAAATTCGCACGACGAACCGTACGTCTTGCTCTTATGATTACCTCCGAATAGACCGGCTATATTTTTTTTGAGAATCGTCTGCAACGTTTCCACGCGCTGCAAAAACGCTTCGTTGATTGCGAGATTGCCCATTTGCTGCCTTTTTGTGTTTTAAATTTATAAACTATTTTTTGCCGAAAAGCTTTTTCTTTTCCTTTTTGCCTTCCTTTTCGTCGTCCGCCGAGGGCGCCTCTTCAGCAGGTTTATCCTCCGCTGGTGCAGCGGATTTATGAAGTTCGCCCGACTTTATTCCGCCTGCCTCTTCCGCCTTTTGCTTTTTCCAATCCTCGACGGTAAAGGCTGTGTCCGTGCCTGCGGGCTCCGCCGTCTTGGGTGCGGGTTTTTTGTCGAGCTTGCCCGAACCCTTTTCCTTTGCGTTTTCCGCAATGAGCTTTGTTATTATGTCGTCAACCGTAAGTCTTTCGTTGATTGCCGTATAGTTTACCTTCATTCTGTGGCGCAGAACGGGGTATGCGAGTGCGTCGATATCCTCGTAGGATACGTTAAATCTGCCGTCGATGAGCGCGCGGACTTTAGCCGCCGTAATGAGCGCCTGACCCGCACGGGGCGAACAGCCGTATTTTACGTACTTTTTAGCCGTTTCGCCGCTATCGGGGAGCTCGGGATGGGTGCGCGTGACGAGGCGCATTGCGTAGTATAAAACGTCGGGAACGACGGGAACGTTCTTTGCCAGCTCGCGCATGGCAAGAATAGCAGGTCCGTCAACGACTGCGTTTGCCGTTTCGTCCATGGTTATCTGCGTCATATTTACTATGTCGGCAAGCTCTTCGACGGTGGGAAAGCCGACAAGCAGTTTGAACATAAAGCGGTCCATCTGCGCTTCGGGCAGAGGGTAGGTACCGTCCTGCTCTATGGGGTTCTGCGTAGCGAGTACGAAGAAGGGTTCGGAGAGCTTGTAAGTCTCCTTACCTACCGTAACCTTGTGCTCTTGCATAACCTCAAGCATCGAGGACTGCGTTTTGGGAGTTGCACGGTTGATTTCGTCCGCCAAAACGAGATTTGCAAATATGGGTCCGCGCTGGAAGACGGTATTCATCTTGCCCGAGGCGTCCTTTTCGATAACGTTCGTGCCCGTGACGTCCGAGGGCATCAAGTCGGGCGTAAACTGAATACGCGAGAAAGGAAGCTTGAGCGCCTTGCCGAGCGTACGCACGAGTCTGGTCTTGCCGACGCCGGGAACACCCTCCAAAAGCACGTTGCCGCCCGCTATAATTGCAATTATAACGTTGTTGACAATATCTTCCTGTCCGACAAGGTCTTTTTTGATTTCTTCTTTGATTTTTGCAACCGAACGGCTGAAATTTTCAACCTGTGCCTTATTGTCCATTATTTTAACCTCTTAATTTTCTACTGATTTTCTTCATTTTTATTTAAATCCGCGAAGTAGGTAGCCATTATATACTCCCACTCTTCCCGAGATATCGTGCCTTCTTCGAACGCTCTTTCGACTATCTCGTAGTACTTGTCGCGTACGGCGCTGTTACTTGCCGTAGTGTATCCCGTTTCGGGGTCGAAGAACGGAACGTTGTTTCCGACAATCTCTCCGCCGGGGTTATCATCGGGATTTTTACCGGGGTCGTCTTGAGGGGGCTTATTTTCGCTGCCAGGGGTGTCGTCCCCGTCGTTGTCCCCGACAGGTCTTATATTGAATATCTCGTAGAGCTTGTTAATTACGTAAGTCTCGTCCTCGGTATTCAAACCCTTCTGTTCCTCTGAAATTCCTCTGTCGTTTGCGTCTTTGACGACGTTGTGAATATTTGCCACGGTGTTTTCGACAAATGCCGAAAGACTGCTGTTTGAAACGCCGTTTAAAAGAGCGCCCTTTAAACTTTCAAGCTGTAAGAGCATACCCGTCTTGACCACCGCGTCCGCCTTTTTTGTGGTGCGCACGTACTCGATGAGGTCGTCCAGCGCCGCCCACTCCCACTCGGTTACGTCGCGCGGAGGCTCTTCGGGGGGCTCATCGCTCTTGGGAACGAATATCGCGGGCAGGACACTTGCCGTCACTGGCAAAGCCGCAATTCCCACTGCCGCTATTACACCGCTTAAAATAAGCGCCGCTATATTGGCAAACCGCAGCGATTTCACGGAAATACCGCCGAGCGCGGCGGACGCGTCCGCTCGCTGTAAATCGAGTATGTCGCTATCCTGTCCGCCGTATTCGTAAGCCGTTTGCACCCTTGCGTATAACCCAAGCTCTCTGTCCAACCGCATTGCGATTTTTTTGTCGTTGGTTCGGAATATGAGAAAGGCTACCAAAGCGCCGAGAATAAACCCGCCCAGACCTATTAAAATGTAATATAGTAAAAGAAGGTCTATTCGGAAAAGTCTGCAGGGCACAAATACTGCGTCGACCGCCAAAAATGCCGCCGCAAGTCCGAAGCTTATACACTTTATAAGTATTTCAAGCCATACTTTTTTCTTGAATTTTTTAAAATTCGCGTCCATTTTTACTTCTCTTTTAAAAGTGCACACGGCTATTCCGCAATTTTTGCGGAATAGCCAGCACTTTTGTTATATTGTTCGGTTTATGCCTTATTTAAATACTTCGAATGTGAAATCCGCGTCATATGCCCATCCGCCGGTGAGGAGTTCTATTATAATAGTTTCTCCTGCCTCCAACTCAACCACGGCTGCGTGTTCTTCACCATCCCTTATTACAGAAATTTCGCCATACTCGGGCTCGCCTGCATAATACCAGGTCCACTCATCGGGATGATAGCCGTATATCAAGCCTTTGATTATCATTGCGTTTGTGTAGACCGTATCACCGTACATATCATTGCTGAATCTGAATTTGTAGGTTCCTGCTTCGGTAGCGGTAAACTTTGCGTAGTAAGTTTCGCCGGAGCTTGCAACGAACGTTTTGCTGCCGCCTTCTGCGTTCATATCAAAAGCGGTTTCTTCCGTCTCGCCGGGTTTGGATTGTTGTTTCTCGAACTTTATCTTAATAGTTGCGGGAACTTTGGTTATTCTGTTTCCTATATGCAGAATAACTATATCGTTCGTCTTGACCTTGAATTGGTCTCCGTCCGAAAGACTGCCCCACGCGCAGTAATCGAAGCTCGCTATAGTGCCGGGGTCAACATCGGAGGCGTGAATATGAATAGACTTATTATATTCATCATTATCATCGGGACCGAAATAGAAATCGCCGTCATTGTAGCTTTCGTCGGTACTTAAGCTAATCGAATAAGTCCCGCCTGCGGCTGCTTTGAAATAGTAGTATTGGCCAAAGACAAACATTGAAGTCTGCAACGTAAATTCTTGAGTTTCGGTGGGCAAATTGACGAATACCAAGGGATTAAGCGTATCGTAAAGTGTATTGTCCTTATATATTACTATCGTGTAGTTGCCTTCCGAACCCGACACACCGACTTCCAAATTTAACGTTACTTGGTCATAGTTTTCGTTATAATAAGAAGCAGTAGCGATGTATCTGTCCGTTTCCGAGTTGTATCCCGTTAAGCTGAGGTTTACATAACCGCCCTCAAGACTTACGTCATGATAATTAACGTTAGAATAATAGTACATAAAGTGATTGCCTACGTAGTGTACGCCCATGTCTACGGGAAGCACCTTGGGTATTTCTTTGGGTGCGTCGCCCGATCTCGTGTAGACGTATACACCCGTACCGTCGCTTAACTGTACGTTGACGCTGACTACTTTGCCGCCCGAGAGGTTGGCGGTTAAAATAATATTGTTTAATTTGAGTACGTTATAGCCGCTACCGTCGCTCTTTTCATATAACGTGCCGCCTTGTTCGCCGTACATGAATTCCATCTTGTCGGGGTTCTTGATTGAACCGTATTTCACATAGCTGTTGCCGCTTGCGTGCACTACTATTTCAAATATCGTGCCGGAACCGAAGTAGTTTACTCCGTCGCCTGCGCGAGTGTAAGTGCCTGCAAATGCGGATATATCGAGAGCCGCCTGAGGCGCTACGTAATGCAACGTATCGGTGTCCGTACCGCCGCCTGATTTTTTAACTTTCAACACGAGCGTACCGGGCTCGATTTCTGTCAAAGTATAGTCATCTGTCCGGGTTGCCGTTTCGGTTTGTTCTGTGATTACAGAGAAATAAGCAGTATTAAACGAACCGCCAAGGTATGAGCTGATGCCGAATGAACCGAGGTCTGAATAATTTACGGTTACCTGTTTTGCGGTTTTGTTAAAATCAACCGTATATTTGCTACCTACGTACTTTCCGCTCGTCCAGCCTTCCTCAGGGAATTCTTCGTTGTTAATCTCACTGACTAAAAGCGATACTCTTGTGTCGTCTTCTATACCGTCTGCGGGACGGTAAAGAGTTATTATTACGGTTTTATTTGCATATAAATCAAGCTCTTTCACATCTTTGGCATAGCCTGCGCCGTAGAATACGCCTTCGTCCTCGGCGAGGTCGGTTGTGAAATAGCATTTCTGTGCCGCGGGATTGTAAAGAGATAATTCATATCTGCCCATTTCCTCTGCGGTAAAGCTGAACTTCAATACGGTCTTTTCTTCGAACGTAGTCTGATAAGGCGTAGAAAGTTCAAGCTCGGGATAGATTGCCTTCCACTTTGCATATATAGTGATTGCCGATTCAATCGTTTGAGTATTAAAGTTGAATGTCTGCGTGCAGTCTTCGTCCCTGTACCAGCCGACGAATACGAAATCCGGGTCTTCGGATACGGGGTCTTCGGGCTTGGTTACAAGTCCGCCGACCTTGACGTTCTGCACTTCGGGTGCCGTGCCGTGGCCCTGCATATTGAAAGTAACTGTAACAGTCCATTTAGCGTATAAAGTAGTGTTTTCGCTTACTTCGGAACTGAAGTCGTACTCGTCGCCGTCGCACTCGGGGTTAGTATACCAGCCCGCGAAAGTGTAGCCCGTAGCCGAAGGATCTGCGGGTTTTGTAGGCTTTTGACCCTCTTCAAGCTTTTGAGTGGGAATCTGTTCGCCGTGGCCCTGCATATCGAACTTGAACATAATTCTTTCGTCAACCGTCCAGTGAGCCACGATTTTCGTATCGGCGTTGATTGCCGTATTTTCGAAATCGAACTCCGCACTGCCGTCCTCTGTATACCAGCCTGCAAAGAGGTAACCGTCGATGTCGGGGTCGGTTTCGGGTTTGGTCGCGTGACCGCCCTCTTCTACTCTTTGAAGTGCGTAGGTTTTATTTCTGCCCTCTGTACCCAAATTAAAGGTTACGAGGGGTCTTGTATCGACTTTCCAACAAGCGTGGAGAGTTAATTCCGCCGTTACGGGAGTGCTGAAATCATAAGGAGTTTCCTCGTCATCGGCATACCAATAGTCAAAGACGTAGCCGTCTGCGCCGTAGTCGGGTTCAGCAGGTTCTACTGCCGTTTCGCCCAATTTTACGGTCTGCGCCTCGGGCGCCGTGCCGTGACCGCCCACGTCAAAGGTTACGGTAGCCGACCACTTTGCATATACGGTCGTGGGTGCGGTTATCGCTGTGCCGTTGAAGTCGAATTCCGTGGTGCAAGCCGCGTCGGCATACCAGCCGCCAAAGACAAGTCCCGCCTCGGCAATAAGACCGGGGTTGGTAACCTTTCCGTCTTTGTAAACAATCTGCGCTTCGGGCGCCGTGCCGTGACCCTGCACGTCAAATGTTACAGTATAGTTTTCACGACCGCAAACGTCGCATTTTCCGTCTGCGCCGTCCGCGTCCGTTTCGTTGTTGACCTCGTCAATGTGAGCCTCTTTAGTCTTTGCGTCGTCTCCGTCAACACATTCTTCCCAATGGCCCTCCGCATCCGAGCGCCAATTATAGGAGTGCGTATGACCTCCTGTAGGAGTACAGCCGAACGCGGCAAGCGATGCCGTTGACGCGGCTGCAAGCAGGAAAGCCAGTAGTGTTTTCTTTTTCATGACTATCTCCTTGAAACTTTTATTGTGTAAAGCGGGTGTTTCATTTCCGCATAAATTTCTTAATTATAAAAAAAGGTGACGCTTTATTTTATTTTTATGCATTTATGCACAAATTTTGGCGTCACTATGCTGTCTGTATATTATTGGTTTGTTTATTTTATCACAAAAAATGTATATTGTCAATAGGTTTACGAATAAAAATTAAGCCAAAACTGTATAATTTTTCTTATTTTTTAATAATTTTTTTTCTGTATAATTATAAATTTTAACTAAAAATGAAATTTTTTACATTTATGCAAAATTCAAAAATAAGCAAAAGCGGCCGCTATGGTGCGACCGCTTAAAGCTGTAAATTGTATATATAATTTAATTTTTACCGCAGTCTTTTTGAGAAGTCCTTCATCATATCGGAAATTTTTATGTTCTGCGGGCAGACCTTTTCACAGCTTTTACAGCCTATGCAGGCGGAAGGAAGCTTTTCCTTTGTATAGGTGTCGAACACCATCGGCGCAATAAATCCGTCGCGCGAGGAGCAGTGCTCGTTGTACAGCCTGATAATTTCCGGAATTTCAAGCTCTTTGGGGCAGTGCGTAGTGCAGTAGCGGCAAGCCGTGCAGGGAAGAGAGTTACTTCTAATTATACTGTCGGCAATTCCCAAAAGAGCAGTCATTTCCTCTCTATTTAATGGCTTGTCATATTTGAAGGTGTTTAAGTTGTCCTCCACCTGCGCCATATCGCTCATGCCCGATAAAATTACGGTGACTTCGGGCAGGCTCTGCAAAAAGCGGAACGCCCACGCAGGTATCCCCTCGTCGGGACGGAGTTTTTTCAAGGTATCTTCGTACTCCTTTGCAAGGGTGGCAAGCTTGCCGCCGCGCAGGGGCTCCATTACCCACACGGGGATGTTGTAGCTTTTGAAAAGCTCCATCTTTTCCTTCGCGCCTTGGAAAGTCCAGTCGAGGTAGTTAATCTGCAACTGACCGAATTCCATATACTTGCCGTATTTTTCGAGGAAGCGCTTTAAAACGCCGTACTCGCCGTGACCCGAAAAGCCGAGGTGCTTTATTCTGCCGTTTTGCTTCTGTTTTAAAAGATAGCTGACCGTGCCGTACTTTTCGTCGTCGAGGTAGGCGTCTATATTCTTTTCGCAGACGTTGTGAACAAGATAAAAGTCGAAATACTCCACCCTGCATTTTTTAAGCTGTTTTTCGAATATTTCTTCCGTCTTGCCCATGTTGTTTAAATCGTAGCCGGGGAACTTGCTTGCAAGATAAAAGCTCTCGCGCGGATACTTTTCAAGAATTTTCCCGACAACAAGCTCAGACTGTCCGTCGTGATAGCCCCACGCCGTGTCGTAATAATTTACGCCGTTTTTATAAGCGGTATCAATCATTTTTGCCGCAAACTCCTCGTCTATGTCGGCATACACTCCGTTTTTTGTGGGCAGGCGCATACAGCCGAAACCGAGCGCGGAGAGTTTTTTATCTTGAAACTGTCTGTAAATCATAATAATCTCCTTATCAATATTCTAAATTAAGAAAAAGTAACTACCGATTCAATCGTTGCCTCGCCGATACATATAAATTCCACCGTGTGCGTTCCCGAATTCAATGCGTCGCAGAGGTACGTCAAAAGATATTGTCCGTCGTCCGCTTTCAATTCTATGGAAGAAACTTCTTTTCCGTCTATTTTTACCTTGAAGTTCTTGCCGTACTCCGCCGAGGATATAAAGCCCACTCTCGTTCCATCGAAGGTGAAGGTCATAGTAGCGCCTGCACTGCCCTTGTAGATATGACCGAAGCTCGACATTGTCTGTACGCCCTGCCAATTTCCGCTGTAGCTGAAAATTTCTTCGTCGGGTGCAAGCTTGTTGCCGCCGTTTACTTCGAACACTCTCCACATTTCAAGTTCGCGAATGATAAGGTAATTACCCATCGATTCGGTAATTTCTATTTTATAATAGCGCATTAGCGTATCGTCGAAGTCGAGCGTCTGCTGAATTCCCGAACGTGTTAAATCGGTATAGCTTTTAACGAGTTCGTAATTTTCTCCGTCAAGACTTTTATACAGTTTCAATGCCTTGGGGAATTGAAGGTCGCTTCTGTTCTGACTGTAAATGACCAGACGGTTAGCCGCATACTCTTTGCCGAGGTCTATCACGAGTGTAAAGGGATTTTCCTCGCTGGGAGCTCTGTTCATATGAAGCTGTTTCTTGTCGCCCATATCCTTAATGCCGTCTACTACGACCGACAAATCGTTGCCGCCCCAACCGTTGTGAAGATAGAGATTTGCGCACTGCTCTTCTACTACTCTCTGTTCGCCGACGCCGAGCTGATAGTTGTTCGTATAGTCGTAGTTGTAAGTGCGCCTGTAGAAATAGTCCGTTTCGAAATCGGAGTTCTCGGGGAATTCGTAGTCGCTCCTGTATCCGTTTGCGTAGGGTTGCTGGTTGTTGGTTATTACGGGCGTTTCTACGAACACTTTGAATTCCGCCTCGGTGACGTATTCAAGTCCGTTGCCTTTGTTTATCTGATATTTATTGAGCTCCCCGTTTAAATGCACCTCTTCAATGGCATAAGTGGTGCCCGAGAATTTGTAGGTCGATACGGTGTACTCGTAGCCGTTTGCTTCTTCGCCGGTAACCGCTTGCCCGTTTGCGTTGAAATATTCGTTGGTTATGTTGTATTGGAACTTATCCCACTTCTTCATACCGAGGCGGGCAAATGAGCCTCTGTTGTTATCCCAAATGGCGACAATAAGCACCTCTTTGAAGTATAACCAGCCGCCCGCTTCAAGCTCCACGTCGAAATAACTGTTGGGGTCGTTGGGGCGGAAATAATCGCTTGGACCGCGCTGTTCGGTGACGTCCTTGATAGTCGCGCCTAACTGATAATTAACGCCGTCCAGCGAGTAATAGACCGCACAATTCAATCTGCCTGCCAAATATGTTCTGTACTTGCCCTCTTCCGCCGCGTAAAGCTTTCCTTCCAAAACGTCTATCGTGTTTTCGTGGATGAAATGCTCTTCGGGTGCGTTGGGATATTTTTCTCTGTTCGCTTCATTGTCGAGATAGAACCAAATTTCGGTGTTGCACTTCTCCATGGGGTGGTTTCTTTTGTCGTATTTCGCAGGCTCGTTCGAATAACCCGCAAAGTTGCTTTCATACGCCGTCTGCGCGTCTTTATACATATTGGCGGGCTCATAAACATACGTCGTTCTTTGAAGGGTCATTTTATTGAGCTCGCTTGACATTTCGAATTCGAGTATCAAATCCACGTCGGCAACTTTAAACGCTTTGTCCGTTTTAGTGATTTCCAAAGTTACGACTATCTGCCCCGAGCGCGAGCCCGAAGAGCTGTCGGCAGGTCTGTAAGTAAGATGCCTGTCGTCTACCTTTGTGACCGTACCGTTTGAGGGATTTGTAAAGCTCTTGATTCTGTAAGTGAAACCGTCGGGAATAACCACACTGCCGCTTGCATACGAACCTTCCACTACGGTATAGGGCGAAAGGTCGATATCAAAGGACTCCGAAACGGGAATTAAGTAGGGCTGCATTGTGGTAAAGCTCTTCTTCTCGCCGTTGTACATATAGCTTCTGCCCGTCTGATAGACAGAAGATACGGGAACGAACATAGGATAATCGGAGTTGCCGTATTGCGCTGCTTCTTCCTCGGTTACGCCTTGAAGTATATTCTGGAAATAGTAGGACATATCGTTGTGCGTAACGTCCTGCCATGCACGCATATAGCCGAGGTAGTTTTCTTTATAATCTCCCGTTGTCTGCTGTTTTACCTTTGCCTGAATGTAGTTATCGGGACCGAAATTGTGCAAAAGGGTTGCATACAGCGCAAGTCCCTGTTTTCCGTTGCCGGGGTTTTCGCCGCGCGAAATTTTGAGTGTGTCGTTCAAAGCCCACGTTGCGCTCGTATAAGTGTTCCAACCGCTCATTCCCTGCGCACCGTAGTTGGTAATTCCTCTGTTTGCGGAAATTTTGGTAAACAGAGCATATGAAACGAGAGTCATACCGTTGTTGGTAACTTCGCCGCCTCCGCCTACGCCGTAGCCTTGGAAATTGTGATGATATTCGTGGAAATTACCCCACGCGCCCGAGGTTACAATACCGTTGTAGTTGAGTGAATTTGCCATCCAGCCCTCGGGGCAGTTTACGGATTGCTGTCCGGGGAATGCAACCGCCGCGCCCGCCGCAACGAAGGGGTCGTACAAAAATACTATGCCCTGCTTGGAGTTGGTCGTGGTAACGGACGCAACCTTATCCCAAAGCACCGCCGCTTTGTAAATTGCATCGTAGTCATAGTTTGCCGCCTGACGCTTGGGGCCCGAGTGAAGCACGCCGTAGTTCCAAACTTCCAAATCGAAATAGGGTGCCGAGGACAATTTGTTCTCGTTGAACTCTTCTTCGGTGGTATAACCGAGGATAAAGTGCGAATACGCAACTCCTCCCGAAATGGTTGCGGTAAACGTTGCTCCTACGTTTCTTATGTATAAAGGTCCGCCTATGAACGAGCCCACGTACGCGGTATAAGTATCCGTTTCTTCGTCGTAGATTGAGGTATTCTTGTTGACGTTCATCGTGTTGAGCAGTATCGGGAAACGCTGCATCTGGTTTTTAGCCGTCCAGATGTTGTTCGCCTTGCCGTTGTAAAGCGCCTGACCGATATGTACGGAAAGTCCGCCCGTCGCTTCCATATCCTTTGCGCTTATGGTTATTTTGATAACTTCGCCCGCGGGTGCGTAAACGCCCGTGACGCTGTAACTGTTGTAGCCTCTCGGTCTTAATGTTACTCTCTTTATTATTGCCTTTTCGTCGTTCGATACGTCACCGCCGTATAATCCTACGGATGCGGTGTGCTTGTAGAGGCGTCTGTGATGACCGCTCTTATCCAATACGGGCTCGGGTTCGGCTGTAGAACCTTTATATAAAAATCCGTTCGCGTCCATCCAGGTATAACCGCCCGCACCGCCGTTCCAGGTATTTGCCGCAGAGAGATAGCTTGACTCGTATATGAGCGCGTCTCTTGCCGCAACCTGCTCTTCGCCGCCGCCGATTACGGTATTGAGCGCAGAGCCGTACTTGGGATAGACCGAAAGCCCTTCGTCGCGCGTTTTGGAGGGGATATTTCTCTCCACCTCGCCGATTACCTCGCTGTAATAGCCGACTTCGGTTATAGATTTAAAGTCCGTGTCGTATTCTTTTGCGGAGGGCAAATCGTCGAAATAATGCTCTTTGCCTGCGGCAACAAATGCGTATTTACTGTTGGGTTTTACTCCGCTTCCCAAAAGGTAATCGCCGCTTGTGGGAATTTGTATTTTGACGTCGCTGAGGCTACCGTCATTACCTTTGACGGAGTTGCACGAGCTTGTTCCCAAGCCAATGCTTAAAATTATTGCAAAAATTAAAATGAAGGAGAGCGCGGCAATAGCAATATAGTGCACCTGCTTGTTTTTGATAAACGCCACAGCCTTGGAAACGAACGAGTCCGAACCGCCCGATTGGGTATTTGACTGCTTTTCTTCCTTTGCGGGAACAGTGTTTGTCTTTTGAGGCTCGGCAGCAGCTGTTGTCTTTTTGGCCGTCGTCGCGGATTTGCTTGCCGTTGTTACATTCTTTGCCTCGGCAGTTTTCGTCGCGGGCTTCTCGCTTGCCGCTGTTGCAGAGGGTTTTGCCGCCGCCTTAGGTGTTGTGGTTGTTGCAGGTTTTGCCGCCTTGGGCGTTGCTTTAACAACCGTCGTTGACTTTGCCGCGGGTTTCTCGCTCTCTGCGGGTTTTACGGTCGCCTTTGTTGTTGTCTTGACAACCACCTTGGCTTTAGGCGTCTCGGTTGCCTTTGTATCCGTTTTCTTCTCAGCCATAAATTCTCCTTAATTAAACTCTATGCCTGTCTATATATTCTTTTACGCCTTTTACAAACCTTTCGAGTCCGTCCCGAAGGCGCTCGCGGTTGCAGGCGGTGTTCATGCGCACGAAGGTTGCGCCGTTCCCCCTATACTGCTTGCCGGAGGACAATATAAGCCCCGTTTTTGCTCTTAAAAACTCGCACAGTCCGTCTGAATCGCCTGTTACCGAACTGCAATCTATCCACACAACATAAGTTGCGTTGGCTTGTATAGCTTTAACCTCCGGCAGGTGCTTTTCAAGATATTCGTTGACGTATTTGCGGTTTTGAGCGAGATATTTTTTAAGCTCTTCGAGCCACTCCTCTCCCTCGTTGAACGCGGCGACCGTGCCCTCGACCGCAAAGCAGTTGGGTTCGGCGACCTCGTCGCTGTTGAGCCCGCGCACGATTTTTTCGCGCAGGTGCACGTTTGGCACGACGACTGCCGCCGACTGCAAGCCCGCAAAATTGAAGGCTTTGCTCGCCGAAATGCAGGTTATGCTGTTTTGTGCGCAGTCCTCGCTGACGGAGGCAAAGGGGATATACTTAAATCCGGGGGCGGTCAAGTCGCAGTGAATTTCGTCCGAAAGCACGGTGACGCCGTGTTTTTTGCAGAGTGCGCCGACTTTTGCGATTTCTTCCCTGCTCCATATATTACCCGTAGGGTTGTGCGGGTTGCAGAATATGAGCATTGTCGTCAACGGGTGGGAAAGCACTTCTTCCAAATTTCCGAAATCAATGCCGTACTTGCCGTCGGAATAGGCAAGCTTGCACTCCTTAACCGTCCTGCCCGCATTCTCTATTGAGTGATAGAAAATATCGAACGCGGGAGTTAAAACCGCGACCCTGTCGCCGAGGTTGGTTATCCTTTTTACTATGCAGGAAATTGCGGGAACTATGCCCGTGCAGAACTGCAGCCACGACTTATCTATCGTAAAATTATGACGACGGTTCCACCAGGAGATTATGGCCTCGTACCACTTGTCGGGAACGATAGCGTAGCCGAAAACGCCGTGCTTTGCGCGGTTTACAAGCGCCTCCGTTACGCACGGTGCGGTTGTAAAGTCCATATCCGCAACCCACATAGGCAGCTCGTTTTCGGCAATATCCCATTTCATTGAGCTCGTTCCCCGCCTTTCGGGATTGAAATCGAAATCAAACATATTTATTTGCCCTTTCTGCAAATTATGCGCGTTTTCTCGGGGTCGACCTTGTCCTTTTCGATAATGAGCTCGCCGATAAAGTCGGCGGTTATCGTGCCGCCCGAGGGGTTCAGAACGCTGTCCACCCCGCCGATAATTTCCGCATCAACCGTGGAATACTCGAACGCAAGCGTGGTGTTTATGAGCTTGCAGTTCTTCAAAACGAGGTTTTCTATGTAGCAAAGTCCCTGCAAGCTCTCCAAAGTGCAGTCTATAAAGGTGAGGTTTTTGGAATTCCAGCCCATATATTCGCCCGTAATGTGCGAATTGTAAACTGTAATATTTTCTGCGTTCCAGAACGCGTCCTTTGTCATCAGCTTTGAGTTGCGGATTTCTATATTCTTTGCACCGTCGAAAGCGTAGTTACCCAAAAGCTCGAGATTGTCTATCTGCATATTTTCGCAGTTCATTGCAAGGTAGTCGCCCTTGGCGGTAACGTTTTTTATAGTAACGTCTTTGCAATTCCAAAGCGTTTCAGAGGCATTGGGCATAGTGATGTTTTCAAGCGCTATCCCCGACGAACGGCGGAAGGTCTTGGGCGCCTCGATGTTGCAGTTTTTCATAGATATGTTGTGCGTATACCAAATTCCCGCACGCCCCGTTTCGGTGAGCTTGCAGTTTTCTACTTTTATGTTCCTGCAATACCAAAGAGGATACTTCCAATTGAAAGTGCTTTTATTAAGCTCTATGTCACTGCTCTCTTTTAAGGGGGATTCGCCGTCTATAAATAAGCAGTCCTCAATATAGAGCTCCTTTGACGCGAATAAGCTCCTCTCGCCCGAAAGTTGTTGTCCTTTTATCTTTTCCATAAATTACCTCCGTAAAATTTCGTTCTTTTTATACGGTTTTTTTGTTTAAGACAATTATATTACCAAAAACCCCTCTTTGCAATCTTTTTTAGGTTTAAACTGTCCGCTTTGAAAATTTCACAAAAAGCTCATATAAAAATCAAAGCCGACGGGTCCGTCGGCTTTACAGGTTAAAGTTTCATAATTAAGTCGAGTATTACCTCGTCTGCGGGGCAGAATGTGTATTGGGGAATTTCGTCGGGTGTTATCCATTTTATTGCGTTATGTTCGATAAGCTGCGGCTTTCCGTGTTCTATCGACGAGTTGTAAAGGGTAAGATGAACGGTAATATCGGGGTATTTATGGGTAACTTCGGCAAACTGTTCCCCTACGGCAATTTGTATATTCAGCTCCTCTTTGCACTCTCTTATGAGGGCGTCTTTTTTGCTCTCCCCCTTTTCAACCTTGCCGCCGACGAACTCCCACATAAGCCCCCGCGCCTTGTTTGCGGGGCGCTGACATATTAAAAATTTACCCTCTTCCCAAATTAACGCCGCTACTACTTCTATCATAATTTTCCTTCTTTTCTCGGTATATGACTATTATAGCGCAATTTATCTCAATTTTCAATTATAACTTTGACTTTGCAGTAATATTGGTAGGCTGTTACGTAAATTTCCGTTTCGGCGGGAGCATATACGCAGGTAAACAAGAAGGGGAATTCATCGCTGTATGTGTATTCGGGTACTTCCCCGTTGTAATCCCCCTCGTCGAAAGTCAGCAAATAACTGTCGTAGAATACATTAAATGCCGATTTGGGAAATGCCACCGTCTCGCTTCCCAACCAGGTGGGCTTTGTGTAAAATTTGTAGGTTTCGCCGACTTTGAGATGATATACCTTTATTTCGTTCTTCCCTTCTTGCACATAGTTGTAGTCTGACACTTCTTCATATTCGTCGGAATTGACGGCGAAATCCGCGGTTATGCCCGTAATTATTCTGTTGTATCCGGCCTCATGATGTTTCCAATTGAGGACTACTCCCAAAAAGACAGCGGTTTCAATAAGCAGCGCGCCGGCGAGCGCGATTAAGGTTATCAGCCACTTTTTCTGGCGGGAAAGCATGCTGTTCTTCTCAACTATAATCGTCTGCGTTTCGCGGTCTGCAAGCATATCTTCGCGCGCAACGCCGAAGTACTCGGATATGTCGCGGATGGAGTCGTCGCTCGGAAGTCCCAAACCGTTCTCCCATTTGGCAACCGCGCTTCGGCTTACGTGAAGCTTTTCGGCAAGCTCCTCCTGCGTAAAGCCCCTGTCTTTTCGAAGCTCTTTTAATTTTTCGTGAAATTGCATACGGCCCCCCTTAATTGGTCTTAAATAAATTATATCAAAACCGCTGTTATTTGCAAGAGTAAATTACGTTACTTACCCGTTACCCTCCGTTACTTTATAAAAATAATCACTCGGCAAACGTTAAGTCATTAAAATGCTTATTTATATTTGACGCCCTGCGCCGTCTTGCGCAGGGCGGTTTAATATTTATTTTGTGTACTTTTCTCCGTATTTTTTAATACACTTGTCTACAATCTCTACACGAAAAACAGCGGGGCGCCCCGCTGTTTTATATGTTACGGTCTTTGTCCCAAACCGCCCTCTAAAGTGAGGGTTTCGCCCGTCATATACTTGAAGTCGGGAGAGGCGAGTTGAACGCATACCCGACCGATTTCTTTCTCTGCGTCGCCGAAGTGACCTGCGGGCGGTGTTTGGACGTTGGTTTTGTACGCTTCGGGATACGCATTTTGGAACTGTTCAAGCTGTGCCGTCCAAGCGAGGGGACAGATAACGTTGACGTTTATTCCGTCGGGAGCCCACTCTGTTGCGGCTACGCGGGTAAGTCCGCGGATACCTTCCTTGGCGGCGGCGTATGCGCACTGCCCGAAGTTTCCGAAAAGCCCCGCGCCCGAGGCAAAATTTATAACAGAGCCCTTGGTCTCTTTAAGATAGGGGTAGCACGCTTTCATATAATAGAAAGTTGCGTACAGCCCCGAGTAGAGCGCAAGATTGAACTGCTCGGTGGTGTGGTCTTTTAAGGCAACACCCGAGGCGGACGCCTGCGCGTTGTTTATGAGCACGTCTATTCTGCCGAAGGTTTCCATAGTCTTTTCAACGACGGTTTTTACCACCTTTTCGTTGTCCGCGCCCGAATTTACGTCTGCTTGAAGAATTAAAACTTTTATGCCGTAGAGCCGCTCGAGCTCCTCCTTTGCGTCTTCGAGTTTTTTGAGGTTTCTGCCCGTGATAACGAGGTTTGCGCCCTCTTTTGCATATGCGGTGGCGATACCGTAGCCGATTGAACCGCACCGACCGTCGCCGAGCACGGCTCGACCCGCGCCCGTAATAATTGCAGTTTTACCCGTTAAAAATCCCATAATCATTTCCTCTTTTTATTTATATAACTTCGACACGCCCGTTTTAACAGCCGCCTCCGCAACCGCCTTTGCAACGGCTTCATGCGCACGCTTATCCCATGCCTTAGGAAGTATGTACTCGAGGGAGAGCTCCTCGTCCGATACACAGTTTGCAATTCCGCGCGCCGCCGCTATCATCATCTCTTTGTTTACGGTGTTTGCTCTTACGTCCAGCGCACCGCGGAAGAGTCCGGGGAATACCAAAACGTTGTTTATTTGGTTGGCGTACTCGGACGAGCCCGTGCCCACAATAAATGCTCCCGCCTCCTTTGCGTCGTTGGGATTAATTTCGGGAACGGGGTTGGCGCAGGTAAACAATATACATTTATCCGCCATTGACGCTACCATTTCTTTGGTTATGCAGTTGGGACCCGAAACGCCTATAAGCACGTCCGCCCCTTTCATTGCATCGGCAAGCAAGCCCTGCTTGTGTGATTTGTTGGTAACTTTTGCAATCTCTTTCTGTGCGGGGTTGAGCCAGTCGTTACCTTCGCAGATAATGCCCTTTCTGTCGCACATGGTTACGTCTTTCACACCGAAAGATATTAAAAATTTGGCAATTGCAATTCCCGCCGCGCCCGCGCCGTTTATAACGAGCTTTATCTCTTCTATTTTCTTTCCCGCAAGCTTTAAAGCGTTTAAAAGCGCCGCCGCCGAGACGATTGCCGTGCCGTGCTGGTCGTCGTGGAATACGGGAATGTCCAGCTCCTCCTTTAGCCTCGTCTCTATTTCGAAACAACGGGGCGCGGAGATGTCCTCAAGGTTAATGCCGCCGAAAGAGCCGGAGATTAACTTTATGGTCTTTATGATGTCTTCGGTGTCCTTTGAGCCTATGCAGATGGGGAAGGCGTCCACGTCGCCGAACGCCTTAAAGAGAGCGCACTTACCTTCCATTACGGGCATGCCCGCCTCGGGCCCTATATCGCCAAGCCCCAAAACCGCCGTGCCGTCCGTGATTACGGGTACGGTGTTCCAACGGCGGGTGAGCTCGAAGCTCTTTTCTTTGTCCGCGTTGATTGCCATGCAAGGCTCGGCAACGCCGGGGGTGTACGCAAGTGACAATTCCTCTCTGTTCCCTACGGGAACGCGGACCTTTGTCTCTATCTTACCCTTCCACTCGCCGTGTCTTTTAAGTGATTCCTTTCTGTAATCCATATTTCTTACTTCCACCGTTTGCTTTTCTTATATTTATATTATACACGACGAAAACCGCAAAGTAAAATCTTTAATATAAATTTGTGTGAAAGGTTGCTACCTTCCGCGTTTCCGTTTATGTCAAGTATAGCTAATTTTATGCATTTGATATTTATAACAAAAGGTCTGGCGTTAGTAACGCCAGACCTAAAAAAGTTTTATCGTATAAAACCCTGTGGGTTTATTTAACTTTTTTATCTTTAAGTGTCGCACTTAATTTGATAATTGATTTAAATGCTATTTAATACAATATATTTGCGACAATAAAGCTTACAATAAAAATCGAATAACCTAATACAACCCAAAATCTCAGTTCTTTTTTTAGAGAAAGTAATTGTCGGTCTCCGTTTATATGATCGGTGTTGCAATATCCTAGAAACAAAAAACCAATATTCGAGCACGTGCAAGATATATAGTATGCACCCCGAAAAAAATAGTTCGCTTTTTCTACCCAGATTAACGCAAACACATTCCATTTAAACTGCCAAGCTTCTAAATAGACAAGACCGATAGGTATTACAATGGCCAAAAGGCTTCCGATTACCCAGTATATTATCCACTTGGCGCTCGGTTTTTTTGCTTCTTGGCAATAAACCCCGATATCATCTTTGAAGATTTCTTTAAAAAAACAAATCAATCTTTTTAACATTATCTCTAACCCAATAAGATATTTTTAGTCTTTAACCAGAAATAACTTAAAATAGAATCTACACCCTCAATAAAACTTTCAGACATAATCTCTTTTAAAAATACGCTCATAGTTGTCTTGCGGGTTTCTTTAAATATTGGTTTCAATAATTGGGGACCTACTTTACTTGACCCTTTACTTATAAGCTCTCCACCATAAGCAAAGATTGCAGATAAAGCTACATTTTCAACAGTCTCCCATAAAAACTCTTGAGAGGTTCGCGTTTCTTGTCCAGTAAGTAAGTTTAGCCCATATGTTGTTAAATCTGCAACTAAAGATCCAACAACCGACGACGCAACGGGCCCGCCTATCGTAGCCAAAGCGCCAGCAACTGCACCACCGACACCAGCTCCGACATAAGTTTGCCACGATGAAAATTTTCCACCATTTAATACGTCGCTGACTAGTTGTCCAAAAAGCCCAGCAAATAACCCAATAGCAGCTCCCAATAATACCTGAGGAAAATGCCCGTCCGAGTCCGTATTCATTACGGGATTGTTGCCGCAATATGCATATAAGTTAAGTCCGTTTATTGTTTCGGGGTCGACATATTCAATAGAGTCTATATTTATAAATCTGCCAACTTCGGGGTCATAGTAACGGGTTTTCAGATAGTAGAAGCTCGTTTCGGTATCGTAGTAGTAGCTTCTGTAACGGAAAGGGTTGGCATTTGGAAGAGGTAAATGATCCGCTCCCGCGGTTATTGTATGGTTGCCCCATGCATTATACGAATATTTTACTACAACCTTACCTGCGTTGTCAAGAATGGCTATTACATTGCCCTGCATGTCATTGCGGGCGTAATACCTTTGTACTGTAAGTAACTCTCTATTTTATTTAGTAAAAAAAATGGGTTTGAAGAAATACAAACCCATTCATTATACTTGAGAAATTATTGTTGTTTGTAAGTTTTAATGATTTTATAAGTACCGATAGATTAAAATTTAATATCTTTTAAAAGCGCTTTTTCTATACTTAAAAAAGTATAAGCCATACATATTGGAGTGATAAATGCTAAAATCAAACTTAATACTAACATCAAATCAGCTTTGAGCGGTAATATAACATACATATAAATTAAAAGTCCTGCAACACAAATAACGGTAATCGGAACGACCAAACTAAAGCAGTAGACATAAAATTTAAAACTACCTTTGGCTTTTGAAATATTGTACATACTCGTACCCAATGCTATTGCCCACCCTATTAAAGGAATTAAAGCTAATAAAAGCTGCGTTTTAAACTTTATTAATTTTTTCTGCGGCTTAACATCATTTAAATCATTAAACATTTTTAAAACTTCCTTACCATAATTTTAGTGTAAACATCAAGCCTATGCCTTTTGCTGCTCCGACTTTTATTTGTCCGTTTTGAATTTTGAACACAAAACCCTCCGAACCCACTAATACTTCCGCATCAAAGTGTTCTGTATATGCACCAATTGTAAGCACCGTAGTCATAAATTCTACACCTATTCCGTCTGCTATATCGATACCACATGACGCTGATAAAGTTCCCACTTTCAGTCCCAAATAACCATTATCATCAACATTGTATCTTCCCTCAAATAAACTAAGATTGGCATCAATAAATGTAACACCCGTTGTTTTTACTGTAAGGACTTGCATCGAGCCACTAATTGCTCTTGCTTCAAAATGCGATAAGAAGCGTTCGCCTAAATAAGCAAGATCGTTGCCTAAGTTGTTGAAACCGCTTAAATATCGCCTTTTAGGTGTATATCTTCCGCTATATAATAGTGCCCATTCAAATGAAAATAATGAAAAAATGTTTACATCGAAACTACTTTTGGGAGCAGTACCATTTTCATCTTTATAAATTATAGGATTATTGCCACAATATGCATATAAGTTAAGTCCGTTTATAATTTCAGGATCGGCATATTGAATTGAGTCTATATTTATAAATCTGCCTACTTCGGGGTCGTAATATCTTGTCTTTAAGTAATATAATCCCGTTTCAGTATCGTAGTAGTAGCTTCTGTAACGGAACGGGTTGGCATTTGCAAGAGGTAAGTACTTATCTTCTGCGATTATACTATGATTGCCCCAGGCATCGTAGCGATATTCTACCACCATATTGTCATTTGTGTCAAGTATAGCTACAATATTGCCCTGTATATCTTTACAGTAAGTATAATATTCGCCGAGATAGTTTATCCCAACTAAACCATAATGGTCATAGAAAAATTCTAAGCCGTTGCTCTGCTTTTTGAGTCTGCCCGCACTGTCGTAAGTAAACTTTATATCGTTTTTCTTTGTTCTCAATCCAAACGCGTCATACTCAAACGTAGTTCCGTTGTAACTTGCAAGCAGTCTGCCACGCGTCCACTCTGCGGGATTTCCACGGTAAATTACAGGATTTCCTACTTTATCATATTCGCACTCCTCGTTATTATACGATATCAGTCTGCCATTGTCATATTCTAATATTTTTTTGCTTTTTATTATGGGTGACCCGTTAAAAGTATATATAGATTCTTCTTTTAAAGTGATATTTCCGTTATTGTCATATGTGAAGAAATAACTCTTATCAAAATCTTTATTATCCTCCCTTACAAGTCGGTCTAACGCATCATAGGTATATTTTGCAACGAGTTCTCCGTTTCTCTCTATCGTGCTTATATTGCCGTGAGCATCGTAAGTATAATATAACGTCCTGCTGGTAGAGTTATAGCTTCTGTAGTTAAAACGGCCGGGTAAATTTGTAGCGTTATCCCCGAACTTTAAATAAGTTACGCGTTCTTCCGGATTATCCATGTTTGCGCAATACACGGTTCTGCCCAAGTATCTTCCGTTTGCATCCGTTTTATACTTTATTTTGAAAGGACCCGTTATTGCTGTCGTTATGTTTTCATTAAATTCGTCATGCTCATAAATGCAACCGTTGTCATAACTCAAAAGCCCTGCAATATCGTAACAATAGCTTTCTGCGTCCTGCCATTCTCCGTTTATAAATGTGTGTACAGAAAGCAGATTTCCGTACGAATCGTACTTAAGCTGTTTTTCCGCGCCCGTTAAATAATCTTTTTCGGTTTCCGTGCAAGTATCGAAATCGTAATGGCTTTCATAAATAAGCTCGCCGTTATAATATATCTTTTTAAAGCTCTGCGCCTTATCGGCCACCGCCTTAAACTTTTCGCCGTTTGCGTTGATGCGCGTTATTTTGTCCACCTTTATATCGTCTTCAATAACGTTATCCTCATACAGATAACTTTCGTATAGCTCATTATTCAAATATATTTTGCTTATCCGACGCTTTTTGTCATACTCATACGTTATGGGGATATTTCCGCTGTGATTAAATTCCGAAATCTCGTCTATGCTATATTCGGTTGAATTAGCGTTTTCCACACTGCCAATTGCTGCCGACATTTTAGTTACCCGATCACGATTATCGTATGTATAAAAATACTTACCGCCCTTGGGCATTGTGATTTTGTTAATCAACTCCGTATCGCCCGAGTATGCGTATTCTACGGAATTTAAACCGGTTTCGTCCTTTACTCCTATAATACGGTGCAAGCTGTCATACGATGTTTCGGAAATAAATGTTTCGTTGTCCTCCGAGCCGTTCACAGAGCCCGTCACAGATTTCTTTATCAAATCACCACTTTCGCTATAAGTGTAAGTTTCCGTTTTTGTTTTGGAACTTTTTCCATTAAATTTTCTGGTTTGGACTTCCGCTACGGAACTTGAATTGCCTACATATTTATATCTGGTTTCGCAGATTAATACCGCGTTATCGTAATTTTCCTTTTCGTCGATGCGTGCAACGCGGTGTTCGTCGTCATAGGTATACGTTTGTTCTATATTCTTTGTTCTCCCTCCTGCAAGTCTGATATTCTGTGTCTTAGAAGAGGAAACCGCATTATAGTTATCGAGCTTTATGGTGTTAATTTCATCTTCTATAAATTCGAACTCATCCAGCGGCTTTTTGTTTAAAGTATTTACATGGGATTTGTATGTTGTGTAGCCTTCATACGCAATGTACTCGTACTTTTCCGCCGCCACAACTCTATTTGCCGATACTGCAAAATATTCGCACTTTTCGCCTTTGTCGTTAAATACATATATCGATTTATTCTCGTCGGAATCGGTAATAATCGTGCGGCTTTCGGAGTAATCAAAATCCAGCTTTGAAAGTTCGGTTTTTAAGCTTGTCCCTTCGGGCACTTTGCTTAACATAGAATATTCCGTGATTGTTTTTACTCCACCGTAATTGGGCGACATATCATTATACACAATTTCGCTTTTATATCCGTCGGAGTCTATTACAGCCGATACTCTTTTGCTAAGAATGTTGTCATAATCTAAATTTACCGTCTTGCCGTTGAAAGAAATACTGCCAAGCTGGCGCGGGTAGCCGGTCAGATAGTTAAATTTAATTACTCGGCCGCGCTGGTCCGTGATTGACGTTAAAAATATATTGTCGTAATCGAATATTATTTCTTTACCGTTGCAATCGGTTATCTTTGAAATGCTACCGTAAGTATCATATGAAATGGTAAAATAATTACCGAATTCGTCGTTGACCATTACCATTTCGCCGTATTTATTAAATCCTTTTGTCAAACCGTTACCTTTAAGCCATAAAACGGGCTTGGATGTTGCATTTTTGTAATATTCACTGTTGGAAACAACTTCGGTAGGATTTGAAAGCAAAAACTGATTTCCTGCAGCCTGGTATTCGATAGTGACGGGATTCTTGTTAAATAAAAGAGTATTTGTTTTTGAGTCAAAAACAAATTTATTTTCATCATTAACATCGTCTTCATTTAAATAGTACTTCTTACCGTCGGTTATGCAATAAAGTACCATATTCAACTCGTGTGCATTGCCCGCGGCGTCAGTATAGGCATACTTTTTTATGTGTTCGTTTGTATCATCGGCGCAAACGAGTTTTTCGTGCAAATTTATTCTGAAATTGTTTCCGTAAGAGTTATATACCGAATTGTCGTCGTATATATGGGAAATTCCATAGCCGAGAAGCGCCTTATCGGAAGGTATATCGTTTATTATAAAAGTTGCTTTTCCGTCGTATAAGTCAACACTGAGTTGCGTATTACCGACAAGGGGGAATTCTTTTACTGTTTTTTGCGCTCCCGAGGGAACTGCACGTGATAAAAATATTATAGGCGCCAAAGTCCCGTTAACACAGAATTCGTACGAATTGTCGCAGTAGGTAAAAATCAATTCAATATCTTTATCGTCCAAAGCGTCTACAACTCCGATATCCACATACACGGTGTTTAACTTTTCTGGCTTGCGGTAACGCTTGCCGTTTACACAAAATTCTGTAGGTTGCGCCATTTTTGTATCCGTAAACAACTGCATTTTTAGATTTACAGACTCAAAATTACCAAAGTCTATATCTTTTTTACGAATTTTTACTACCGTTCGCGTTTGTTTACCACCCGACATATTGAAGTAAATTCTTCCATAGCCAATTGTTTTCCAGTTAAGTCCGTTTGTGCTTTCCTGTATTTCCGCCGAAGGCGCTATACGCTGACCGTAAATATTTACTATTACCTGCGTAGATAAGTGCTTATACGTTATTGTAACTGTCTTATTGGTTACAGTCATATCGCTGTTTGCCAGTGTATAGTCCGTTAAAATCTTTTCCTCGCCGTCGTAGTAAACCTTTTTTACCACCATTCCCGTCGGGTTAAAGGTGTCCCCGCTCAAATAGCTCATTTTAGTCGGCATAGTTTCAACGTAAATATATTTCGGACCAACAGTAATAGGCAAGTCATATGAAACACCTTGATAAGTTATGGTAATAAATTTATCTTCTATCTCCAGTCCGCGTTTAGGATAAAAATCGTATTCTAATATTTCGTTAACTAGGCCGTCTTCAGAACATACCAAAACCGTCATCCCCGTACTGTCAAATATTTCCCCTTCTTTATAGAACATCTTGTCGGGATTGTTTGCAATTTTTAAGCTGCTTATTTGAAAAATATTCGAACAAGTGCCGCTATAAATAGCGCATTTCTGCAAATCAAGTGCTTCTATTCCATCCCACTTTGCTTTAAATATAAAATCGGCGCTTCCGGTCTGTGCAAATATTTCGTCCAACTGTACTTCATAATGCTTGTTGTCCGGATAAGAGTAGTGATAATTTCCTATAAACACTTCATCTGTTGCAGAATAAATTGAAAAAAGTGTATGAAACATTCTGGAAGTGCCATAAAAGCTCAAAACGGCGTTCTGCCCAAAATCGGCTACAACTTTATCGTAATTGACTTTTACCTTGAACCAGTCATTATATTCTAACCCGATTCCGTCACCGCTATAGGGTTGTCCGTTGAATTCTACAATCTCAAAGTATTCGTTTGGATACCCGTCTGCACTCTCTCCGCTGCTGACCCGCACGGCCGCGACTTCTTCCGTAATAGTATTTTTGTCCTCTTGCTCCGCCGACTTTTCCGTCAACGGTTCACTGTTTTCAGCCTGCAATTTTGCAACAAGTTCTTGAATTTTTTTGTTTTTCATTTTTTCTCCTTTTGTCTGCCGTCTTAAAATCCCTGCTTGCGCGCCATCCGCCCCCGCCACACGAACTTTGCGCTGCGCAAAAATTTTTACGCAAACATATGTTTTTTGTGGCCGCATTATATATTACGTTTTCGGCAAAGTCAATACTTTAATCACATATATTTTTTAATTTTTTACAAACAAAAAAACGAGTTCGGTACAATACGAACTCGTTCACAAAAGCAAGAAGTTTGCGGCACAAATACCGTTTGACAACTCGCGCTTTAAGTAATATTATTTTCAAATTTAAAGGACGGGTGCTTGCTCTTCTTTAAATTCGGCAAGCCGGGCGATAACTTCTGGCACAATATCACTTACAACAGAGCATAGCAAAACATTGCGGTTTTTCGGTGCCCGAGGCAAGACTTGTAAGGATATGAGCGAAGCGAACGACAGAATAGCGTATTGCTACTTTTGTTTTGCAAAAGACAAGCGTGTTACTGTGCACGGCGAGCGGGTGAATGCCGACCGAGAAAAAAACGACAACACTTGCATGTTGTCGTTGGTGCCGCTGGCCGGACTTGAACCGGCACGGAGTCTCCTCCGAGGGATTTTAAGGCGTATTGCTAAAATTTTAAGAAGAAAAAACCCCGATTTTGAGGCGTTTTTGGGCTAAAAACCCCTCAAAATAACCAATTACCCAATGGTTCACGTGTTCTTGATTTTTTGATTCCCATTTTTTCCCAAGACTTAACATTGAAGAAATCGACCAATAGGACGATTTTTCTCCGTAAAGTACTGGTTTTAGTCCGTATTTTGCATATAAATCAACTAAAAATATGCAACTGACAGCTTAATTCCAAACCAAAAAATGTAACAAATTCGCACCCTTGTTAAAAGTTTTCATTCTATCGGCAAAAAAATGAAAGCATTATTATTCGAATACTAATATTTTCGCCTTTAACGGAAGACATTTAACATAATTTTGAACCACTATACTCCAAAACAAATAATCCCCGGCGGCGTTTACCGTCGGGGATTATTGAATTCGAACGCACTAAAATTACTGTTCCTCTAATCGTAATCCTTTATATTCAAATTCGCAAAAACAGTATTTATGTCTACAGCATTATCAGAATATGCCTTTAAATATTTGTTGTAAAATGTTTGCTTGTTCTTCCAACTACAGAATAACTTCCCTTCGTGTAGCCAAATTCGTAACATTGTATTTTTGTTGGGTGAAATATCTAAATACACTTTGGTATTATTTTTCCTAAGTATATCAATTGCCCATTTTTTAGGATATTTCCAATACAATTCCCACTGATTTTTATCTTTTTTAGTTCCTATTTCTAAATGTTTTTTTCTACTAGCACCATAACAATTTACAATCCAGATAACCCTGGTTCCTGTTAATGCATTATAAAATTCAGTCCTCTCTATCGCATCTGTTAAAGAAATCGAACTATATTGTAACTCAATAACATATTCTGGCGTTTTAATATCTGCTCTATGCTCATTGTTGAATCCACTAATTACTTCACAATATTCGTCTTTGACCAGTGACTTCCATACTATATGCCACTCCGTCTCATTTTCATACCCCTTTGGTAAAACCGGACAATCGTCAACATACCTCCAATATTGTAAGTAATCACCTTTGCATGCTTTTAATGTATAATTTTTGAACCAACAATCTTGCCCCAAAGAACCTTTTACCGCATCCTTAATATGTACTTTTTTACCGTTCTGTAAAGCAAATCTCATATATAAAAACCTTTATTCTACAGAATAGCTCCTCCCTGATTTCAAAATATACCATTTAACAAAATTCTTTCTCGCGCTCAAAAAGATAATCGCGCATATAAATTTGAAGATCACTAGTTTTTTACAATCCAAAACCGCATAACTTGAATTAACAAAGTACTTTGATTATTTGTTATATTAATGCAGAAACATCCTTCTTGTTTTTATGAAAATTATTCAAATTTAATAAGATAATTATTACTTTTGTTAAGTCATATTCCATTTGGACTATATTTAAATTTTTAACTTCATAATCAATAGAATCATTATTATTTTTTAAAACATATGTTCCTTCTTTTAATGTTTCAAGTGGGTGTTTTTCATTAATTTTTATTAAATAGTTTCTTTTATTCTTCTTAATTTTACCCTTATTATTTATAAAAGGATATCTAAAATAAGTGGCACCCACATCAATTTTATCCAATTTTTTAATTGTCGATTTAAGTTTTTTTATTTCTTTCTTATTGTAATCTGTAAGTAATTTACAGCTTTCTAAATAAATATAAAAATTTATTAAGCTTAAAAGTGAATGGGTATTAATTAACTTTCTACTCAGAGAAATTCCGTTTTCATTTAAAACCTCTATATCTTTAATATTTTTATAATTCAAATAAGGGTTTCCACTTACATCGTAAAGTATTAGAGATTTTAGAAGTAACTCAACCGTATGCCTCTCAATAAATATTAACGGGGATATTAAAAATTGATCATCCTCATATCTAATACTTGAGAATCTAATATCGTCTCCACATAGGGCAAATCTTACCGCTTCTTGATAAAATAATTTACTTGTTTTTAAAATTTCATCCATACTAATTATTAATTTGAAAAATTTTTAATTAAATGAAAATTCACGATGTGCAAACTAAGTACATTATTTAAGTGTTTTATAGATTTCATCTAAGTAATTATAAGTTTCGTAAATATTCTTTCTTATATCATCACATTCTTCTTTTGTGTATTTTTCTCTACAGTTGTCACAGTTACAATTTAAATCTGCTATGGTTTTAGATATTTTTATGTGATTCTTATACCTTTGGCCATATAAAAGTTTTGCATGTGCTAATTTGTTTCTGGGTTTTATTATATTTTTGTCATAATTGTTCGTGGATTCTTCAACAAATTTAAGCTCTTTTTTATTAATTAATGAATAAATCAAACTAAAGATATAAAACTTATTACGAACAGACATAACATATTCTTGAGAGTCCATTGCCGCTTTGATTAAGTTTATTCCTGTTTTTTTGTTAACATCCTTAAATTTTGATTGCTCATTTTCATTTTGTTCTCCAATGAAATTTTTAATTTGATATATAACTTTTTTTTGATCTACCTCGTCCAAGTTTTCAAAAAAAGAAATAGTATAATTTTTAATTATAAAATCAAAATCAGAAGTACTATCCATCAGATAGCCACGAATACTAGATATTCTCATTTTTAGATTAATTTGTTTTTCAATTATATAAGTAAATTTACGAATAAATTCTTCACGAGAATTATCGGAGAAAACTACCCCATCAAGCTCTGCTGGCATTAATGATTTTTTTAACTCCTCTATGTTCCCAGAATAAAATAAAATATCTGTAAATATCCCTTTCTCGCGAATTATTTTAATTAAATCTTTACCGTTTAATTTAGAATGTGACAAATTAAAATCCACTAAAATTAAATCAAAATCAGAAAAATCTTCTGCACTATATTTTTCAAGAATTTCTTTTTCAAAACTCTTGATACTAGTATATATCTTATCTGCTCCTACTAACTTTAAGCAACGGCTTGTAACAACATCCTCTACCAATTTTATGTGAACATCAATCTCATCAGGTTCATCTTCTATCCAAATTATTTTATATTCTTGTCTCATGAATTTTTACCTCGAGCGTTATTCCGCTTTCTTCGTTATCGTATATGTCGACTTCTCCATTCATCTTGCGGCAGATTAAATCTTGGATTTGGTATAGGCCCACTCCAGTGCCTGCCGCAGAAAAATTTGGATTGTCTTTGTTTGAATACCCAAATTCAAATAGCTGATCTTTATCAACGGCTTTAGGCAGATTTTCTCCGTCGTTTATAAATTTAATTATTAATAGCCCATCACAATTATTAAAAGTGACATGTAATGACTTTGATTGAGCTTTTTGTGCGTTAGAAAAAATATTTTCAATCATGACCGTTAGGTCTTGAGGGGGAAATGATATGGAACAAGCTATTGGGTCATCAACGACGCAGATAATCGGTGAATACGAATCCGCAACAACACTTTCTATATATTCTTTTATAAATTCGGTAATGTTACCTTCTAAACGCTTATTCTCTAGTTCGTATGCTGCCCTATTATAATATTTAACTGCGGTCAAAATTTTATTGCTTGCTAATGTTATGTTTTTAACTTCCTTGTACTCTTTACATTCTTCATGATTTCTTAAAAGCAACAATACATTATTACTAATTCTGCCTGCATTATTTTTTATTACATGAGTATTATAAGCACGTGTTATAGAATCCTCAGATAATTGCTCTTGTAAAAAATAATTTTGTTTGCGAGTGGCTTGGGCATTTCTTTCGGCCGCAAGTCTTGCCAATCGCTCTGCTTCCGCACGTTTTTCTGCCGCTTTCCTTAATTCTTCTTCTCTTCTCCTTTTTTCTTCTTCTTGCTCCTTAAGAAAATTGGTGTAATCCGTGGTTGCTTTCCTAATTTTTTGACCGATTTCATTCCTCTTTTTAAAAAGCGAATTAATTATTGGATCAACTAAAGAAATAAGTAGCTCAACTCTTTCATCTTCTAAAAAGTCCTGTCGGCTTGATGTCGCAATATCAGGCAAATCATCATCATCTAATATATCAAAACTTATTTCCCCTTCAATATAGTCAGCCATAGTTTGAGTACTGCGACGCATATCAAAATAGTTTGATACTGCTAGTTTTTTTCTTACATATAAACGTAGTCTGTTGGGTTGATAAATATTATTTCTTAAAAAATTCTTATCTAATGCATTTTTTTGTTCAATAGTACTGTGTATTCCTATCCAGCCCACTAAGCTGTATTTTTTCTTTACTAATTCCCCGTTTTCATCATGAAAATAATCTTCGCCACTTGTAATAAAGTTATCCTTATTTAAGCATATGGTAGGGTGCATTTCATTAGCTATATGAGGAAAAGTTGATAGCCATTTAAAAGCTATCTCTTCCGACAATAATGATTCTATATTCTTTTCGCTATTATTAAAAATTGAATAGAAATTTTTAAATGCAATATTTTTGGTGACTTTTTCAAAAGTGACTGATTGGTTTCCTTGTGTTTTTACAGCCACCCAGATATTTGAATTTAACGCATCCAACAAATAGTAGTCTGAAAAAGTTCTCTTTAAACCTTCTATGCGTTGTGTTCCTGTTCTTCGCAAATCAACATTTTCAAGCTTAATCGCTGTTCCATGTTCAAATTGCTGCCATATCACATCGTTAATTAATTGTTTGTCGTATTTTAAGCGATCTAATTTAGGAAAATCAGAATTTCTGTATGCAGCAACATTAAGCATCCATCTATTTTCATTTTGCTCATTATATTTACGTGAAAAGATATAGTATTTATCAGTTAAAAATAGTGCTGCAAGCTTACCAATTCCTTTTCTTCCCATTACGCTTTCTTTACTTTCTGCAGTTAATAACTCGTCACTTCTTTTATTTCTGCCGATCCATACATATTTTTCTGCTAGATCGTCATAACTCATTCCTGACCCATTATCAATTATTTCGATATTTGCATGCTCTTTATCTGTTAAATCTATATAGACATATATTTCGGTTGCTTTAGCATCTATTCCATTTGCAACAAGTTCTGAAATCGCCATTAATGGATTATTATAAAGATTCTTTCCCAAAAGCTTTAAAGCAGTATAAGAAAAATTAAAATAAATAGCATCCTGTGTGTTTCTCGATGTAGCTAGTTTCTTTTCTGCTTCAAGTGTTTCTCTATTTGCTGCATCTCTTTGCTCTGATAGAGCTTTTAAAATATCCGTATTATTGCTCATTTAATGGCCCTCCAATATTCTACTTAAATTTTCTGCAATAGCTAATGCCAAAAGAGGTGGCACAGCGTTTCCAATTTGCCTGTTGACTTCTGTTCTGTTGCCTTCAAATTTAAACCAATCTGGGAATGATTGAATTCTTGCTCCCTCTCTCGATGTAAGGGCTCTATTTTGTGAATAATGAATGCACCTTAAACTTGAAGGTGTTGATAAATTATTCGTTATAGTAGTTGAGGGTTCATTTTCGACTAATCTCCCATAGGTATTAGCATATCCCGATGTCAATCTATACTTTTCATCAACAATACCTTCATCAACTAAAGCATTAAAATCATTTTTTCCCTGCCCTTGTTTAACATTTTTAATTACTGTTCGTATTTTATCCCCATATTTCCCACAGCTATGTAGGGTCAGGGTATCACATCCACCTCTCATAAGCTGCTGATATTTATTTTGACAAGGAATATTGTATTTTTTTATTTGCTTTCCTTCTCTGACTAAAGGTAGATCACCTATAGCATCTTTTATCGTTAAGTGGTACCCTAATATTGGTTGTGGGAATTGCCAAACAATATTTAAATCTTTTCTTATGCCGATAATAAACACTCTTTCTCGACTTTGCGGAACACCAAAATCACCAGCGTTTAATACTTTATGTTCTATCCTGTAACCAATCTCATCAAACTGTTTTTTTAATTTATCCATTATAAAATCACCATACCCTATAATTTTGGGTACTTTTTTTGTAATGGTTTTACCGTTTCTTTTGGCCTCTTTTTCGTAGTATTTTATTTTACCGTGTTCATCTAATTCATAAAAGATTTCTTTCATTGAAAGAATTCCTTTAACATTCTCAAACAAAAACATTTGAGGTTTTATAATATTTAAAACACGGAGGTATTCTTGATATAATTTAGCTTTATCATCATACCTCCTCTTCCCAACCGTACTAAACGATTGGCAGGGCGGTCCACCTATAATTAGATCAACTTTTTGCCCATTTAACGACCTGCGAATTTTATTTCTATTTAATTTTTTAATATCGATGGCTTGCATATCTATATCATTAAAATTCGCACGGAATGCTTCTGCCGCAAAATCATCAAACTCATTAGCAAACAAAATTTGATTATTTAAATTTTTTACAAAGGCACCGTTAACTAATTTATAATAAAAACCAAATGTTAACCCACCGGCACCAGAAAACAAATCTACAATTCTCATTTGATTACCCTAATAATTTATTTGTTTTAGATAAAAATTTGGCCGGTATTTTATTCTCTAATTTCCACAGCACATTCATAGGTTTACTGCCTTCATGCCCTACATAATGTGCTTTACCTAGAAATATAAATGCTTGCGCCCCATACTGATCTGATTTCACCTCTCTTACAAAAAGCAAAATCGTATTACTCATCGAATCGTGGTTAATATATCTATGTCCGGTAGGTGATATATCTGATGTGGTGCTCTGACTTTGCCAATGGAAGATAGTTTCATTTATTGAATAATCATTGTATGCTGTTGTGGGAGAATAGAAGTTGTCTGATTTATTTAATGTAATAAAAAACAAATCAGTGTTCTTTTCTTTTAGATATTTAACTCCTTCAGAAACTGAGTAATCTTCTTGAAAACCTAACGCAGCAAGAGCCTGTGAACGTGTATATGTACAGTAAACTTCTAGAGGGCAAATGTAATCCAAATTAGATTTTTGCCCAACAATATCTATATTTTCTTTGCATAAACTCATTATATCTTTGACTTCATCAATAAAATACTCATCTTCAAACAAAGTGTTTAATGCTTCAACTTCATCATTAAAACCTTCTGTTATAGGTGTTTTATTCCAAATCGATGAGTAAAGCATCTTAATCATTAGCTTATCTTCGTCGTTATAATCACTAAGTACTTTAAATTTTTTCCGAGACAATTCCGATAAAATGAAGTCGATCCATTTTTTAGAATCAACATAACAAAAGTGAAATAATATTCTTGCAGGATCCGCAAAGATATGCTTTTTAGCTGGCCATAATCCTGCTTGTTCACACATCGAGTAGAAAGCCCATTTCTTGCTATAAATTAACTTTGCATCCACATGATAAAACCGGGCAAAATTTATTAATGAAAGATTTAAACCGCTATCTTCAACAAATGTTTTAATTTTAACTAATAACCAGTTTTTTGAATTTAACGATGCACGAATGTTTTCTAAAATATACTCTTTTGATTTCTTTTCAAGTTGAATATAGCATCCCTTGGGCGCAGATACAAAGCCATTTTTAATTTCACTCAAAACACTGCCATTAAAGTGCGAGAGAAGTGCCTCGAACTTGCTCTCAAAATTGTAATTTTTGTTTGCTTGTCCTATAAAGTCCAGAACAGTTAAACATTCTTTACCTTCACATAAACGCAAACCGCGTCCGAGCTGCTGCAAAAAGATTGTCAGTGATTCTGTAGGTCTTAGGAACAAAACAGTATTTATCTCAGGAATATCCACACCCTCGTTGTAGATGTCAACAACAAAAATAAATCTAATATCCCCATTTATAAGTCTTTGCTTAGCCGCTCTACGCTCCTCATCTGATGTCTCGCTAACTAAGAACATTGAAGGTATATTGTGTTCGTTGAAATAGTCTGACATATATTTTGCGTGCTCTTTTGAAACACAGAACCCTAAACCCTTCACAGCATCTAAATCTGTCACATATTTCAAAAGTGACTGAATGATTAAATTGGCACGTCTATTAGACACCGCCTCACTAAAAGCATAAACATTAGTTAATTCAGACTTGCTGTATCCTCCTCTTTCCCATTTAAGAGAATCGAGATCCACCGTATCGGTTACTCCAAAATATTGGAAGGGACACAGTAGTTTTCTATCTATCGCCTCTGGTAGCCGTATTTCAGCTGAGATACGGTTATTAAAATATTCAAGTATGCTTTTTCCATCCATTCGTTCAGGCGTTGCGGTCAACCCAAGTAATATCTTAGGCTTATAATATGTAAGAAGTTTTTGATATGTCAGTGCCGCCGCATGATGGAATTCATCAACGATAATATAGTCGTAATAGCCGGGGGAAGTAATTTTAGTTAAATCCTGTGAATTGAAAGTCTGCACAGAAACAAACAGGTTTTCAAGACTGTCAGTTTTATAGGAACCAACAAACAAATTACCAAAATTGGCATCCTTAAGTACTCCCCTAAAACAAGCTATACTCTGCTTTAAAATTTCTTCTCTATGAGCCACGAAAAGAAGTTTTGCTTGCCTGTTCTTCTTTATAAAATCTTTAAAATCAAGCGCAGATATAACCGTCTTACCAGTACCTGTAGCTGCGACAACAAGATTTTTATAATTCCCTCTGACCTCTCTTTCGGCTCTCAGTTTATCAAGAATTTCTTGCTGATAAGGATATGGTGTAATATCAAATGTATAGGTATTTTCGCTATTGCCGTCAAAGTACTTTTCTGCTTTTAATGCACGCTCTAACCTTTGCTTGTCCACATAAGAATAAATCTCAAAATCATCTGAGTTCCAATAACTATCAAAGGTTGCAGAAATCTTTTTAATTGTATCGGGCAAGTCCTGTTTTGTTACTTTTACATTCCATTCGAGCCCACTTGAAATTGCCGCATTAGACAGATTAGACGAACCAACATATGCCGTAGTGAAGTCTGTATCTCTGTAAAATACATAAGTCTTGGCATGAAGTCGAGTGCGTTTCGTATCATAAGATACCTTTACTTCCGTATTGGGTAGCTTGCTGAGTTCGTCAACAGCTTTTATATCTGTTGCACCCATATAAGATGTCGTAATTATTCTAAGTTTGCCGCCTTTACTTGTAAAGGCTTTGAGCTCATCTATGATTAGTCTAAGTCCGCTCCACTTGATAAACGAAACAAGCATATCAATACGGTTACACGAAATTATTTCCTTCTTGAGCTCTGTATACATTTGCGGTTCGTGAATTGCGCCTGTAAACAATGAGCTTTGAGAAAGTGATGTTACGGGCCGCACAATCTCAGCCTTCTCATTTAAACCATAAATGGTATTAGTTTTATCAAGCAAAGCAAGTAGCTGTTCCGCTCTTTTGTCCACTTCCATTCCTATAAAGTCCGAATCGGAAGTTTCAACTTTTACTGTGCTTACCAACTTGTTGACAAGTGAAATTTGCGACTCAATACCGCCACCGTTGTCAATCAGATTGTCAAGCCCTTTCTCAATGACTTGTGCAACATACTTAGAAAGAATTTTTGCCGACTCTGCTTCATCAAGGGGCGTTGTTTTTGACAGCTTGTCCTTCTGCGATTCAAGCTGCTCTCCTAATTCTTTATTAATAACTTTTTCGTATAAGCCTGATTTTAGCATTTTAATTCTCTCCTTCAAGGCTTATACCGTTTTCTTTGCACAGCTGTTCAAACCTATGCTTTACAAGGTTTTGAGGTTTACTTTTTCCGTTCTCCCAGCGGTTGACCGTTGCGAAAGATACATCAAGTTTCCTCGCTAGCATCTCTTGACTGAGGTTTAATTTCATTCTAACTTCAAGGCAGCATTTTGAAAAATCCATAAATATCACCAAATAATTTTGTTATAACAAATTATAACATACCAATTTGGTAAATGTCAATATTTGATGAGTAATAAAACTGCTACTTGGACGGATTTTCCGCTTTCTTCTGTATATGTAAAAATGGTCGAAAATACAACAGTCATACCTTTAAAAATTAAGACGATTTTCTAAAAGGCATTGTTACAAAATTCGACAAATTTTTTGCTTTGAATTTTTGTCTCCCTACTCCTCATTGATAAATAGCATAAGCGGCGCAACCATTATCGCTGCGCCGCTTCATCATTGATTTGTTCTCTTCCATTTTTGAGCTTTAAGTTCGAAGAGTTTTGTATGTTCCCAATTCATGAAATGTATTGCTGAAAGTATCGCAAGTTTATAATCTAAACTATCCATATCGCTATTTGCCAGCAAGTAGCGATTTTTTTCCACTCTTAAAAGCCTTTGTACAAAGTAAGGTATGTGGGGCAAATCTTTAACGTATCTGTCTACTCATCCACCTTGACGTAAACCTCTTGCCTTGATTGCAATCAGGAACTTTGAAATTCTGTCATAGCAAGCGGATTCGTCTTTTCTATCCTTGAATACAAGTGCAAGGTCTAACGAGTCAACCTCCACCTCCGTTTTTATGATTTGTTTAAAGAGCGGATACAAACTCATAATAAATTTACTTAATCCAAAATCATCCTTGCCGAAAGCAATACTGCACTTCGGATAAGCCATAAATACGTTTTGGATATGAAATAGATAGCACTCCATTATAAAATCTTCTTCGCACTTTTTTGCTACCCTTCCATCCCTTGTGATATAGTTTCCCTCTATCATATCCCTGCACGAATTAGGTTTGAACTTTTGTAAACCCAACTCTTCAACGAACCTACCAAACGGTATTTCGTCATCGGGTTTTAGCTTTCCGAATACCACTTGTTCAAGAGTATAATTATTCATCAGCACATTCACTACCATAGCGTTCATAATATCCGTGCCTTCTAATTTTTCAAACTCTTCTACTACCTTTCGTATATCCATAATATCACTCCTGCAACATAAGTAGTTTATCATTGACAAAACAAATTGGTCAAGCGTTCTCAATAGAGAACCGACAAATTTTTATGAAATCGTATAATCTATTTATGCGGTTCTTGATTGAGAACAGGAGGATAGATTATGACTTTGGCCGAAGCGATTAAAAAGCGTATCTGGGCTTTAATGAAAGAGAAGAATTTTTCACAATATGACTTTTACACAAAAGGCGGAATTGCAAAATCAACGGCTTCACAAGTTCTTAACGGAACACGAGAGCGGATAGCAATTAAAACCGTTTATGAAATGATTAGTACAATGGGCGTGTCTTTGAAAGAATTTTTTGACGACCCGATATTCGACAAAGTAAGCGATTAGAATTGAACAATTAAGAAATGAGTCAGGCACCATTTTGCCTGACTTTTTTACTGTGTTTAAACCATGCTATTCTTAACCACCCAAAGTAACATCTTGGCGGCGATACCATTTAAGCGCCCTTTCAAACTGACTGTCTTCATAATCGGGCCACAAGTCGTCTAAAACGCAGATATCCGAATACACTGTCTGAATTGGCAGAAAGCCGGACAATCGGCTCATCCCACCCCAACGTATTACCAAATCAATGCGAGGAATATTGCGGGACGGAAACCCGTTTTTCATATCCCATTCCCAACCGTAATTGACAAGAAGATTGACTCGCATTTTCTCTTCATCGCAAGCTTTTACTTCCGTATACGGCAATAATTCAGGCGGGAAACAATTCGACTTATTATTTCCGATAATGTTTAATAAAACGCCTTCCGACAAAATCATTTCCGCAGCTTTCACGCAGGCTGACGAAAATGCCTCAACCTGCTCCTTGGGGCGTTTACAGTTATCTACCGTAAATCCGAAATACGTCAGCTCATGAATCCCACGCCGCTTTGCTTCCCGTAATAAGTTCAAACCTGCGATCAACCCGTAAGTATATCCTTCCTCTTTTTTAAGTCCTCTCCTATTTGCCCATCTTCTGTTTCCATCGGGAATAACCCCGATATGATTTGGTAATCTTGTCATAACTTTATTATCGGCAATTGAGAATAAAAATTTCAATTGTTCTAAAATCGGACGGAGACCCACCCAGTTATTTTTGTGTGAACAACTACCCCCCACCAATGCGGGTTTCCCGCTTTCTTCCGTACAAGCGGAAGTGGTCGAAAGCGAGTTTAAAGAGCTTTCCTTAACCTGCTTAGGCATTAGAAAAAATGCCCATTTTGTGGCACTCAGCAAGTAAGAATTTCGGCGTTAAATTTGTCCGAAAAATTTTTTAATATATGCCGATTTCTGTCAGGCTTATATGTTATAATAGGCCTATGGATAAGTTAGCGTATCATCTAAATAAAAAGAAAAAGCCTGCAAAGACAGCAGGCAAATTCCTCTATTACTATCCCTGCTCTGAGGAGGATAATCCTAATGTGTGGTATGGTCCAAAGTCGTTTATTGTCATTGAAGTAAGCGAAACCGAATGGGAGGCTCTGTTCGAGCTGGATAGGCTTGAATATAACGATACCCACAAGTACCAACGCCATACATACCGCTTTCCCGATAAGGACGAAGAAGAACTTACACCTAAACAGCAAGAGCGCCGTATTGACAAATCCATTCCATTTAATGTTCTTGTGGATGAACAAATTGACTTTGAAATTCTCTTAAAAAACTTACCGCAACAGAGTAGAAAAATTCTGCAAGCTATGGCAGGCGGCAATACCCAGATGGATGCTGCCGAGATGCTTGACGTTACTCAAAGCTATATCTCTTCCGCAATCAAAAAGGCAAACCGCCAGACGGACGATTATATATTCAGAACAGGAACAAGAGACGAAATTGTGTGGCACTGTTGGAACAGGTTTGTGGATAACGGCGAGATGCCGTATTTCATTGACGTTGAATTGGAATATGTGCTTCACAAACTCTTTAAAGATTTATTGCCGTTCACTCATTGGTTCTACAGTATAGGCGAGCTATTCCGTTATATCCTTACCTTCTACTTGTTCGATAACGATAAAATGGACGACGAGATTGCCGAGTATTTGAAAACCGCAAGTGCAGAAGATAAAACGCACTACGAAGATTATTACGGCGATCAGCCTCCCATTGTCGGAGCTGTCTATCTCCGTCTTTGCAAAGAAATGAACCGCAGACAGGAAAGCGGGATGCTCGATTCGAACAAGCTATATAACAATATTTTTGAAGCAGTCGAAAAGATTGCAAAGCGACTTAAAGTAAGCGTCGAAGATTTCCTTATAAAGAGGTTTTACCCGTTCATAGCAAAATGGCGCAATAGACGAGCAAGACAGTTCTATAGAGCATATACAGGAAAAAATTTACCAAAATAAAGACACAGTAAAAGTTGCCGACAAGATTCTGTCGGCAACTTTTCTATATCCAAGGAGGCAATCCCAACGGATTATATCTTTCTTCTCTTATGTCATGTATTATGCCCTGCACGATGCGTTCGAAATATTGCTCATGGTTCCGCTGTGCTTCATCTTCGTCCTCGTCCCAAATCACACTGCAATATTCAATAAAAAACTCTCTGCAACCATTAAACACTTTTTCTATAAGATTCTCTTTACTGAATTTTATAAAAATATACGCCAAATCGCCGCCTTCAAATTCGTCACTCAACAAAACCTCGGGAAACTTTTCCTTTAATTTCTGATATGTAGAAACGCTATTGTGTTTTAAAAAATTCCACACACAATAACCAAGATCCCAATATTTATAATGCTCTAACTTTTCAATATCAACTTTTTTTGCTGCTCCTACACTTTTTAAAACATCCCTGTTAAAATGCTTAACATTTACATTGTTTTTCCTAAACACCTCTATCTGTACGGTTTCTATTTTTGACATCATTTGATGAAAAAATTGAGCGTACAAGCTGTTTATTAATCGAGCGCATTTTTCCATATAAGAATAGTGATTAATCTGGTTTTGCATTCTCACACTCATTTCAGCTTCTTCATAATCAATTATTCCACATTGGAAATTAAAATCATCACCTACAGTGTGTACAGGGGGCTTTTTTATTCCCTCGACAGCTTGTACAATAAAACCACGGTATCCGCTTTTACCGGATTCTATGTCGGAAACTGCCTTGTTCAACTCTTCTGCATTTAAATGATCGGACACATTCCCTCTCAGTGTTTTAGTGGACTCACCCAGCCAATCCTCTTCAATTTCATCCATCGCACGATTAAAAATATTACAATTATAATCCCAATGAGATTTTTTCTTGGGATAGAAATAATGTGATTTACGGTTTTTTATTATTCGCAGTTGCTTTTCGCTCAATGCGGTTTTAGTCGTTTTCAAAAAACGCTTGATGTCAATTCTTGGTTGTTTATCTTTGCCACAATAAAATAGTCCCCAATAACGAGTATCCTCTTCATCGAGTTCCTCATATAGCTTAATATTTGTATTTCTGCAGTTTCTTTCTCTTTTCATAAATACCTCAAAAAAAAGACACTTTCGTTAGAAAGTGTCCCGCTTGATTGATTACCAAGCTGATTACATAAGACCATACCACTCTAACTTCTGTCTGTCTAAAACACACTAGTTTTTAGGCACATATTCGGCAAAAACCAAATTCCGAACAATTTCTTATGCGCCTATATTTTAGCACACAAGCACTCTTATGTCAATATAATATCATTTGTTTCTTAAAAGCACAATGAACTGTCTGTTCAAAAGAAAAAACATCCTATATTGCAAGGATGTCTTCTACTTGGACGTTAAAAAGCTTCGCAAGATTAAACAGATTTTCTGTACTTGGTAACTTGTTACCGCTCGTCCAATCATAAATAACTCTTGGCGAATTCAGTTCAAGAAATTTTGTTCTACCTCCATAAAATGAAAATCTCCACCTATGGCAAATGAATTACGATATTTAATATATCACAAGACACTGCTCATTGCAAGCATCTGCGCTATTTCTTATCGATTTCAAAGTTTTTTGGTTTGAAATAGTAAGAAAACCAAATTAAAATAAAATTTTTTTAAAAATTTTCCAAAAATGGTAATATTTTCGGCGTTCTCGTGGCTTATAAGTAGAAGGATCTTTTTCTGAACAAGAAATATTAGCGTCGGCTTTCGAACAGAGAGCCGACTTTTCCTTACTATTTGGGAATCCGAACCCGTAAACGGAAATAAAATCAAGGAGGTGAAAAATATATCAGTAAAATCATTTTGGTGTAAAAAGGCTTACGGATTAAGTCCGGGCGATATAGCACCGTGGAAGCTACCACGGGATAAGCACGCAACCATTTCAGTTATCAAGCATAAACGAAACGACTTTGCCGCAGTAGACGAATACCTTTTCGATTGCGAACAGCAATTCAATGTAGATTACATAAAACGGTTAAACGGCTCAACCGAACAGGCTTGGGCGGACACTATGAAAAGCATGAATGTGCAATTTAATAAGCGTGGACGGAACGTCGTTTTAGAATGTCTGCAATTCGGCGGCAACAAAGAGTTTTGGGATACCTTCCCCGACGAGGAAGAAATCAATATCTATTTTCGCAAGTGCTATTTTTATGCCGTAGACAAAATAGGTTTTCTCCACACGC
>JAFLVP010000040.1 GCA_022508265.1 Clostridiales bacterium
GTCACGTAAGAACGCCCTACGGCGTATTCGTGGCAAAACACGACGACGGTACTCAAAATAAATTCTTGGATAAGGACCAGGGCGAAGCGCTTTGCGAGGGCTACAGCCGCGCATTTAAGGCGGTTATGGATAAACTCGGCGTACCCTGCGTACTCGTAAACGGCGTTTACCGCCACGCGGAAGATAAGGAAGAGTTACATATGTGGTGCCACGTTCAGCTTGACGGCGAGTGGTACGCAGTTGACCAGACCTTTGACGATATCAACCGCAGAAGCGGAGCAACCGGCGTGTTGCTTACAGGGTTGGGCAACGCATACACCGAGGATTACTTCTTAAAGGGCTATTCCCTTATGAACACCCAGCACGCCACCAGCCCCTATAAGTCGGAGGCGGAATATCCTTTCACTTATCCGCAGCTCGCTTATAGCAACCTCGGCTCGGAAATATCCACCGAACACGGCGCAATGATTTGGGTTGAGCAGGAACCCTACGACGCAAATTTGGGTTCAACCAACATTAAGGTAAGCGTATTCGTTGAGGAAACGGATGACTACGGCGTAGGAAAGGGTTACGGCGAGTGGTGCAGCTATGCTCAGGCGGCAGCAAAAGGCTTATATCTCGTAGTGCGTTACGAAGGTAACTATCTGCCAGAACAAATTATGCGTGCCGGCGGAGATTTGTCGGATCCCAAATACGAGAACGATAAATCGCTTCAAAACGCACTGTTGGCGTGGGCTTACGTCAACTCTGTTCCCGGTATGTATGGGGACAATATTGTCGATTACGACAACGGCGGTCCCGAAGGCGGCGGCTATACGGTCATGAGAAACACGAGTAAGCCCCTCGGCTTTGAATTTGCGGTAACAACCGTAGCTCCCCGCCCGTATAATCCATACGAAACAGACCTTGACAAAATTGCCGAAATGTTTACTTTCCTCGGCGACCCGACGATATTCGTTGCCCGTTCGAGCTTCATCAAGTTACTCTACGGTGATGCGTCCTATAATCCTCCCCCCTTCATCGTAAAGGCTACTCCCTCCTCTTGGGGCAAGCTTTCAATAGGTAAGGGCCCCTACAACATTACGGTTGAATATGACCAGTATCTCAAGCTTGCGGAAGGCGACAAAAAAATACAGATGTCCGTTGTCGGTATGCGCGCAACGGGTGAATTCGTGAAGGGTACCAACGCAGTCATTCTTGAAAAAGTCGTCGATTTAAGTACCCTTAAATGGGACAGAGGCGAAGGAACTAACACCAAATTTATAAGAGGCGGACGTATATCCTTTAAGTTTACGCCCAGCCCCGAGTATGCGCACGACAATATAATGTACTATTTCAACTTCAATTTGGTGGGCGAAAACTCGGGAAAACAGGTAAACCCCATCGAATATTGCGCAGGCTACGAGAGCGACGCCTGTTGCTATAAGGCAAACGGCTTCCACTGGAGCGTATACGCCCAGCCTCAACTTGTTGAAAACGGCGACCTCTCTACGGAAGGTTGGAAGACTTCCGACGGTACAGACCTCAGCGAAACGAAAAGCAGACTTGCGCTCGTCGTAACTTCCCCCAGCAAGAAGCAGGACGCGCAGATGAACGATCTAATCGGGAACGAACTCGATATGGAACAGGGCAACGTGGATGATGGCGGATTCGAGAGCTTTACGTACAATATTTCCCTCACTATCTGCAAGGGTGTTTCCATTGAAACAGGTCAGGGCGTACGTATCGGTATCGGTTTCCCCGAAGGCTTCACTTACGACGATTCAATGAACGGTGTTACCTTCATGGCATACCACTTTATAAGAGACGCACAAAACAACGTGGTCGAGGTTGAGGAACTTGAAGTAACCGTAACTCCTCTCGGACTTATCATCCTCGTCAAATCATTCAGCCCGTTCGCTATCGTTGCAGTAAAAGGTAATGCGCCTGTAAGTACGGATAAAACGGTCATCGTGTCAGCCACTTCCGGCGGCACCGCCTACGCGGAAGTAGAAACGCAAGAAAACGGTGTAGCAAAGTCCAATCTGTTCACACTCAAAGATGGCGACGCTCCCCGCACGCTCAAAATCAACGCTAAGGACGGTTACGTCATTGAGACGGTAAAACTCAACGGCGAAGTCGTAGAGCTTAACGACAACCTTACGACTTACAATCTCGATATCAACTACGGTGATTTGGCCGCACAGAACCTTATCGAAGTTAAATTCGTATCCGCCCAAGTAAAAGCGAAGGAAGCAGAACGCGGCGAGAGTCCCGTCGTTCAACAGCTTAAAGAGGCGGTAATCAGCATTGACGAAGCTAAAAAAGCTATCACGGTAACCGAAGGCAAAGCGCTGATACTCGAACCATCCATTAAAACGTACGGCGACACAAACAATTATCAGTGGTACAAGGACGGCGTGGCTCTGGAAGGCAAAACGGGCGCTTCACTCCGCATCGAAAACGTAAGCGTAGACGATGCCGGCGTATATACCTTAAAGGTAACTTCTATGTCCGGTTTAAAAACCGTTACGGCAACGAGCGAATCTATTGAAGTAGGCGTTGACCCCAGACCCGATAACCCGATGGACGGAATAGCGGCTGTAGTTATAGCAATAGTTGTGGGAGTCGGCGTAATTGCCGCAGCCGTAGTTGCTGTAATAATAGTAACCAAACGCAAAAAAAGCTCATAGATAAGGTAGATCTATGAATTTTTTAATAATTAAAAAGGAATTAAAAAATGAAAAAATTAACAAAAGCGTTTCTTTCGCTCGCGTTGTGTCTGTGCCTGGTTTTGAGTGCAGGCTTAACCGCTTGCGGAGGAAACAACGGTAACAACGGCGGCGACGAAAGCCACAAGTGCGAGCACGTTTGCACAGAGTGCGGTAAATGCCTTACGGACTGTGAAGAGCCCGAGTGCGCAGACAAGTGCCAAGGACACACTCCTCCCCACGCGTGCGAGGATATTTGTCCCGAGTGTCACAAGTGCCTTACAAACTGTGAAGAGCCCGAGTGTGCAGATAAGTGCCAAGGACACACCCCTCCCCACGCGTGCGAGGATATTTGTCCCGAGTGCCATAAGTGCCTCACGGAATGTGAAGAGCCCGAGTGTGAAGAAAAGTGCGAGGGGCACGTAGTAAGCACACCTATACGCGTAGCGGCAGGCGGCATTTATAATATGCCTATCTTAAATATTTCTGCTGGCATACATATTATAGAGGCAGACCTCGGCTCGGCTAAACTTGATACGGGCAGACTTCAAGCATTTAATTCAGCGGACACTCGATATGAACTCGTTTACAGCGAAGCTCGTAGCTCCGAAGGACATAATGTTTACTTTGGATTTATTAAAATTGCCGAAGGCGATACGTCAATTACTTTCTCTGCTGTAACGGAAAGCGTTAATGCAAGTGTTGTAATTAAAGATTATGAA
>JAFLVP010000041.1 GCA_022508265.1 Clostridiales bacterium
CACGCAAAACGAGCCGTTTCAGGCGCAGTGCGTTTTTACGGAGCAAAATAGCGAGGATAGGCGCACGAAAGACGCGAAGGCGTGTTGGACACACGGCGAGCGGTGGTTTGGGAGCATAGACCGATAGTTTGCCCGCAAAAATTTATCTGTTGGGGTCGGTTGCCCGTATGTATTTGGATAAACTGTAAGTTATGTCTTTATCGGCGATTTCGGAGATGGGCGCGAGGGGGAAATATTCGGCACTCGCTTTAATCGCGGGTTGCTCGATTGGGGTACTTTCCGAAGACATAGCGCGGACAGCCGATAAAACCCCGCTTATCTCCTCCGCACTTTCAATGGCCCGTCTCATATCTTCGCCGCCTATGCTTTCGAGCATTGGTTTTACCTCGGACAAAATATTCTGTGCGTTTCCGCTTCCTCCGTATAAAAGCAGTGCGAGAATAATTAAAAGTTGCATAAATCCCTTTCCTTGCATATTTTGTATTAGCCCGATAATTGCAAATCATCTGGTTACATTATATGCGGAGATTGTATGAAAGATTTTAAAAGTTATTCCGACGAACAGCCCCAAGCAAATTCGCAAAACACAGCAGGTCAAAATACTGCCGACGTCAACAATACGGTTGAGCTTGCGAAAGTACTTTCAAAGGCTATGAGCGGAAAGAGTGAAAGACAGCTTCTCGGCACCATAATTGCCGAAGCCGAGCGGGGCAAGCGCGAGGGCACTTTGTCGAACGCCGACCTCGACAATTTTTACAGCGCCCTCTACCCGCTTTTGGACGGCTTTAAAAGAAAAAAGCTGAAAGAGGTTATAACAAAGCTGAAATCAATTTAAGTGCGCTCATTTGGCAATCTCGCAGACGGCATTCAGGAACAGCTCGCACTCGTTTTTGGAGTTGAACGAGCTGACCGAAGCCCTTATCAGTCCCTCGCTTTTAAGAGCTTGGTGCATCTTGGGCGCGCAGTGCAGTCCGCCGCGAACGCAGATTGAGTATTCTTCCGAGAGTCTGAACGCAGCGAGCTCGGACTGTAAATTTTCAAGCGAAAAACAGACTATGCCGAAGGGATTGGGCTTTGAATATAGAGTAACTCCCTTTATACGCGCCAAACCCTCGTGCAGATTTTGAGTGTATTTTACAATCTTTTGCGCGCTTTCCGCCATTTTATTTTTGAGATAGAGTGCGCCCTCGCCGAGCGAAATTATCGCAGGATATGAGAGCGTGCCGCATTCGAGTCTGTCGGGGTAGAAGTCGGGCATATTGAGGTTGTAGCTTTCGCTGCCCGTTCCGCCAAAGACTTGGGGGCGGGGATTTATGCGTTCGGAAAAAAGGAGCGCACCGCTACCCTGAATACCGAGCATGCCTTTGTGCCCTGCCACTGCGAGCGCGTCTATTCCGCTCGCTTTCATATCGATTTCGATATGCCCACACGCCTGCGCCCCGTCGCAGATAAGAAGGCAGTCCTTGGGAATTGCGCCCTTCACTGCCGAAATATCCGGCGAGGTCCCCGTAACGTTGGAGGCAAGAGTTATAATTACCGCACGGGTGTTCGAAGTGACGAGAGATTTGAGCGCTGATATATCTATGTTCCCCTCTTTGTCGAGAGGGGTGTATTTTGCGTGCACGCCCTTGCCTTCAAGATAATGCAGAGGGCGAAGAACGGAGTTGTGCTCGGCGACGGTTGAAACCACCTCGTCCCCCTCCTGGAGTGTACCGAGAATTGCGGTGTTCAGAGCCTCCGAACAGTTCTTTGTGAAGATTACTCTGTCATAGTCGTAACCGCCGAAGAACTCGCACAGAATTTTTCGGCAGGCGTACACTCGCTCAAGACAGGCAAGCGAGAGTTTGTGCCCGCTTCTGCCGGGGTTTGCGCAGAATTTCATTGCGGAGAGAGTTGCGTTTATTACTTCGTCGGGCTTGAACCCGCCCGTTGCGGCGTTGTCAAAATAAATCATAAATCCCCTTTAAAACATATAATATTATATAGTTATTACGAGAGGACGAAAATATGACTGATATACTCGCCGTCTTCCGTTCGCGCTCGCAGGCGGTGGACTGCAATTCGAGGTTTAGACGGGGCGGAATTCCTTCAAATCTCATAAATACGCCCAAGGAGGCAGGCGTCGGCTGCGGGCTTTCGGTAAAATTCCCGCAAAACATGGAAACGCGCGCAAGAGCGCTTGTTTCGAGCGGAAGGTATTCCGCATTTTACGGCTTTATGATTGTGAATACGAATTACGGAAGGACTACTTTTAAGTGGTATTAGTTGATTTGCGGTTGAATTTGTGCTAAAATCAGGGTATGGACGAAATTCTGAACGAGCTTGAAAGGCTCTATCCCGACGCAAAACCCGCGCTTCTTTATAAGACCCCGTACGAGCTGTTAGTTGCCGTAATTCTTTCGGCGCAGTGCACCGACGAGCGGGTAAATAAGGTTACGGAGGTTCTGTTTAAGGAACACAACACCCCGCAGAGTATGCTTTTACTCACTCAACCCGAGCTTGAAAAATACATATTCTCCTGCGGGTTTTACAGAAATAAGGCGGCGCATATTCTTTCGGCTTCGGCGGATATTATAGAAAAGTTCGGCGGCGAGGTCCCCTCTACTTTGGAAGAGCTCCGAACGCTTGCGGGAGTGGGGCGAAAGACCGCCAACGTTGTCTACGCCGTGGCTTTCGGGGGCGACGCTATTGCCGTGGATACGCACGTTTTCAGAGTTTCGAACAGACTTGGAATTGCAAACGGCAAGACGCCCGAAAAAGTCGAAGAGGACCTTATGCAAGCTATTCCCCAAAATATGTGGTCTAAGGCGCACCACTATCTTATCTGGCACGGAAGAAAGGTCTGCCACTCGCAAAAACCCGACTGCATAAACTGCACTCTTAAAGAATATTGTAAATTTTATAATGAAACAAAATAAATTTATTTTTAAATAAAAACAGTCCGCAGTTTGCAGGCTGTTTTTATTTATAGCTTGTTATGCGCGGTTGGCGGGAGCAAACACGGGTATATGCAACTGCGGAGATGCGAGTCAGGCGAGGCGCCTGCGGCTTTCCGAGGTGAGTTTACTTTGCGTAAATGAGCCGAGGAAAACGCAAAGGCAACAAAGCATAACGATGCATATACGCGGTTGGCGGGAGCAAAACAAAATAAAAAACACACGCGGGGCGTGTGTTTTTATATTTTGTTTTAAATTAAAGTACTTTTACAATAGTACCGGAACCAACCGTTCTGCCGCCCTCGCGGATAGCGAAACGGAGTTTTTCTTCAACTGCAACGGGCTTGATGAGCTCAACGCTGATTTCAACGTTGTCGCCGGGCATAACCATTTCGGTGCCTGCGGGAAGCTCGATAGAGCCGGTAACGT
>JAFLVP010000042.1 GCA_022508265.1 Clostridiales bacterium
CTCTATCTCGACTATTTAAGTCATTTATCTTTGCTGACTTTGCTTTTTGGTACTATTTGTACTTCAAAGTAATTGACAGAAACTTTTTTAAATTCGTTTCCTTCTATTCAATTTTTAAACTGCTTAATGCCGACAAAAGTCGGTTCGCTCACTTGCGAGCTTGTTCTATAATATCATAGAAAAACGGGCTTGTCAATAGTTTTTTAAAAATTTTTTCATATTTTTTAAACTTTTTTTAGCTTATTGACTGTTCCCGCCGCAAGCGAAAGCCTTACAAAAATAACACAAGGAAAATTTATTGTCAAGCGAAATTTTAAACTTTTTTAAAAATTTTTTTTCTTTGCTCTATTTTTGACAGTTTCCGGGATATTTATACCCTGCCGCAGGCATAAATTTTGTAACCCGTTCGCTTGATTTTTTATGTGCAATAATATAATATATATAATATGTATAAGATTTTACGTATTGCCTTTTGCATACTCTCCGTGCTCTGCGTTGCGGTAACCATATTTATATTCGCCTATTTCGGTTGGTTCGGGTTAATTCCGCTCGGCGGGGCCGTAATATTCGGATTTTTGATGGTGCTGTTTAAAAACTTACAGCAGGCAAAGGAGCTGAAGGACAATCCTCCCCCTCCTGAGGGCGACTTTATCACTGGTCCGATAAAGAAAGATGGCGGAGAAGAATAAAAAGCTTGAAATAGCGTCGGCAATTGTCGGCGGAATTTATGCGGCAATTAACGCAATCCCTGCGATGCATTTGGTTGCAGAAGCGGCAAGCTCGGGCGGAGTAAACACCGAGGGCACGGGGATTTTGGCGTTTTTTCTGTATTCCGTGCAGTTTATCGGCTTTATGTTTGTATTTGCCGCAGTCGCATTTGCCATAGTGTGCCTCGCTCTGGTAATATTGCCGCTGGTCTATAAGAACCCGTCGGCACGGCGCAAAATTGCAATTGCCGCATGCATACTGCTTTCATTCAGAATGCTTATCGACATCTGTTTCGTATTCGGTATTGTAGTAAACGGATTCAGGGACGGAGATTACCTTATTGCAATAATGACAATTCTGTCGGCTATTCTGACGATAGCCTGGTTTGTGCTGAATATCATAAGAGCTAAAATTTACAAAAATAAGAAATAAAACTATGAGTAAGTCGTTTAAAATCTCCATCGCTGCGGCGATTGTCCATATTCTTTCCGCTTTGGCGGCATTGACATTTTTTCTGATATTGAAGTTAGGCGCATCGGGTATGGAGGCAGTGCCTTTTCTTATTATTTTTGCATTTTTTATAGCTATGTTTGCGGGTGTGGGCATCGTTATTTTTGTAATACAATTCAGCTGTGCCGTCGGGATAATAGTAACGGGAATATTTAAAAAAGAGAAATTATGTGCGCTCTTTTGCGGACTGCCGCTGCTTGCAGACCTGTTCGCCGCCTTTTTTGCAGCTATCTTCGGCTTTACCTTGATTACAGGCGGTTTGACAGCCACAGGCATATCGATTGCAATTGCTTTACTGTTGTTAGCCGTTCTGTCGCTTGCGGGTATAGTTCTTTCAATAATTGCAATGGTCAAGAATCTCTCTAAAAAACACACTTCCGAGGACGAAAACCGGTGAAAAATCTGTTCGGCTTTGACTCTAAAGCACGGCAAAGCAACAATAACAATTTCATAATAAGAGATTTGGACAGTGTAGGCGAAACCAAAAAGCTTGAAGAAGTTATGAAAAGCAACCTGACGGCGAGAAAAAAAGCCTATTTGCCTGCGTGGCTGGTTTTGCCTGCCTACCTTTTCATCTTCGCGGGGCTTATACTGCTTTGCGTAGGAATTCCCTCCGACGACACGGGTATTACTCAGACGCACTTGATTTTGCTTATAGTGGGCGGCGTGCTTCTGGCTTTGGCTATGGTTGTTTTGGCGATAAATTTCGTACGCATAAGAAAGCTCAACGCCGACCCCTATTTTAAGCAGTCGCTCGAGCGCGAAGAAAAGCTGACGGACGAAGCGTTGAAGATTCCCGAAAACGCCGAAAAAATAGATTTTCTGGTCATCGACAAGCCGTCTAAATTCCCCGTGTACCGTATGCAGACTATGAAGGTTTTCAAGGAAAACGGACTTTTGTGCTTTTCAGACAACTACGAAATTATCGGAATACCCCTGTCGCAGGTAATGACTGCATATGCAGTAAACTCAAAAACCCGTTTTACCGCTTTGGAAGAGATGAGCAAGGAAAAGCGCGTACAATACGGCATTAAGCGTTCGCTTAACAACAACGGTCAAAATATAATTGGCTCCCGCTTGGTCGTTGAGCTGCAGCTAAACGGCGAGCAATACGAAATAGTCGTTGCGGGATACAACGCCGAAGCATTTACGAAACTTTTAGAAAAAACTGCCGTTATAATATGAAAATTCGCGGACAACCTGTCCGCGAATTTTATTTATTAAGTTTTACAGTATGCGCTGTGCCTGAATAAAGTTGTTCCAACGGGTAGAAGTTATTTGCTCTATCTTGGCGTAGTCGGAGGCGGTGTGCAGTATGTAATTATCTCCGAGATACAGCGCGACGTGACCTATTCTTTCGACCCCCGAAAGGTTCTTGCGCGAGGAGTTGGTAAAGAACAGCAAATCCCCCCTTTTGAGCTGTGATTTTGAGACCGTCTTGCCCTGATAGACCTGTGTTCGGGTGTTGACGTCCAAAAGCACTCCCGCGCCGTCAAAGAATATGTACTGCATAAGCGAGGAACAGTCGAACGCTTGGGTTGTAAAGTTTTTGAGTTTGTTGCCCTTGCCGTCGTGTAAGCGTACGGCGCCGTAAA
>JAFLVP010000043.1 GCA_022508265.1 Clostridiales bacterium
GCGCTCTGCAAGGAGACCATTAAACTTATAGAACAGAACGTATAATTAAAAATTATGAGCAGAATAGATATCTATCACCGCGCCTTTAAGGACTTCCGCAAGGTTACAATCAACAGCCAGAACTGTATAAAGGACAGGAACCGTCTTGCGGAGAGCAACAAGGAAGCGGATAAGTTGAATTCAACTAAATATCTTTGCACAATCGAGGATGATTGGATAGTCGCCATAGAGGAGGGGCTTGTCTACGTTGAAAAGGCGCTTGCCGAAGAGAGGCAGTTCATACGCACAAACGGCGAAGTCGTTCCCATCGAAAAGGCCAAAAAAATTTCCAAGGACTCGGTTTCGCACCTTGCAAAGCACAGCGATATGATAACCCACGTGTCCGAGGAGACGAAAACTTCACTCGTCCCCGACGAGCTGTATATGGTTGAAAAGCTTTCCGACTACGCCGTGTACGAAAACAGATTTTTGTACATGATGCTTTGCTATATCAGAAATTTCATAGAGTACAGACTTGAAAAAATAGAGGATTTACGCCGTACCTACAAGGGCGAAACCTACATAAACAAGGAAGTTACAACTGCCAAGCGTCATATTACCATCGAAACCAAAATTTACGACGAGAGGCACGACAATCCCTTCCCCATCGCCGACGAAACCTCGGCGGCGCTCGTAAGAAGGATAGAGGACTGCCGTCAGATTATAGACGCGTTTTTAAAGACCGACCTTATGACGCAGGTCGCAAAGACGCCTATGATAAAGCCCCCCATAGTCAAAACCAACGTTTTGAAGATGAACAACAACTTCAAACGCGCCCTCGCATTGTACGACTATATTGCGTCCTACAAGGGCTTGGGTTACACGTACGAAGAAGTAAACTATAACTTTGCGCCCTACTCCGAAAAGGTCGCCGACGAGATTGCAGAAGCGGCAAACCTGATGGTGTTCCTTTCCTACAAGGTAGGCAACGACATAGAGGGCGTGCTTGAAAGAAATTATAACGAGGAGGAGAGGCGCAGAAAGGACGCAGAGCAGAAAAAGCTCGTCCAAAGGATACAAAAGCTGAAAAAGCGCGCACTCGAATCGAATAAGTCGCTCGAAGAATATATGCTCGTCTTGGAGGACCGTATCCGCCAGCTTGAAAAGGACAGCGAGGAGCTTGCCAACCTCAGGGTAGAGGTTGAGACTTTAACCCGCCGAATTGACGAGATTAACGCCGAAAAGGCGGAATTGCGTCGTCAGATGGGCGTTTTAAGGAGCGAAATAGAGAAAAAAGAGAGAGAAATTGCCGAGCTCAACCAAAAGTACATAGAGGATATGGCGGCTGCAAAAGCCCTGTTCGAGAGCAATATGAATAAGCTCGCGGCAGAAAATGAAGCGCAGGCGGCGATGCTCAAAGCGAAGTTCGCCGAAGAAATGGCGCAGAAGATAGAAGAGCATCAAGGTGAGGTAGCCGAACTCAACGCCGCGATAAACGAACTGCACGGCAGGTACGACGGCTCTATAGCCGAGTACAACGCAAAGACGGAGGAGGTCAACCGCAAGCTTGTCGAAATACAGACCATCGAGCAGAGATATTCCGACCAATACACGGCAAGAGAGCAGGAGCTCGAAGCCCGTTTGGAGGAAAAGCTGAAAGCGGAAACAGCCAAGTGTTCCAAAGAGGTAAAAGCCGCCAAAGATGAAACGGCGCTCATTCGGGGCGAGCTCGACGGAATGAGGGCCGAGCGCGGACTGATGACTCCCAGCACCGACTACGCCACCCGCGAGAGGTTTTTGGAGCTCGAAGCGGCGTATATGGCTTTCCACAAGTTTTTCAAATCTCAATGGGAAATCACAAAAAAAGAAATTAGGAAAACTATCCTTTGGAATAAGGACAACAAGAAAAATCGCAAATAATTAAAGGCGAATTATGAAAAAAAGGGACAACGGCAACAACGGGAATATCGGGTTTATACTGCTGATTATACTTATAATCTGCGTAGTTACCCTGTTCATCGGCGCGCTCATAGTTCAGTACGGCGTTTACGGCGGGAAATTCCCCACCGTAGCCTCCGCTGAATTACAGTACGCACTTATTGCGTGCCTTGTCGCATTGCCTGTTTTGCTCGTTCTTCTTCTTTTGGTATCTAAAAATAACTCAAGGGACACCTCTTCGCTATCGGCGGACTACTTCGGCGTCGATTCGGAAAAATCTCATAAAGAGAGGCAAAAACTCCGCAATTACGACGGCATCCCCTCGGAGCCCGTGGACGGAGATACTTTCCCTCTTCCGTCAATCCCGACAAAGACAGAAGACGAAAAAGAGGAGGAAGTCAACGAGGGCGGTTCGCGGTTTTACATGCTCACGC
>JAFLVP010000005.1 GCA_022508265.1 Clostridiales bacterium
GCGACCTCCGGGTTATGAGCCCGACGAGCTACCTGGCTGCTCTACCCCGCGATGACTGTCTTCGTTAAAGGCTTTTTTATTCTAAAAGATAAATTTAATTTTGTCAACTGTTTTTGAGCTTTACAAAAATATTTTTCTATTTATATTTAACTTGCAACGCCCAAAAAACTATGCTATAATTTTTCTATGAAACCCGAACTGACCGCGTTAAGAGATAAGAAGATCTGTGTTGCCGTATCCGGCGGCAGGGACTCTATGGCTCTTTTGCATTTGCTCAATGCCTGTTCGGAAGAATATGCAATTACGCTCTGTGCTTTAAATTGCGAACACGGTCTGCGCGGAGAGGCTTCCAAACGCGACAGCCTGTTCGTAAAAAGTATTTGCGAAAAATGGGGCATTCCGCTTTTGACCTTTTCCGAAGATTGCAGGAAACTTTCCAAGGATAGGGGAGTGGGGGAAGAAGTTGCCGCCCGAGATTGGCGCAGAAGCTGTTACGCATTGGCTGCCGAGCATTTCGGAAAAGACAATCTTGGAAGCTTTGCCATAGCGACTGCCCATCACGCGAACGACAATGCCGAAACGGTGCTTTTCAACATCGCCCGCGGAAGCGGTCTTGCGGGGGCAAGCGGAATTTGCGACGGCGAAATCGATTTGCCCTCAAGCCCATCGGTTAAAGTTAAAATTGTGCGCCCACTGATTTCCTGCACGCGCGACGAAATAGATGCCTATATTTTCTCCAACAATATACCGTTCGTAGAGGATGAAACCAACCTTTCGACTCAATTCACCCGCAACTATATTCGAATTAACGTAATTCCGTCGCTTGAAAAATGCGTGAGCGGGGCGGTAAACGGGATATACAGATTTTCCCGTCTTGTGCGGGATGACGAGGAATATTTCGATAAACTTATTGAAGAAAAGCAGTTGATAAAAAATACACCGTTCGGCGTCGAAATTGCGCTTTGCGATGAAAAAGTCATTTTCCGCCGTGCCGCTTTAAAAGCTATTAAGCTTTTAAATTGCCAAATAAAAGATTATACTTCCGAGCATATGCAGGCGCTGTTTGATTTGCAGAATTCTGAACGCGGAAAGCGCTTTGAATTTTGCGGATTGGTTGCGTTTAACGAGGGTAACAGAATAGGCATTTGCTTGAAGGAACAGTTAACACCCGTAGACGGCAGCGTATTGCTTAAAGATTATATAAACGATGAAAAAAGCATATTTTACGGCGTAAATTTGAGTGTAAAAAAGCAATTGGGGCGGGAATATGCCGCAAATAACGGCATTTTGTGCAAAAACGGCAGAGTTTTAAATCTTGACTATTCGCTTATCCCGGACAATGCCGAAATACGGTTCAGGCGCCCCGACGACAGATTCAGAAAGTTCGGGTCGGGCGAAAAAAGCTTAAACGATTTCTTTACGGATAAGAAGATTTCCGTTCGGTTAAGGGACAGAATCCCCGTCCTTGCCTGCGGAAATAACGTGCTTGCAGTTTGCGGTGTGGAGATTTCGGACGGTGTTAAAATTTCCGGAAACACGCAGGAAATTCTATGTGTTTGCGGGTATGATTTTTCAAGTAAAAACTGAATTGCCCCCAACATATATCTATTTAATGATAATTTCGAATAAATTAAGGAGATAAATTATGCCTTTTATAGATTGTAAATTTTCTCAGCAGCTTACCCCCGACGAAAAGGATAATATCAAGTGCGGGTTGGGAAAGCTCGTATCCATTATGCACAAACCGGAGTGCTATCTTATGGTCGGCATAGAGGATAAATACGATTTGTACTTTGCAGGTTCGAAGCTTGAAGCAGGTGCGTATATTGCAATAAGTGCTTTCGGCAACGTCAAGCCTGCCGACTGCGAAAAAATGACCGCCGCCGTGTGCAATCTGTTAAAAGAGGAGCTGGGTATAAACGGCACTTCGGTTTACGTAACCTATCAGGGTATAGAAAACTGGGGCTATAACGGCAACAATTTTTAATTAACGAAATAACAGTTATTACCGAGGAGTAAACAATGCATCCCGATTGTGAAAGAATTTTGCTGACAGAGCAGCAGCTTAAAACGCGAATTAAGGAAGTGGCGGAGCTTGTAAACAAAGATTTTGCCGACAAAACGCCGATTATCGTGAGCATATTAAAAGGCAGCGTAATATTTTGTGCCGATTTAATCCGCTCTCTTACCATGCCCGTGGAGCTTGAATTTATGGTGGTTTCGTCATACGGTTCGGGTACGGTGTCTTCGGGCAAGCTCAAAATAAAAAAGGACGTTGAGCGCAATATCGACGGCAAAGATATAATAATAGTCGAAGATATTATCGACAGCGGCTTTACGCTTGCCAATCTTAAAGCTCTGCTTTTGGAGCGCGGCGCAAAATCCGTAAAAATAGTTACCTTACTTAACAAGGTAGCGCGCCGTGAATACGACATCGTTCCAGATTACAACTGCTTTGATATCGAGGACGAGTTTGTAATCGGCTACGGTCTTGACTATAACGAGATATACCGCTCGTTGCCCTATATAGGCATTTTAAAACGCAGCGTTTACGAAAGTTAAAACATTAAAATATGAAAATCAAAGTCAAATACATTGCCGCGGATATTGCGGAGTGTGCGGTATTCGTTGCGCTGATGACCGTCTGCACGCTATTCGTGCAAATCCCTTTCTATCCCGTGCCGCTCACTTTTCAAACGGTTATAAGCGTGCTTGCGGGTCTGCTTCTCGGCAAAAACAAGGGGATGGCGAGCATGGCCTGCTATTGCCTTTTGGGTCTTGTCGGCGCACCCGTTTTTTCGGGGTTCGGCGGCGGAATTTACAGCGTATTCAAGCCCACTTTCGGATATATTCTCGGGTTTATCTTTTCTGCGTTCGTTGCGGGATATATAGGGGGCAATTGCGGAATCAAACGCAATATTACAGCAGCTCTTGCAGCATTTTCGGCAGATTATATTCTTGGCATTTCCTATTTCGCCTTAGTATGGCATTTTTGGCTGAAAATGCCCGATCTTTGGAACAATATAATTTTATATAACATACTTTATATGCCAAAAGATTTAGTGCTATGCATTCTTGCCGCCCTTCTTTCGTGTAAGGTCGCGCCGCTTATAAGACGCGGAAAGGGCAATATAAAGAAAAATATGCCGCAGTAGTGAGCTGCGGCTTTAATTTTGTAAAAGCAGGGTCTTTATTTTTAATTGCAAATGCGCGGCAAATATGTTAAAATACCCACATATACAATTTGAGGCGATAAAGCATATAATTTGAATATGCAAAAAACGCTTTCGTTTGTCAACTTACGCGCGATAAGACACAACGCAATGAAGGTGCGCTCGATCTTAAAAGATAAGTTCTTTTACGCCGTCGTCAAGGCCGATGCCTACGGTCACGGCATGGAGGAGACCGCCCGCTATATAGAGGACGTCGTAGACGGCTTCTGCGTAGCGATTGTTGACGAGGGAATTGCCCTCAGAGTTGCGGGAATTACCAAGCCCGTGCTCGTGTTTGCGCCTCCGCTTGATTCAAGCGACGTGGACCGTGCAAATTTCTATTCGCTGACGCTTACCGTAAACAGTGTGCAAACGGCGCGGCTTATCGGCAATTCGAAGTGCCATATAAAAGTCAATACGGGCATGAACAGACTTGGCGTCCCCATAAGCGATTTGCATGGTGTTCTGGATATTTTAGACGCCGACCAAATCGAGGGCGTTTACTCGCATATGTACGCCCCGCACGACGCGGCTTCGAGCATAAAACAGTTCTCGCTTTTCGAACGCGCGGTAGAGCTTGTTCGAGCAAAACGAAGGAATGTATGCGCGCATTTTTCGGCAAGCGGCGGCATTTTACGAGGCGGAAAATACCTTAAATACGGTGTGCGGTGCGGAATTTTGCTGTACGGCTATGCTCCGCAGGGGTTTAAGCGAACGGGCTTCGTGTCGGCGCTCTCTGTGTATGCAAAAAGGATGCAAACAACCCGCTTTATCGGCGGCGGAGTGGGCTATAGCCCTGCCGATAGAAATTATAAGACGCTTACGACTTTCAGGCTTGGCTATGCGGACGGGTTTTTCAGAAACGTTCCGCTCGGCGAAAAAAATCTATGCATGGACGCCTATATCCGTGAGGACGGCGGCGAGCTTACGTGCGTTATGAACAACGCCGACGAGTATGCAAGGCGGTGCGGCACGATTTCGTACGAGGTGCTTACCAAAATAACCCAACGTTCCGAAAGAGTTTATATAAGATGAAAAAACAGGAAATAAGATACAAATTAAAGATAAAACGCCGATATTTTCAGGGTGTCAGACGCGATTTCTGCGACGACGTAATTGCAGAAAATTTTATGGCTGCATACGGGCATTTTGACAGCTTTTTACTGTACAGCGCAATAGGCGACGAGGCCAAGACCTCCATTATCGCAGAAAAGCTTTTAAAGCTTGGTAAATCAGTGTTTTTCCCGCGGGTAGAGGGCGAAAATATCGTCCCCGTGCTCTGCGGACAGATGAAAAAAGGTGCGTTCGGGATTTTGGAGCCCGTCGGACAAGCGTATACCGACAAGATAGACGTAACGGTCGTTCCGTTGCTCGCCGTAAACGAAAGAGGCTTTCGCGTGGGTTACGGCAAGGGCTTTTACGACAGATATTTAAAAACTGCTCAAACAAAGTCGGTAGGTCTCGGATATTCCTTCCAGCTTGACGAGTTTGAAGAAGACGAGTGGGACGAGCCTCTCGACGAATTTATATGTGAAAAGGGGGTCTTTAAATTTGGAAGAGAATAAAGGTAAAAAAATAAGACTCGAGCTTGTAGACTTGCTCTCCGGTGCGGCATTTCCGCTGATGCTTATGATTATTTTAAGCGCTTCGATTATAGGCTTCGCAACGTCGGATGACATAATTATGGATATAATAATTCTTGTTGTCGGGGAGCTTCTGTTTATCGCAGTACTCATGATTTTCGGCAGACAGAACGGCGTATACGCGTACAGAAAGTCCGTTCAGCAGCTCAAAAAAAGAGAAATAGGCACAAGCGATATAAAAGCGCTGCTGGGCGTCGGGGAATACAACATCTACAAGGGCTTTTTAATAGGCTTTATTGCGTGTATCCCATTTATAATTTTTCAGATAATCAACTGTATCTTTCCAAACACATTCTGCGAATTCCTGCTCATATACGCCTTCGGTTGGGCATATTTGCCGTTGAGCTATATTCACGCATCCGAGTGGCTGAACCTTTTGTGGGTAATTCCGGCACTGTGTGTGCACGCCCTCGCCTATTTTATCGGCGGGAAAATCGAAAAGAAGAAGCAGGACGACATGGCGGCACGGCAAAATGTCAAGGATAAAAAGAAGAAAGCATGAGAATAATCAGCGGTAAATACAGGGGCTTGAAGCTTTGCGAATTTGAAGGAAGGGATATACGTCCCACCGCGGACAGAGTGAAGGAAAGTCTTTTCAATATTCTTGCGGACAAGGTTATCGGCGCAACCGTTTTGGACCTGTTTTGCGGAAGCGGCTCTCTCGGGCTCGAGTGCCTCTCGCGAGGGGCTCAATTTGTCTGCTTTAACGACAATTCCCCCCCGAGTATAGCCGTTTTAACGAAGAATTTGAAAAAAATTTCAGGCGAGAAAAACTACTCCGTTTTAAGACTGGATTACGCTCAATGCCTTGCAAATTCGTTAAATAAATACGACCTTGTTTTTATAGATCCGCCCTACGGCTCGGATGCGGGGATTGCCTCCCTGAACGCTATAGGAAAGGGAAAAATTTTAAACGAAAACGGCGTTGTAATTTTCGAACGCGACAGAAAATTCGAAGGGAAGATAGAGGGCTTGACGGTGTTTGACGAGCGCAAGTACGGCAAGACCTATCTGACATTTTTTAAGGGAGAATAGATGCGTAAATGTGTGTATGCGGGTTCGTTTGACCCGCCGACTTCGGGGCATAAGGATATTATAGATAAATGCCTTAAAATCTTCGACGAAGTAGTCGTTGCAGTAATGGTAAATCCCAATAAAACTTCATATCTGACTTCGGAAGAGAGGGAATTTCTCCTTAACAAGCTGTATAAGAGCGAAAATCGTATAAGGGTTGTAACCTTCAGCGGTGCGGCGGTTGACTTGTTGAATAAGGAAAATACCCCGTTTTACGTGCGCGGAGTCCGAAACACGGTGGACTTCGAGTACGAAAACGCAGATATGTTTGCAAGTAAGAAGTTAAAAGAGGATATGATTACCATCTATATCCCTGCCGAACAGGACAATTTGCATATAAGCTCGACCCTCGTCCGTTCGTCGGTTAAGTTCAAAAAGGACTGTTCGCAGCTTATTCCAAAAGAAATTTATGAAGATTTTTTAAAATTTACGGAGAATAGAGATGTTTGAAAGGCAAATCAGGATACCCGATCCCGAAGAAATATTGAAAGCAGTGCCCATGTCCGAAGAGTTGCGCAAGATAAAAGAGGCTCGCGACGTACTCGTTTCGGACGTAATCACGGGAAAGAGCGATAAGCTCATCCTTATCGTAGGGCCCTGTTCCGCGCATGAGGAAAAACCTGTTCTCGACTACATTGAACGGCTTGGCAAGCTAAACGAAAGGGTCAAGGACAGAATAGTTATAATTCCAAGGCTGTACACCAACAAGCCCAGAACGTTGGGCGTAGGATATAAGGGTATGTTTTCACAGCCGGACCCCACCAAATCGGAGGATATTTTAAACGGTATTTACACTATACGCCGTCTCAATATTAAGGCGATAGAAATAAGCGGACTTTCGGCGGCGGACGAGATGCTCTATCCCACAAATATTCATTACGTCGAGGACTTGCTCACTTATATTGCCGTCGGTGCCCGTTCGTGCGAAAATCAGCTTCATAGATTAGTTGCCAGCGGAATAGACGTTTCCGTCGGCGTGAAGAACCCTATGAGCGGTTCGGTTATTGCAATGCTCAACTCCGTCTATGCGGCGCAGAGCGGACAGGTTTTCAAGCTCAACGGCTGGCAGGTTAAAACTAACGGCAACCCGCTCGCCCACTGCATTTTACGCGGTGCGGTAGACGGTTACGGCAACGATATTCCCAACTTCCACTACGAAACGGTCATGCATGTGGCGGAGGGTTACGCAGAATCGGGACTTAAAAATCCAGCAATAATAATCGATGCCAACCACTCCAACAGTGCGAAAAAATTCAAGCAGCAAATCCGTATCTGTGAAGAAGTTATGCAAAACAGGCTGTACGATAGGGACTTCAAAAAAATCGTAAAGGGCTTTATGGTGGAGAGCTTTATCGAAGAGGGCAACCAGAAAGATGACAGCGTCTACGGCAAATCGATAACCGACCCTTGCCTTGGCTGGAAGGACACCGAGCGTTTAATACTCGACATAGCGGAGAAAGCGTAAAATGGATAAAGTAGCATATTTGGGCCCCGACGGAAGCTACAGCGGAATAGCCGCCGAAAAATTCCGTCCGCAGGCAGAATATTTAGGATACACTTCATTTGACCTCGTAATTAAGGCGCTTTTGGAGGGGGAGTGCAATCTTGCCGTGCTGCCGATAGAAAACAGCTTAAACGGCGGGGTCAATCAGAATATAGATTTGTTGCAGTACACCGACGGGCTCATTGCGTTTGAAGATCTTTCGGTTGAAATCGACCACCGCCTTGCAATCCGTTCGGGCGCGGATATGGCTAAAATAACACGTATTTTCTCGCATAGGCAGGCGCTTGAACAGTGCGGGCAATATCTTGCAAAAAACTTTCCCCACGCCCGGCTTATGGGCGCGCCCTCTACCGCCGCAGGACTTGATATGATTGAATACGACACCGACGCATGCATAGTCGGGGCGCACACCAAGAGGGAGGGAATTACCATTTCGCCCTACAATATAGCCGACGAAAAGTCAAACCGTACACACTTTCTTCTCATAAAAAAAGGAGGGGTTGAAGACTGCAAACCCTCTAAAAAAATGTATTTTTCGGCAACCTGCCCCCACAAACCGGGCGAGCTTTTGAACATGCTTTCAATCATATCGACCGGCGGGCTGAATATGTCTAAAATAGAATCCCGTCCCGTAAAGGACAAACCCGGCGAATACAGATTTTTTATAGAAATTGACGGGAACTGTTTTTCCGAAAGAGTAAAATCGGTACTCAAAAAGGTTGAAAACGCCTCAAGTTCGTTTAAAATTCTCGGCGCATATTAAAACGTTTTTTAAGATTTATTTTTTAATTGCCCCCGTAATATGCCTTAAATAACGCGTTTTTTCAAAAAAAATTCAACAGTAGTAAAAGTACAAAACATAGGACGGCTTGCAGAGCTTTCACGCCTATAAATTTCAAGGGCTTAACGCCTATACCAACGAGATAGCAAAGCTGTTGGCAAAGTATCGAAACTCCGCCGAAGGTAATTAAAAATCCCGCAAGCGGAACGGAAAGGTAGCTTTGGCATAATGAAAGTGCGCTGCAACCAGAAGTGGCTTCAATAAGCCCCGTGCACACTGCTTCCGAAGTCTGTTCGTCACAAAAAAGATTAAATAGCAGTTGTACGGGGTATAATAATTTAAAGTCGGCAACAAACCTTGAAAGAACGTAGAAAAAGGCTATAAACCCGCCCGCGACCGCAACGGAAATTACCGCGCCGTAAAAAACGTCGTACAGGACGTTGCCCTTATAGGGCTTTCTTTCAGCCGAAGACGGCGCACTTTTTTTCGAGACTACGGATATTATTATAGCAACGACCAAAATCGACAATATGTGTGCGGCAAGAATTTTTAAGCCCACGCCCTTATTTTTGAACATCTTAACCCCTACGCTCCCCAAAATAAAGAGGGGCCCGGACGAGGAGCAGAGATAGGCAAGCTTGGGCGTGTCCCGTCTTTCAATCAGCCCGCCCGAGTAAAATTCGCTCACAATCCTGCTTCCCGCGGGGTATCCCGAGCATACGCTCATAAGAAAGCACGCACCGGCGCTTGGAGGCAGCTTTACTTTTTGCATAACCCCTTTAAGCGGGAGCGAAGCCTTGTCCGCCATACCCGTTTTTGTGAATATCAAAGTTATTATCATAAACGGGAACAGTGAGGGCAGCACGCATTGTGCCCACATTGCAAAGCCCTGAAAGCAGCAGTTAATATATCTTTCGGGGAAAATTATTATTGCCGCTCCGAAGCACAAAAGCATAATACAAAGCACTAAATAAGGTACGCGAGATTTAACCATTACATAATAAAATTATTTTTGTAGGGGTAAATTTATGAGTAAGACTTTGGGGCTTGCACTCGGAAGCGGCGGCTCGCGCGGAGTTGCCCATGCCGGCTTTTTAATGGCTTTGGAAGAGGAGGGGATAGTTCCCGACTATATTGCGGGCTGTTCAATGGGAGCAGTAATTGGCAGTTGCTATGCAAAGGGCATGACTGCCACAGAGATTAAAGAGGCTGTTCTCGGCATAAAAATGCGGGATATCGTGGACGTGAGCGTTACGGCAATTTCAAAGATGTCCATTTTGCGCAGTAAAAAAATGCGTGATTTGCTCGTTGAATACCTTGGAGACACCAACCTTGAAAATATGAAAATTCCATTCAGGTGCGTAGCAACCGATTTAATGTCGGGCAAACTTCACACCTTTAAAAGGGGAAGCGCCGTAAAGGCGGTGCAGGCTTCGAGTACGATACCCACGATTTTCCGTCCCGTCAAATCGGGTTCGGGGCTGTATATCGACGGCGGATGTCTTTGCCGTGTTCCCGTAAAAACCGTAAAGGAAATGGGTGCGGACGTCGTAGTGGCAATTGATGCGCTTAAGAACGCCGCCGAGCCTATTGACGGGGTTCACAATATAGTGTCTATGGCGCTTCGGGTTTTCGATATTATGGACACCCACCAGACAAAACAGCGTAGGGAGCTTGAAAAGGGGCTGTGCGACCTTTGGCTGGAACCCGAAATAAAGGATATGAATCAGTACGTAATAAAGCACCTTGACAGGGCGTTTAAGGCGGGTTACAAGCTCGGCAAAGAAAATATTGAAAATATTAAAAAACTCATCGAGAGCTAACTATGGATTTATTTGATTTAAACGGCAACGAAGAGGTTGCAAAACCGCTTGCAGAGCGCATGCGCGCCGACACGCTGAAGGACTTTATCGGACAATCCCACATTGTTTCCGAGGGGTCGCTGCTCCGCCGTGCAATAGCTTTGGACAGGCTCGGAAGCTGTATTTTCTGGGGTCCTCCGGGAACGGGAAAGACCACGCTTGCCAACATAATTGCGTCCACCACGCACGGCGATTTTATAAAACTGAACGCCGTTCAGGCGGGCGTTGCGGACGTAAAAAAGGCGGTTGAAACGGCCAAAAACAACTTAAAGCTCTATGGCAAGCGTACATATCTGATGCTCGACGAGTGCCACCGTTTCAACAAAACACAGTCCGACTCACTCCTTCCCGCAATCGAGCAGGGCACTATCATTTTCATCGGTTCCACTACGGAAAATCCCTTTGCGTCGATGACTCCCGCAATAGTTTCGCGCTGTCGCGTTTTTGAGTTCAAAAGGCTTTCGTTCGAGGATATTAGGGGGGCAATTGCAAAAGCCGTCAGCGATAAACGGCGTGGATTGGGCGCATATTCGGCGCAAATAGAGGACGCCGCACTCGACCATATAGCGTCCATTTCGGGCGGTGATTTGAGGATGGCGTACAACGCATTGGAGCTTGCCGTACTCACGACGCCTCCGCAAGCTGACGGTAACATTAAAGTGACCCTTGCCGACGCGGAGCAGTCTATTCAGCGCAAATCCCTTTCCTATAGTACCGACGAATATTACGACTATCTTTCGGCGTTTTGCAAGTCCCTCCGCGGAAGCGATTCAAACGCTGCGCTCTATTACGCAATGCGCCTTATTGAGGGAGGCGGCGACCCTATGCTCGTTGCAAGGCGGCTCGTCGTTCACTCGTCCGAGGACGTGGGAATGGCAGACCCCAACGCGCTCGTTGTTGCAACTTCGGCGATGTACGCGCTTGAAAAAATTGGCTATCCCGAAGCGCTTATTCCCCTTTCAAACGCCATAATTTACGTATGCGAAGCCCCCAAGAGCAACACCGTGGTTACGGCTATGGGCGCGGCAAAAAACGACGCTGTAAATATCCGCGACGACGAGGGCGTTCCGCCTTATCTTAAAGACAGCTCCTACGGCGACAAAAATTCGAAGTTTGAGAGTGGCAAATATAAATATCCTCACGACTATTCGGGCGGATACGTCGAGCAGCAGTATTTGCCCGACAAATTAAAGGACAGAATTTACTATATCCCGTCCGACTATGGCTACGAAAAAACAGTCAAAGAGATACGCAAAAACAAGGGCAAACTTAAATAATATGTAAATGACAGCCGCCGCGGCAATAAGCCTCGGCGGCTTTTTTATATTCAATCAAAGGCATAATGACGGGACGGGCTTAATAAATATATCTTGAAGCAAGCAATATCTTGTTAAAGTACATAACGGTTGAGAAAAGACAATAGTAGATATAAAAACAAAAATGCTGACAGTAATCGACTTTAATAATCTTGTATAATCGGAGAGAAATTTGGCTTTCGTAATTAAATTCAAGCATATTTTAATAGTTCTTGCAACGGCCCTGATGTCGGCAATACTTTTAATTACCGTCAACGCGACGGGCGCGTACGCCGTATATTACGGTAAAACTCCCCGCTTAATTCCCATTTACAGCGTTGAAAGGGAGGAAAAGCTTATTTCCATAACTTTCGACTGTGCCTGGGGGACGGAGTATACCGATAAAATACTCGAAGCGTTAAAGGCTTCGGACGTCCGTGCAACCTTTTTTATGGTAGAGTTCTGGACGGAAAAATACCCCGAATACGTCAAAAAAATAGACGAAAGCGGATGCGAGATAGGTACGCACTCCTCAACCCACTCGTATATGTCCAAACTCAATGCCGAGGACATAAGGGCGGAGCTTGCCTCCTCGTCGCAGGCAATCACGGATATCACCGGTAAGAAGGTCGACCTGTTCCGCGCTCCGTACGGCGATTACGACGACGAGCTCATTAAAACGGCGTCCGAAAACGGCTATTATACCATACAGTGGGACGTTGACAGTTTGGATTGGAAAGACCTGCTCGCTTCGGATTTAGCGTTAAGGGTTATCAACGGCGTGCAAAACGGTTCGATAATACTTATGCATAACAACGGACTGCACACCGCCGAGGCCGTACCCATAATTTTAGAAACTTTGAAAAACAGAGGATATTCCTTCGTCCCCGTCGGCGAACTCATTTACCGCGAGAACTACGTGATAGACGGCACCGGCAGACAAAAATCCTCGCAATAAAGCCGTTCACAAAATTTACTTTCTATTCTGCGAAAGCAAATTTTCGTGACTTTGAGAAACTATGTTTCTCTTGCCGCAATAATTAAGGGCAAACAATAATAAAATCGTGCAAATTCCCTCTTCTGAGCGAAAGTATTTGCAAATTGGGTGCGCAGGCGGAGGGGAACCCTCCTTGCGCCGCAAACAATAATTAATGCAGGAAAAACATTTTTTTGGAGGCATATATGAATTACAACACGGAAAAGAACAACAAGGTATACCTGTACGGCGAAATAGTTTCCGAAGCACAGTTTTCACACGAGGTCTACGGCGAGGGTTTCTACGAATTCAAGGTGCGCGTAATGCGGCTTTCGGGGCAGGCGGATATACTTCCCGTTACGGTGTCCGAACGCATTATGACGGAGGATATGAAGATAGGCAGCCCCATCTGTGCGCTCGGTCAGTTCCGTTCGTACAACAAGTTAGAGGGCGGGAAGTCAAGGCTCATGCTCACGGTATTCGTGCGCGAGCTTCTCGACACGCAACCCGCAAAAAACCCCAATTCGGTGGTGCTTTCGGGCTATATTTGCAAGCCGCCCGTGTACAGAACCACCCCTTTCAACCGTGAAATTGCCGATTTGCTCGTCGCGGTCAACAGAAGCTACAACAAATCGGACTATATCCCCGCAATTGCCTGGGGCAGGAACGCGCGGTTTGTCAGAAATCTCTCCGTTGGCGATAAAATTGCGCTGTCGGGCAGAATTCAGAGCAGAGAATACCAGAAAAAACAGCCCGACGAAAGCTTTTTAACTATGACGGCGTACGAAGTTTCCATTTCCAAGCTCGCCGCTTTTGACGACGACTCCGAGTTCGATATCGACGCCGAATTCGACCTTTACTCCTCGTCGAGAGCGTACGAGCGGGAAGAGCAGGACTACTGAACTCCTCGGCTGGCTGACGTTTGTTAATTAAATACAATTTTTTGAAAAAGGCGCACCTGACGGTGCGCCTTAAATTTTTTGACGAAAAACCGTTGATTTTGCGATATTTCGAAATTATAATATCACACGTCATGAAAAGTGGAAAAACGGTAAATTTAACAAACGGCAGCGTATGGAAGGTTTTACTTATGTATTCCCTTCCGCTGTTCGGCAGCGCAATGGTGCAGCAGCTCTATTCGCTCGTCGATTTGCTTGTCGTGGGCAACTTCGCAAAAGAGGGAGCGCTTGCTGTCGACGCAATAGGCAACGCCACCGTCGTTATAAATATATTGCTCGCTTTTGCGCTCGGCGCAAACGGCGGCTGTGCGGTAATTGTTGCAAAGTTTTTCGGCGCGGGCGATAAAAAGAAGGTGCGGGAAACTGTGTATACCTCGCTGATTTCCTTTTGTGCCCTCTGCGCATTTTTAATGATAATAGGCTTTTCGTTTGCAATTCTTTTGCTGAATGCTCTGAATATCCCGTCCTCGTACTATCAGGATTGTCTTGCTTATCTCTATATATATGTCGGCTCGCTGCCTTTCGTATTCCTGTACAACCTCGGTTGCGGTATATGTTCGGCGTTAGGCGACAGTAAAACGCCCTTTATTTTCCTCGTCATATCATCGTTTTTGAACGTTGGGCTCGATTTGCTCTTCGTCTGCGTTTTACATAGGGATGTAGCGGGTGCGGCTTGGGCGACGCTCATTTCACAAGCGGTTTCCTGCGTACTCACAGTAATAGTGCTTATAAAAAAGCTCAATGCGTTCAAAACGGAAGAGCGGGCTAAAAAATTCGATAAAAGTATTTTGTCAGACCTTTTTAAAACTTCCGTTCCCATTATTTTACAGCAAAGCTTTGTATCCGTTGGCAATTTTTTCGTAAACTCGCGCATAAATTCTCTCGGCGAAGACGCAACTACGGGCTTTACTACGGCTTTCAAACTCATATGTATGGCGACAATGGGTGTTGTTTCAATGACTAACGGACTCGCCAATTTTGCGGCACAGAATAAGGCGGCTGGAGAGGTTAAGAGAATAAAACAGGGCTTTTTAGCCGTCCTATGCTACGCGCTTGTGACAAGCGTTGTATTTCTTGTTATTTTCGTCACCTGTCCGGATTTCTTTACCCGTCTTTTTATTCAGAAGGAAAAGCTAACCGACGACGCTATGAAATTCTCACGGCAGTTTCTCGTCATAGTTTCCAGCTTCATACCCGTAGTCTGCGTGAAGATAATTGCGGACGGCGCAGTTCGCGGATGCGGAGGAAATATCGGATTTACGGTAAGTACTTTTACCGACCTTGTTTTGCGTGTGCTTTTGGTCTACTTTTTAACCGACGTCGGATGGGGCTTTTCGGGCGTATGCTGGGCTTGGCCGATAGGGTGGGGCATAAGCATGTTTTTAGCCTTACTGTTCTATCTGCTGACAATGCGCAAGCTGAGCGGTAAAAAATCAACGAAATGTAACATGATTGAAGACGCGGTATAATTTACCGCGTCTTTTTAATTATCTGTTATATTGACATTTGCTCACGAAAGTTGTATAATATACTGCGAAATTGTACTACTGACTTTTAATTTAAGGTATATTTTTATGCATCCTCAACCTATAATCGAAATCGGAAGCTTCAGAATTTATCCCTACGGCGTTTGCATGGCCGTGGGAATTTTGGCGTGTTTCGGATTTTTATTGTACACGATGTGGAAAAAGAAATTCAACGAAGACGCATCGGACAAAATTCTTTTTATAGGGCTGTTCGGAACGGGCTTCGGAATATTTTCGGCAATGCTCTTTCAGGCTACCTATAATTATATTGCAAATCCCTCGCGAGGGTTCGTCCTCGGCGACAGTATGACCTTTATCGGCGGACTTATCGGCGGCGTAGTAAGCTTTTTGGGCGTATATTGGCTGTATATCTACGTAATTGCGCCCAGAACGAGGGTAAAGATGCTTCAAAACAATATGAACGCAACGCTTACGGACGCTCTGCCTTTTATACCCATAGGAATAGCTATTGCGCACTCTTTCGGGAGATTAGGCTGCTTTTTCGGCGGCTGCTGTTACGGACTGGAAACCGACGCCTGGTTCGGTCTCTACTGCGCCAAAAATTACAATCCGACAACGGGCGCGGTGTATATGGGTAGCAAGGTAATTCCCACACAGCTTTTCGAGTGTGTTTTTCTCGCCCTGCTTGCCATAATAATGATAATTTTATACTTCAAATTCAAGTTTAACTATAATTTCGGTGTGTACGCCGTTTCCTACGGCATATGGCGGTTTGTAATTGAATATTTCCGCGCCGACGCCCGCGGCGTTCTCATACCGGGCGTTCCGCTGTACCCCTCGCAGATTTGGAGTATAGTTATGGTATTGCTCGGAATAGGCTATTTTTTCCTGCAATATTACGTTTTATCAAAGCATATGAAACACCCCGAGCTTAAAATTTCCGTCGAAAAACCCGCAAAACCCAACGACGGAGAAAAGGCAGGGGTTTCAGAATAAAATTCAAAGGAGCTAATATGAAAAGTCAGAGCGTAGTAACCGATTTGAGAAAGAGAGTGTTTGCCGAAGTGGCGCGCGTTGCATATGAATCGGATAACCCTGCAAGCGATTTGGAGGAAATTCCCTACATTATTACTCCCGATGAAATTCCCAAATACCGCGAGAGCATTTACCGCGAACGCCAGATAGCGTCCGAGCGCGTCCGCCTTGCTATGGGACTGTCTTTAAGACCTGCAAACAAGCCCGTGCATATAACCTCTGGCGTGGATAAGAGCAATATTGCGGAAAAATATTACGAACCGCCCTTAATGCAGGTAATCCCGTCGGCTTGCGATATGTGTCCCGACAACGAATACGTCGTCTCCGACCAGTGTCGCAACTGCGTGGCACACTCATGCATAAAGGCATGCCCCAAGGGTGCCGTTTCTATCGTAAACGGCAAATCGCACATAGACCAGTCAAAATGCATTAAATGCGGAAAGTGCAAGGCTTCCTGCCCATACGACGCTATCGCCCATCATTTCCGCCCCTGCGCTCAAGCGTGCGGCGTGAGGGCAATCTCTTCGGACGAGTACGGCAGAGCACACATAGATACCGATAAATGCGTGGCTTGCGGACAGTGTATGTCGGCTTGTCCCTTCGGCGCAATTGCAGATAAGTCGCAAATTTACCAGCTCATACAGGCAATTAAACAGGGCGACGAGGTCGTTGCCGCAGTGGCTCCCGCAATTATAGGTCAGTTTGGGCCCAAGGCAACTCCAGGTCGCATAAAAGCGGCGCTCCTTGCCTTGGGGTTTAAGGAAGTTTACGAGGTTGCCGTCGGTGCAGACGTCGGCTGTATTGCCGAAGCGCATCACTATGTAAAAGAAGTTGCAACGGGCAAGCTTCCCTTCCTTTTCACAAGCTGCTGCCCCGCATGGGCAGTTCTCGTTAAAAAGCAGTTCCCCGACCTCGCTTCCGAAGTGTCGGAGGAGCTCACCCCCATGGTTGCCACCGCGCGTTCAATTAAGGTAAAGAGGCCCAACGCCCGCGTAGTGTTCATAGGTCCCTGCGCCGCTAAAAAGTTAGAGGCGTCACGGCACTCCGTAAGGAGCTATGTCGACTTTGTAATTACCTTTGAAGAGCTCGGCGGTATGTTTGCGGGCAGGGGGATAAACCCCGAAGAGCTTGAGGAACTCCCCGTAACCTTCGAGGCAACGGGTGCGGGCAGAGGCTACGCTTGCGCGGGTGGCGTTGCAAGCGCAATCGAAAGCTGTATAAACGAATACTTCCCCGGCACGCCCGTAAAAATCGAACACGCAGAGGGACTCTCCGATTGCAGAAAGACCTTAACTCTTGCCAAAGCGGGCAAGCTCAACGGATATATGATAGAGGGTATGGGCTGCCCAGGCGGCTGCGTTGCGGGCGTGGGAACGATAATTCCTCCCGAGCGCGCAAAAGCTGCAGTGGATATGGTAGTCAAGCAAAGTCAGGTAAAGCTTCCGCCCAAGGAAATGGAAGATTTGGCGGAAATGCTTACAAAAATGGATTAACAAAACGCGTCAAGTCATCCCAACAAGGATGACTTGATTAAAATTGGGCAAAATAATAAAATGTACGATATTGCAATTATAGGTAGCGGACCTGCGGGCATTTCAGCCGCAATAAACGCCAAAATTTTAGATCAAAATTTTATATGGTTTGCAAGCCTGAACGTCTCTAAAAAGGTCGGCCAGGCGGCGCTTGTAAAAAACTACCTCGGGCTCCCCGATATTAGCGGAGAGCAGCTATCCAAAGCGTTTTTAGACCACGCCGAAAGCTTGGGCATAAAACCCGTCGATAAGGTCGTAAACGGGGTATATTCGGGGGGCAATTGCTTTACTCTGCTCTGCGGAACCGAAGATTTTACGGCTAAAACGGTTATACTTTGCCTCGGAGTCGATACGGCTGAAATCGAGGGCGAAGAGGGGCTTGTCGGCAGGGGAATAAGCTACTGCGCCACCTGCGACGGCTTTATGTACAGAGGCAAAAATATCGCTATTCTTTGCACCGACAAACGCTTCGAACACGAAATAGAATTTCTATGCTCGGTCGCAAACAAGGCTTACGTTTTACCCCTCTACAAGGGTCACGAAATAAAATCGGACAACGCAGAAATTCTTGTAAAGAGCCCTATAAGGTTGGAGGGAGAGAAAAGGCTTGAGAAAATAGTTTTCAAGGACGGATATCTTGAAGTTGACGGTCTGTTTATTTTGCGGAGCTCGGTTTCTCCATCGATTCTTTTGCACGGACTTGAAATTAAAGAAGGTCATATCGTCGTTGACAGAGCTATGCGGACTAACATAAACGGTGTGTTCGCCGCGGGCGACTGCACGGGCAGACCCTATCAGTATATGAAGGCAGCGGGAGAGGGAAACGTTGCCCTTCACTCCGCCGTAGAATATCTTGCACAATTAAAGTGATTGTTTATGTGCCGCGCAAACAAGCTTTGCGCGGCGCTTTTTACTTTACATAAAAGGTTTTTGGTGGTAAAATTTAATTATGAAATTTACCGAACTTACAATTCATACAACAACTGAGGGCAGCGAACTCGTTGCCGACGTGCTTTGGCGGTACACCACCTACGGTGTCGCAATTTCGGACGTCAAGGACGTCATAGCCCTGCAGCGCGACAAGGCAATGTATTGGGACTACATAGACGAAAGTCTCACAGAGAAAAGTGAGGAAGTGCTTGTCAAATGCTTTATTCCCTTGGACGAGACTAAAAAGGTTGCGCCACTCATCCGCGCCGATTTGGAGGAACTTGCATTGAGCAGCAGCGGCTTTTTGAATGTCGGCACGCTCGAGGACACCCGCAGAGAGGTAGAGGGCGACGATTGGCTTCAAATTTGGAAAACGCATTTCCGTCCCCTGCATATCGGCGGACGCATAGTTGTCTGTCCCGAGTGGATAAAGTATGAAAAACAGCCCCACGAAGAAGTGGTACTTTTGGACAGCAACATGGCTTTCGGCACGGGCGAACACGAAACGACTTCGATGTGCCTAAAGCTATTGCAGGAATATCTCACGCCCGACAGCGTATGTATAGACGTGGGGTGCGGAAGCGGAATTTTGGGAATTTCCGCAATAAAACTCGGCGCTAAGCACGCCTATTTGACGGATATCGACTACGTTGCGGTAAAGAGCGCGACGCACAACTCTGAAATCAACGGCGTAAGCCGAAAAGTGACTGTGGCGCACGCAGACCTTTTAAACGATGTTGAAATAAAGGGCGATATTATGCTTGCAAATATCACTGCCGAAATTCTGTGCGGGCTTGCCCCCTCAATCCCCAAAAATTTAAAAGAGGGCGGAATTTTAATTTTAAGCGGCATAATCGAAAGTCGTTTGGATATGGTTTTAAAGGCGTTCACGGCGCAAAATCTCAAACTCGATAAAACGGTGCGGGAGGGAGAGTGGATAGCTCTTTCGTTTAAGCTATGAGTACGCCTAAAAGATTTTTTTGCGAGAATTTGCAGAACGCAACCGAAGTTTATCTCGAAGGCGAGGAATTTATTCACGTTAAAACGGTGTTGCGCGTTGAAGAGGGAAGCGAAATAGTCCTTTTAGACGGCAGCGGTATGGAGTATTCGGCTATCGTTGCAAAACTCGAAAAACACCGTTTACTCGCACATATTACGGGGGCAATTCAAAACGACAAAGAGCCCCGCGAGCATATTTATCTTCTCTGCGGCGCCTTAAAGGGGGATAAAACGGAGCTCGTCGTTCAAAAGGCGGTGGAGCTCGGCGTATCAAGAATAGGAATATTTAATTCGGAGTACTGCTCCGCGTATATGAACCAAAACAAAATAGAAAGATTAAACAAAGTCTCGCGCGAAGCGGCAAAACAGTGTTTAAGGGCGCGCGCCCCCGAAGTATTGTATTTCGATAACTTTTCAGCTGCCTTAAACTCTGCGGAAAATTGCAAAAATAAGCTGTTTGCGTGCGAGTTTTTAGGCAATTCACGCGGGAATATGCTTGAAATAACGGGCAGCACGGCACTTGTCGTCGGCAGTGAGGGCGGCTTCTCCGAGCAGGAGTTTGCGCTCTCCGAAAGCTTGGGCTTTACCGGTATTTCGCTCGGCAAACGTATTCTGCGCGCCGAAACTGCGGCAATTTCTATGTGTGCGCTTGCGGCGTTTGCATTGGGGGAGCTCAAATGAAAGCCGTAGTATTTACGCTCGGTTGCAAGGTAAACGAGGTCGAGTCGGCATCAATTATGGCGACCCTCGAAGATATGGGTTTTGAAGTTTCCGACAGCCTGACTTTTGCCGATATCTATATCATCAATACCTGCGCAGTTACAAAAGAGGCGGAAAAGAAGAGCCGTCAGGCGGTTACGCGCGTACGCAAGTTCAACCCGCACGCCGATATATATATTTGCGGCTGCGCCTCGGAGAAGGACGCCGCCGCATTTACTAAAAAAGGGGTCAATTACGTCTGTGGCGCACGCAACAAAGAGAGCCTTATAAGCGCCATAGCCGCTGCATATTCCAAGAGCAATTTGTCCCTCTTGTTCCCCAAACAGACCAAAACCCGCGCGTTTATAAAGATAGAAGACGGGTGCAACAACTTCTGTTCGTACTGTATAATTCCATATCTTCGCGGACGTGAAAAATCGCGTTCAATCGAGGATATTGCGGGGGAAATTTCAAAAATCACAAGTCCAGAGGTCGTCTTGAACGGCATAAATATTTCAGCCTATAACGATGGCGGACGTACTTTAAAGGACTTAATTTCGGCTTTGAGTGGGGTTGAAAAGCGTATCCGTTTGGGCTCGCTGGAATGTACCGTAATCAGCGAAGAATTTTTGACTGCATTGAAGGGTTTAAAAGATTTTGCCCCCCAATTTCATCTCTCGCTTCAAAGCGGCAGCACCGCTGTTTTGAAGGCTATGAACAGGCATTACACGAGGGAAGAATATCTTGAAAAATGCGGGCTGATTTACAAGTATTTCCCCGATGCGGCAATAACTTGCGACATAATCGCGGGTTTCCCCACGGAGACGGAGGAGGACTTTGAAAAGAGTCTTTCCATAATCGAAGAAGCCAAATTCGCGCGCGTTCACGCCTTTGCTTTTTCGCCGAGAGAGGGCACCGTAGCGTACAAAATGGAAGACGTGCCTGCCGATGTTAAAGCCGACCGTATGCACAGACTTTTAAAAGAGGCAAACTGCGCTTCGTTGCGGTATATTACGGGGTTTATCGGAAAAAACTGTGAGTTCATAGCAGAGGAGCGGGTAGGGAAATATTTCACGGGCTACACTCAAAATTATATTAAAGTTTACATTGAGGCAAACTTGTGCGTTGGCAAAAAATATACCGTTAATATTAAAGAAGTTTATTTAGACGGTGCTACTGCGGAACTCGTTTAAATGATATGGGAAACATATAATGAAAAAATCTTCCAAACAAAAACCCGGCAGGCGGCAGAGATTTCGCAATTTCATAAAAGAGACCTTCCGTGCGAGGGAGAAAAGCGACTATAAGGAGTTTTTTACCCGCAGTATGCGCGGGCACGAGAGTAAGGCAAAGCTTGAACACGGCTGGATGTACGTTCGCGTTTTCGCACTTTCGTTTGTGCTCTTTGCTTTGGTTGCGTTTCTTATAGACATTTCCGAAAACGGAATAGCCATACCCACGCTCTATCTTTTGGGCGGGGCTTTTATGAACCTGACCGTTGCTGTGTTTATATACGAATTGAATCCCGAGCGAAATCTTTCGTTCGCGCTTTTTATATTGATTTTGGTGCTTGGTGCGATAGCGGCGGACTTCATAACATTATTCGGCTATTACTTTCTCTATCCCGGAAACGAATGGCTTTCAACGCTTTGGACGGCGGTTTTGGAAGAAGCGGCAAAGGCAATACCCGCGATAGTCGTCATACTCGTTTTCAGAAAACGCAGCCCCATGCTCGGATTTATAATCGGTGCGGCAATCGGCGCGGGATTTTCCATAACCGAGGACATGGGCTACATATACGCCTACTCCTACAGCAGCGTTTTCAGGATGGTGGAAATATCGATAGAACGCGCCTGGACTGCAGTGTGCACGCACACGCTTTGGACAGCCGTCATAGGCTGGGCGTTCTGTAAATTCAAATGCCGCCCGTATGATTTACGCTTTTTAGCCGTGGCGCTTTCAAGTATTGCAATGCACTTTCTCTGGGACATACCCATCGAAGTCAATCTCCACGTGCTTCCCACGCTCTTCTGCGTTGTGGCTGCAATAGTGCTTTCGGCGGTGGTTCTGAAAAAGGAGCGCAAGCCATATAAGCAAATGGCTGTGGCAAACGAGGTCCAGCTTGTAATCCCCGTACCCGATGACAGAGGCAAAGTGGCTATAAAATACGCCAAGTGGTGCTCGTATTCCGCAAACTTCATAGCCGCACTTACCGCAGTACTCGTAGCAATAGCCCTTATTCTGTGGTGCCTTGCGCCCGTTGAATACGAAATTATAAAACGAAGCTTCAAGTCGGAAGATGAGTTCATCGAATTCGTTCAGGGCGATAAGGTTTTTTTAGTGAAGTGGGACAAAAAATTTGAAGATTGCGAAGACGATTGCGTGATAAATTATGCCGTAATCGTGGACGGAAACTACTCTTACGCATTTATCACTGTTGAGGAAGAGGACGGATATAAATACGACTATTCGTTCAGTTTCCGCAAAGATGAAGAGACCGGCGACAATAAAGGCGAATTACAAGGCATAGCGGTTACATTCAGCCCTGCGGAGTATTATCAACTGATTAAGCTTGAGATTCCCGACGGGACCGCAGAAGGTTACAGGTACGTAACTTATTTAAATGTAAACAATTATTACAGATGCTATTACAATACCGACACTAATGAATACGTAGTCATACTCGGTTGGGATGCGAACCATACGGCAGAGATAGTGATATCGGCGTTTGCCGCGGGAATTTTTCTTGTAGGTGCCGCTGCGTTTACTGCTTTTAAAATAAAATCAAAGAAAATAAGGAGAAAAGAAAATGTTGGATAAAAATTGCGTTTTTTGCAGGATAGTACGGGGGGAATTGCCTTCCGGCAAGGTCTATGAGGACGATAAAATGGTTGTATTTAAAGATTTGGAGCCAAAGGCAAAGGTGCATCTTTTAGCGGTTCCCAAGGACCACTTCAAGCTACTTGAGGAGGCGGACAGCGAGCGCGCGCAAACGCTTGCGCATATGCTTTTAAAAATTCCGGAAATTGCAAAGTCAAACGGCTGCAAAAACGGTTACCGCCTTATAGTAAATCAGGGCGACGACGCAAATCAGACCGTTCACCACCTGCATATTCATATTCTCGGCGGAGAAAAATTACCCGAGTAAACTAAACTGTAATTAAAGCAATTAACAAAACACGCGGACGGCGTCCGCGTGTTTTTCATTTATATTGTTCTGCAATTTTTTTGGCGGTGTAGGCGACTTTTTCTTTAAGTTCCTTGGGTGCGGTTACCGTCACGGCGCCGCCGTAGCTTAAAATCTTATTTACAAGCATATCGTCGTCGGGCAGAGAGGCGTGAGCCTCAAATGCGTCGCCGCAGGGTTCGATTATGTCTATACCCAGCCACTCCTCGGCATCGGGAAGGGAATTCTTTTCAATTCTGAACGTTACGTCTACAAGCTCTTCAACATTATAGTAGAAATTCAAGTCAATGTCGTCGCGCGTAAACTTCTTTTTTTCAAATGTTTTGTCTGTAAATGCGGCGTACCTTATCCTGCCCACTTTAAAAGTTCTGAAACCGCGTTTGCTATGACAAAACGCATATACGTACCAGATATTTTGCTTATAGATAAGAACGTGGGGGTCAATGGTGCGTCTGCTCATCTTGCCCTCGCGCGAAATATACTCTATGACGAGGGAACGACATTCGTTGACCGCCTGTTCGCAAACCTGCATCTTCTCGGTAAATTTTTTGCCGTCGCCCCAAGTTCCGCCGTCAACTATTATATTTCCGCATATCGACATCTCGCCCCTCTCGTATTTTTGCCTGCTTTCAAGCTTTTCCCTTGCGGCAATAACGTTTTCGTCTGAAATTTGCGAAGCCATTGCGTCGAGCGCGTTTATTGTGGCGGTATATTCATCGCGGGTGAAGTAGCCCGTGGGAAGCCTGTACGTGTCTGCAATGGTCAATCCACCGTACCTTCCGCGCTCGATATCTATGGGAACTCCGCTAATTATAAGCTCTTCAACGTACCTGTATATGCTCCTTACCGAAACGTCGTACTTTTCCGCTAACTCGCGCGCGGTAATTTTGCGTTTCTGCAGAAGATACATAAGCATTTTAATCATAGTTTCGTATTTCATACGGTTAATCCCTCCTTTAAAGAATAAAGTTTGTCCTCTCCGCATACTATAAAGCGTTGCGGAAAAATTTTTAAATTATTTTATCATATATGACAATATATGTCAACTATAATAAGTAAAATAGATTATGTAAATTGAAGGAGGGCTGTAAGATGAATTTCACGGCGTATATTGAAAGACAGAAAAGTTTAATAAGAAAGAGGCATGAAGGAGAGGAGTTTCTGATGCACAGAGGAGAGGTAATTCCAATGGATGACAGCGAAAAAATTTTAAAGGAGCTTGCAGAGCTCGAGGGGTTCAATTCGCGCGAACACCTTCGCGCCGTTTAAGGGGTTAAAAGTTAATTGCCCCCGTACTATGCTGCAGATAACGCAGTTTTTGCAAAAAAATTTTAATAATAAAAAGGGCGGAGCAAAAGTGCTCCGCCCTTTAAATTTTAATTTTGTTTGACCACAATTTTTTCTATAAGCGCCACGATTGCGTACATTCCGCCCGCCAGCACGCAGAGAATAAAGGTTGCGGACATAACAAGGTTTAAATTCATAACCTGTCTGCCGTAGTTTATAAGATAGCCGAGCCCTGCCTCCGAGGCGACGTACTCGCCCATGATAGAGCCGATCCAGGCAAGCCCCACGGCAACCTTTAACGTGCTTATGAGCGCGGGTAGGGAGGAGGGGATAATAAGCTTTCTCAAAGTGGTTATTTTTCCCGCCCCCATAGACTTCATAAGTAGCATTTTGGTCTTATCAACGGAAATAAATCCCGCCAGCATATTCATTATGCAAACTATAATAGAAACTATTACGGTCATAAAAATTATCGCATCGTAGCCTATACCTATCCAGATGATGATAAGCGGTCCGAGCGCAATTTTAGGCAGGGAATTTAAAACCACGATATAGGGTTCGGTAATTTTTCTTAAAGCCTCGCTCGACCACAGCGCAACTGCTATAATATAGCCCAACGCTACGGCTATTAAAAAGCCCGCGACCGTCTCCATAAGAGTAATGCCTATATGGTAGAATAGCGTGTTTCCTTTATTCAGGTCCACTATAGTCTGCCACACGCGGGAGGGCGAGCTCGTGATGTACGGGTCTGCCCACTCCAAATATGCGCATAGCTCCCACAGTCCCAAAAGCAGTACAAGCACAAGCCAGCGCGACACGGCGATAATTATTTTTTTCTGTCTTTGTTTTTTAAGATACGCGATATGCTCGCGCGAAAATTTGACTTTGTTTTTCATAGGTTAAAATTCCGCTTAAATTTATATGCCGAGTTCCTTTCTCAAAATTTCGAAGGTGGAGGCGAACTGCCCGCACTCTCTGCGTTTTTTGGGTACGTTTTCTCCGAAGTCGATAATATGCTCGGCAACTACCGTTGCGGGCCTTGCGGAGAGAACCACCACCTTGTCGGACAGCGCAATTGCCTCGGAAATGTCGTGCGTAACGAGTAGAGCCGTCTTTTTTTCGCTCTTTATAATTCTTTGAACGTCGTCGCACACTTCCAGCCTTGTCTGATAGTCGAGTGCGGAAAAGGGTTCGTCTAATAAAAGCATCTGCGGTTCGGCGGCAAGCGTTCTTATGAGCGCCACCCTCTGCCTCATCCCTCCCGAAAGCTGGGAAGGGGTTTTTTTGAGAAAGTCCCCAAGCCCGTATTTTTCGGCGAGCGCAATTGCTCTTTCGCGCATTTCGGGGGTATTGCGCTTTTTGACCTCGAGGGGCAGAAAGATATTCTGTTCAACCGTCCTCCAAGGGAAGAGCGCGTCCCGCTGCAGCATATACCCGAACTCGCCCCCGCGGCGGATTACCTTCCCAGACGACGGGGTAAGCAGCCCCGCCGCAAGCGAAAGTATTGTGGTTTTACCGCAGCCCGAAGGGCCTATTACGGATACAAAGCTGTCGTCGTCCACGGTAAAACTCAAATTTTTTACCGCAGTTGTCTCGCCCGCCTTTGTGTGGTAGGTGTAAATAATATCCTTAAATTCAAGCATTATGCGTAAACTTCTTGGTAAATTTTGTGCGCCGCCTCGGTTGTGACGAGGTCGGAGAATTTAACGCGGCTTTCAAGCTCGCCCGCATCGTAGATGATGTCCTGCAATTTCTCGAAAGCGCTCTCTTTCATAGCCATATCGGTGACCCAGGCGTCGATTCTCTTATAGCTGTCAACCGAAACTTTCAGGCTGTTGCGGCTCGTGCCGTCGAAGTATTTTACAAGATACCCGGCAACCGTGTCGCTGTCCGTCTCGTTGATATATTTGACCGCCCTTGTCACGCTCCGAAGAATAGCGTTTATTTTTGCGCTGTTTTTGTTGATATAGCTGCTCTTTGCAATAAAGCATGTGTAGGGAATTTCGCCCGACTTTTCGCCGACGGAGGCAACGATATATCCCTTGCCCGCCGCCTGATATTCGGAGGCTACGGGTTCGAACATCGTGCAGTAATTTGCAATTCCGCCCTCGAATGCCGCAGTCATCATATTGAATTCAACGCTGTAGTTGAGGTTTGCGGTCACATTTTCGGATTTGAGCACATATTCGAATGTCATTGCGGGAACGCCGCCCTTTCTGCCCGCAAGTATCTCTTTGTCCTTAAGGTTAGACCAGGAAAAATCGGGTTCGGGATTTCTTCCGACGAGGAAACTGCCGTCGCGCTTTGTGAGCTGACCGAAAACTTTGGGGACGTCGTTGCTTCCGCCGAGCTTGACGTAGATAGCCGCCTCGGGACCGCAAAAACCTATATCGGCATTGCCAGAAAGTACTGCCGCCATAGTCGAATCAGCGCCGCCGCCGTTTTTGATTTCTATTTTATAGCCTTCTTCCTCGAAATATCCAAGTGCGTCGGCAAGATAGAGGGGTGCATAGAATACCGAGTGAGTAACCTCGTTTATTCTTATAACGTTGTCGTCTTTTTTGCAGCCTGCTGCCGCAAAGGGGATGATTGCCGTGCAACAGAGTGCAAGCAAAGAACAAATAAATTTGTTTTTCAATGTAAGTAAAACTCCTTAAAAATTTAATAATACATTTTATGCTTGCGCCGTTTGTGTTTGACAACGAGAGCGTTAATGATTATAATAATTGTGTATATATAATTTTCGGAGAATTTTGATGGAAAAAACTTACAACCCCAAGGATTTTGAAGACAGACTGTATAAAGAGTGGGAAGAGAGCGGTTGCTTTAAAGCCGAGCGCGACGACAACAAGGTGCCCTTTACCGTAATGATGCCCCCTCCCAACATCACGGGACAGCTGCATATGGGTCACGCAATGGACGAAACCCTGCAGGACACAGTGATACGCTTCAAACGCATGCAGGGATATTGCGCCCTTTGGCTTCCCGGCACCGACCACGCTTCGATTGCAACCGAAGTCAAGGTAGTGGAACAGGTCAAAGCCGAAGGACTTTCAAAGGAGAGCCTCGGCAGAGAGGGCTTTTTAAACCGCGTTTGGGCTTGGACGGACAAGTATAACAACAGGATAGTCAATCAGCTCAAAAAGCTCGGCTCCTCGTGCGACTGGTCGCGCCTCACCTTCACAATGGACGAAAAATGCTCCAAGGCGGTGCGCGAGGTGTTCGTAAACCTCTACAACAAAAACCTCATTTACAGGGGAAGCAGAATAATCAACTGGTGCCCCTGCTGTAAAACCGCGCTCTCGGACGCGGAAGTCGAGTATTCGGAAGAAAACGGTTTTTTCTGGCACATCAACTATCCCGTAGAGGGCGAAAACGCGGCTTTGGAGGTTGCAACCACCCGTCCCGAAACAATGTTCGGCGATACGGCGGTTGCCGTCAACCCCAAGGACAAGAGATATAAACACCTTATCGGCAAGAACGTAGTTCTGCCCGCAGTCAATAAGGCTATTCCCATAGTAGGCGACAGTCACGCGGATATGGAATTCGGCACGGGCTGCGTAAAAATTACTCCCGCGCACGACCCCAACGACTTCGAAGTCGGGCTTCGTCACAATCTTCCCGTCGTAAAGGTTATGAACGACGACGGCACTATGAACGAGCTTGCGGGCAAGTACGCAGGGCTTGACAGATACGAGTGCAGAAAACAGCTCGTTAACGATTTAAAGGAGAGCGGTGCGCTTGCAAGCATAGAGCCTCACACCCACAACGTGGGTCACTGTTACCGTTGCGGTTCAACGGTGGAGCCCATCGTTTCAAAACAGTGGTTTGTCAAAATGGAGGGACTTGCCCGTCCGGCAATAGACGCAGTTACCGACAAAAAGATTTCATTCATTCCCGAAAGGTTTGCAAAAACCTACTACAACTGGATGGAGAACGTAAAGGACTGGTGCATTTCCCGTCAGCTCTGGTGGGGACACCGCATACCCGTCTGGTACTGCGGGGACTGCGGAAAGGAAATCTGCGCCAAAGAGGACCCCGTGTCCTGCCCCGAGTGCGGAAGTAAAAATCTTACGCAGGACGAGGACGTATTGGACACCTGGTTCTCATCTGCGCTCTGGCCCTTCTCGACGCTCGGCTTCCCCGACGACACCTCCGACCTCGAATATTTCTATCCCACAGACGTGCTCGTCACGGGCTACGACATAATTTTCTTCTGGGTTGCAAGGATGATTTTCTCGGGACTCGAGCATATGCGCAAGGTGCCTTTCCGCGACGTACTCATTCACGGACTCGTGCGCGACGAAAAGGGCAGGAAGATGTCAAAGAGCCTCGGCAACGGCGTAGACCCCCTCGAGGTTATCGAAAAATACGGCGCGGACTCGTTAAGGTTTTCGCTTTTACAGGGCGTTGCGCCCGGCAACGACACCCGTTATTCGGACGCGAAGGTAGAGGCGTGCCGCAACTTTATGAACAAAATCTGGAACGCAAGCCGTTTCGTAATTTCCAACTGCGAGGGCAAGAATGTAAAAGCCGTAACTGAAGTAAAGCTCTCCCCTGCGGACAAGTGGATAATTTCAAGATTGCAGGCAACAATCCGCGACGTAACGCTTACACTCAACAAATTCGAATTCGGAATTGCCTGTCAGATACTTTACGATTTTATGTGGTCGGACTTCTGCGACTGGTATATCGAGCTCGTCAAGCCCGCCCTCAAATCTGCCGATACGGCAAAGAGCGACGGAGCGCTTGCGGTGCTCGTGTTCGTACTTGAAAACGTGTTAAAGCTTTTACATCCCTTCATACCCTTCATAACCGACGAAATTTACAGGAACCTGCCCAACACCGAGGGCACTATAATGTTAAAGGAATTCCCGCACTATAATTCCCGCCTCGCATACAAAAAGGACGCGGTGGCGTTTGCGGGAGTTATGGATATAATAAAGGCGGTTCGCGCGGCAAAGACCGAGCTCGACTGTCCGCCTTCGAGAAAGGTCAGTCTGTATATTATAACGGACAGCAAGCGGCTTATAACCGCAAACTCGGACAGCATATTAAAGCTTGCGGGCGCAAAGGAATTGCACTTTATACAAAGTCCCGAAGAGGCGGGCGAGAACGCCGTAGCCAAGGTACTTGCGGGCGGAACGGTGTTTATTCCAATGGGCGACCTCGTCGATTTGGACAAGGAAAGAGCCCGTCTTGAGGGCGAGCTTGAAAGAGTCGAGGGTGAAATCCGCCGTGCCGACGGCAAGCTTCAGAATACCGGATTCCTCTCCAAGGCGCCCAAAAAGCTTGTGGAAGAGGAGAGGGCAAAGCTCAACAAATTTATCGAAATGCGCGAAAAGATTTTAAATCAACTCAAAAACTTGAAATAATTCGGGGGAAACCTATGACTAAGAAATTTAAAAATTTCGTCAAAGCAACAGCGGCTTTTGTGTTAAGCTTTGTGCTTTTATTACCCATTGCGGGGTGCCACCTCCTTCTCGACATTTTTCACACGCACTATTTTACCGAGTGGGAAACTGTTCGTGACAGCAACTGCGTTGAAAAGGGTCTGAAAGAACGCACGTGTCTGGATTGCGGTTACGTCGAAACGGAAGTTATCCCCGAAAAGAGCGTAAACGGCTCGCATGACTACGGCGAGTGGGACATAACGGAAAGCGACTGTGTACATACCGGAGAGAAAACTCGCACCTGCTCTGTCTGCGGAGACGTCGATACCCAAGAAATTCCAGCATTGAGCACGAACGGCGAGCACTCCTACGGCGAGTGGAAAACCACGGAACAAAACGACTGCGGACACGACGGCGGGAAAGAGCGCACCTGTTCGGTCTGCGGAGATACCCAAACGGAAGTTATTCCTGCCACGAACGAACATGAATACAGCGAGTGGAATACTACCAAAGAAAACTACTGTGGCAACGACGGCGAGAAAGAGCGCACCTGCTCGGTTTGCGGCGATAAACAAATCGAAGTTATCCCCGCCGTGGGCGAACATGTCTACGGCGAGTGGCAGGATACCAGGCAAAACGACTGCGGTCACGACGGCGAAAAACAACGTATTTGCTCAAACTGCAACCACGTTGAAACGGAAGTTATTCCCGCGACGGGCGAACATCAGTTCGGTAAAGACGGAATTTGCTCGGTCTGCGGTCAAACGGACGGGTCAGGCAACGATGTGATTGCGGGCGACGAAGAGGGCGCAAAGAGCTCCGACCTTTCAATTCACTTTTTAGAGCTCGGAAATAAATACACGGGCGATTGCACGCTCATAAAATGCGGCGACACCGAAATTTTGATTGACGCAGGCTCGCGCAAAGACAGTGCGGCAACAATTAAAAAATATGTAGACCAATACTGTACCGACGGAATACTCGAATACGTAATCGCAACCCACGCCCATCAGGACCATATTGCGGGTTTTGTAGGCAATTCAAGCGGAAACAGTAAGACGGGCATTTTGTATCAGTACAAGATAGGTACGATTATACAGTTTGCGGGCACGGGTTCAAACACGCAGATCTATAAGGACTACTGCACTGCGGTGGAATATGCAAAAAATAAGGGTACGGCGGTATATACGGCAAAACAGTGCTGGTACGAAACGGACGGAGCAAAAAAGCAGTATTATCTGGACGAAAATCAAAAAATTTCGATGAATATACTGTACAATTATTATTACGATAACAAGACTTCCGAAGAAAACGATTATTCGGTATGTATGCTTTTAACGCAGCAGACGCCGAAAAAGACTTATAACTATCTTTTCACTGGCGACTTGGAGGAAAAAGGCGAAAGTTACCTTGTGGAATACAATACTCTTCCGGAAGTCGAGCTGTTCAAAGGCGGTCACCACGGCAGTTATACGGCGTCGACCGAAAAGCTCTTGAGTGTAATAAAACCCAAAAACGTAGCCGTTTGCTGTTGCTGCGGCACTACGGAATACACACCCAACATTCAGAATACTTTCCCTGCGCAGGCGTTTATAAACAGAGTTGCAAAATATACGCAAAATATTTACTGCACGACACTTATCGAGGATTATTCGGCAGGTAAATTCACTTCGATGAACGGAAATATCGTGTTCTATTCTAAGTACGACAGACTTTATCTTTGGTGCTCCAACAACAACACGATTTTAAAGGACACCGAGTGGTTCAAAGCCAATCGCGTCTGGAACGGGATATAAAAACAAAATTATACTAATGAACAGTTGAAAACGAGGACATATGGATACGGAAAATAAAAAGAAAATTAAAGTCTGCCTTGTCGGTTCAAGCGGCGGACATCTGGCACATTTATATGCATTAAAGCCTTTTTGGGAGAACGAGGAAAGATTTTGGGTCACTTTCGATAAAGAAGATGCCCGTAGCCTTTTGGAGGGCGAAAAGGTATATAACTGCCATTATCCCACAAACCGCAATATAAAAAATCTTATAAAAAACTGGAAGCTTGCAAAGAAAATTTTAAAGGAAGAAAAGCCCGACCTCATAATTTCTTCGGGCGCCGCGGTTGCCGTCCCGTTTTTCTACGTCGGGAAAAAATACAAGGCAAAGACAATTTATATCGAAGTTTTCGATAGAATCGATAAGGGAACGCTGACGGGAAAACTCGTCTATCGCAAGACGGACAAGTTTATAGTTCAGTGGGAAGAGCAGAAAAAAGTTTATAAAAAGGCTATAAATCTCGGCTCGATTTTTTAAGGAGAGAATATGATTTTCGTTACTGTCGGCACGCACGAACAGCCGTTTAACAGATTAGTAGAATATATCGATAAGTTGGTTGAAAAAGGCGCAATAAAAGAAGAAGTTATAATGCAGATAGGTTACAGCACCTACGAACCCAAGCATTGTAAATCCGATAAACTTATACCCTATCAACAGATGGTTAAAAACGTACAGGACGCCCGTATCGTAATTACGCACGGCGGACCTGCAAGTTTTATAATGCCTCTGCAGTTCGGCAAAATTCCCGTCGTCGTTCCTCGGCAGAAAAAATTCAACGAGCACGTCAACGACCATCAGCTCGAATTTTCCGAAGAGGTTGCAAAGAGGCAGAAAAACATCATCGTCGTTGAAGATATCGAAAGCCTTGAAAAGGTAATTTGCGATTATGAAAAGCTCTGCGCCAACCTCAACGACGGAGTTTTGAGCAACAATGCGAAATTCAACGAAGAATTCAAAAAAATCGTTGACAGTCTGTTTTAACGGTATAGGCAAATAGTATTAAATTAATTCACAGGGGTAAAACAATATGAAAATGTCTGACGTCATGGGGCTGCTCGATTCATCTAAACACGGGTTTTGCGAGGTCGGCGATGAGGAATTGAAAAAAATTCACGCACTGCTTGCCGATATGCTTCAAGACCTGTACGTTGTGTGCAAAAAGCACGATATAAAATGGCTTTTGACGGGCGGGAGCGCCTTGGGTGCAGTAAGGCATCAGGGCTTTATACCTTGGGACGATGACGTCGATATAAATATGACGAGGGACAACTTCAATAAGTTTGCCGCGATTTTTCAAGAGGAATTGGGCGAAAAATACGTATTGGGAATACCGGGCGACGACCAATTTCCCCATCCCTACCCCAAAATTTTTAAAAAGGGAACAAAGTTTAAGGGCATACACTCGTCTGACTATGGCGAAACGGGCTTTTTTATAGATATCTTCATATTGGAAAACACGCACGATAACCGTTTTGCCCGTTTTATTCACGGTTTAAAATGCACTTTCTATGCGGGCGTTGTCTCGGCGGTCCGCACAAGAAGATTCAAAGACGACTATTTAAGAGTTACCGAAGATAATCGCAGGGCACGCAGAACGGTTAAATTCCGCGCATTTATAGGAAAATTCTTTTGGTACAAGTCGCTCGAAGGTTGGGTAAAATCGGCAGACAAATGTTTTTCAAAGGTCAAAAAACCCGATTCAAAGTACGTCGTCATGCCAAGCGGCATAAAGCACTTCTTCGGCGAGCTGTACCTGCGCGATAAAATGTGCAATACAAAGGAGGCGGCATTTGAAAATTACTCTTTCCCCATCCCGGAAGATTGCGATTATTACCTTACGGTTCGGTACGGCGATTATATGACGATTCCTCCCGTTGAGCAGCGCAGGCATCACGCCGTCATGGAGTTGGATTTCGGCGAAGAAAAAGAAGAATACGAATGTTAATCGGAGGGTAAAATGAATTTAGCATTGATAATAGCGGGCGGCTCGGGACACAGGATGGGGCAGGATATCCCCAAACAATTTCTAACCGTCAATGAAAAACCCATTATAATATACACGTTGGAAAACTTTCAAAATAACGATAATATAGATGAAATTTTAGTGGTCTGCATCGAGGGTTGGCACGACGTGCTTAAAGCGTATGCAAGACAATTCAATATCACTAAATTGAAATACGTAATAGACGGAGGCGCTACGGCACAGGAGTCTATAAGAAACGGCGTAAACAAATTATATTCCGAATACAAGGGCGACCACTGTGTGATAATCCACGACGGAATACGCCCTTTGGTGGACGAAACCGTTCTGAACGACGTCATTGATAAATGTCAAGCTTTCGGCAACGGGGTCACCGCATTGCCCTACAACGAGCAGATTTTTATTAAAAAAGACGAAAAATCCACGAATAAATATATCCCTCGCGAAACGCTTATGCGCGTATCCACACCACAGGCATATAAGCTTGAAAAATTATATTCTTGCTATAAAAAGGCATTCGAAAACAATATCGGTATCACGGGTTCGTCTTACGTCAACACTATGATGGCAGAGCTCGGCGAAACGCTGTATTTTGCCAAGGGCTCCGATAAAAATATAAAGCTTACCACAAAGGATGATTTATATATTTTCAAAGCCTACATTGCCGCAAAAAATTATGATTGGATAAAGTGAGTATGAATCTTTTTGAAGAAGATATAAAATGCGTAGCGACCTTGAATTATGCGTGGAACAAACTCAAAAACAGGACTGTTTTAATAAGCGGCGGTACGGGCTTTATCGGGCAGTTTATTATAGAAGTTATAAAATACCGCAATCTGAATTTCGGCGACAATATTAAAATTATAAGTCTTTCAAGACACCCGCTCAACAATACACAAGACGTAATATATCTCAAACAGGACGTAACCGAGTCCGTAAATTTAGAACAAGAAATTGATTTTATATTGCATTTGGCTTCCAATACCCACCCAAAGCAATATGCCGCATACCCCGTTGACACGATAATTACAAACGTTTCGGGTTGCTATAATCTTTTGGATTTGGCAGTCAAAAAGAAGGCAAGGTTCTTACTTGCCTCAAGTGTGGAAATTTACGGCTCGAGGCTAAAGAATGCCGTTAAAGAGGAAGATTGCGGCTATATAGATTGCAACACGGCGCGGGCGGGTTATAACGAAGGCAAACGCGTCTCCGAAAGTCTTTGTCAATCCTTTAAAGAGCAACACGGTGCAGACTGTGTAATTGCCCGTCTTGCACGCATATTCGGACCCGATAAAAAACAGGATTCAAAGGCAATCGCTCAATTTTTCGAAAGAGCGATAAACAGCGAGGATATTATTTTAAAGAGTAGGGGCTTGCAGCGGTTTTCTTATTGCTACGTAGCCGACGCGGTCAGCGGAATTTTGAAGGTATTGCTCGACGGGCAAAACGGACATGCATATAATATTTCCGAAGACGACGAGGGCAAAAGCTTAAAGGATTACGCGTCGCTTATTGCCGGGTTTGCAGGCAGAAAGGTCGTATTCGATTTGAATGCCGACAACGCGGGTGTCTCCGTCGCAGACTTTGCAATATTAAACTGCGATAAATTAAAATCGCTCGGTTGGCAGCCTTTATATTCGCCGAGCGAGGCAATGCAAAGAACTTTTCGCATTTTAAAAAGCTGAAATATAAATTCTCAAAAAAGCGTTTTCGCAGGAAATAATATATAAATGGATAAAAAACGCGGGCTGTTGAACGTTATCGTTTCAATAGCATTTAAAATAGTTATTCTTGTGGTTACACTTCTCGCAAGAAGATATTTAATAAGATTTGCCGGTAACGAGGTCAACGGACTCAATTCGTTGTACTTAAGTATTATCGGCTTTCTTGCTGTTGCCGAGTTGGGTGTGGGAAGCGCAATAACCTTCTGTATGTACAAGCCCATCGTCAACGGCGAAAACGACAAGGTTTCCGCGCTCTATCATTTATTCACTAAATTATACCTCATAATCGGCGGGATTATTTTAGTCGCGGGGTGTGCGGTAATCCCTCTCTTGCCCTATTTGGCTTCCGACTATCAGGGCATCGATCAAAACCTGTATTTAACCTTTTTTCTGATGCTTATATCGGTAGTTTTGAGCTATTTATTCAGCTCGAAAACTTCCTTAATAAACGCCTACAAAAACAACTATGTAACCACGACAATCACATCCTCGGGAACCATTTTGCAATGTGTTTTGCAGATTGTCGTGCTCATATTGACCAAGTCCTTCATCTGGTATTTGAGTTGCCGTATAATAGCCGTCGCCGTGCAGTGGGGAATTACCGAGCTCGTTGTCCATCTCAAACACGGAGACATCATTAAAAATAAGCAGAAGGTGGACGCCGAAACCAAAAAGCAGGTTACGCAGAACGTAAAGGCAATGTTTATGCACAAGATAGGCAACGTGCTTGTCAACACTGCCGACAGCATAATAATCTCGGCATTCCTCGGCGTTGTAATATTGGGTAAATATAACAACTATACCGTAATAATGACGGCAATGACCAACGTTTTGGCACTGTTTTTTACGCCGCTGACCTCGGTAATCGGGCATCTGTGCGTAGAAGAAGACTCAAACACGGTTAAAAAATATTTCAACTTTTTCCACACCTTTAACTTTGTAATCGGCATAATTTTCTTCCTCGGCTATTACGCAATAATAGATAATTTAGTCAATATCTTTTTCGACTCCTCTGCGGGCAAGCAATTGGAGTTAATGAAATCTATTTCGTTCATCATAACTTTAAATTATTTCATTCAGTTTATGCGCAAGGCGGTTGTGCTTTTCAGGGACGCCTCGGGAACCTTCTATAACGACAGGTGGAAGCCTATTTTCGAAGGCTTACTCAACATCGGACTGTCCATAGGCTTTGTGTATCTGTTCGGATACTTCTTCGATGAGAACCGTGCGGTAGTGGGGGTAATCGTCGCCACGATAATAACCAATCTTACAATAAGTCATGTAGTCGAACCGCACGTTTTGTATAAATACGCTTTCAAAGACAAATCGGCTAAAAAATATTATTTAAAAAACTATTTGTATATTGCCATATTCACCGCAGCGCTCTTTGCCTTGAATTTCAGTTTGCAGTCATATTCAAACGAGTGGCTCGAATTACTCGTAAACGGCTGTATAGCGGTTGCAATTGCAATAGTGCCGAGCGCAATAATTGCCTTCACGGATAAGGATTTCCGTCACCATATAGTTATCGTCTTAAGAAAAATCAGAAATAAATTAAAGCGTGGCAAAAAGGAAGATTTGCTATGAAATTCAAGAGAAAACACTTAATTATACTTTTAACGGCGCTGTTTGCCGTAGTTGTCTCATTATTTTTTGTTACTGCCTGTAAAAAGAAGGGCGGCGCCTCCGACGAGAAAGACGTATTTTTCTACAGTGTTGCGGAGGGCAGAGCAACCTTAACGAGATATACCGGCAAGAGTTCGGATATAGAAATTCCCGCAGAGTGGAACGGCTATCCCGTATCGGCTATCGGCAGCAGTGTGTTTTACGGGAAAACGAACCTTAAAAGCGTAAAAATTCCGTACAGTGTCATTTCAATCGGTAATTTTGCATTTCAGAGGTGTACAAATCTTGAAAGCGTAAATATTCCGTATACCGTAACGTCTATCGGCGAGTATGCATTCAATGAAACCGCGCTTAAAAGTATAGAAATTCCCGAAAGTGTTACCGCTATCGGTAACGGACTGTTCAAAGACTGCGCAAACCTTAAAAGCATAGAAATCCACAGCGGCGTAACCTCAATTGAAAGTAGTGCGTTCTCAGGCTGTACAAGCCTTGGAAGTATAACCTTCGGCAAAAACAGCCAGCTGACCTCTATCGGCAGTAGTGCTTTTAAGGGCTGTACGACTCTTAAAAGCATAGAAATACCCGACGGTGTAACTTCTATCGGATGGGTTGCGTTCGAAAGTTGTCAAAGTCTTAAAAGTTTGGTAATCCCCGAAAGCGTAACCTCTATCGGCAGGGCAACACTCTATAAATGCAACAGTCTTGAAAGCCTCACAATGCCCTTTTTGGGCGAAACGGAGGATGACACTTCAAATGCGTACCTCGGCTTTACATTCGGCGCGTCTGACACGCAGTACAATTCAGACTACGTGCCGTCGTCTTTAAAAACCGTAAAAATCAAGCGAGGAACTTTCATCGACCACAGTGCGTTTTTACGTTGCGAAAACCTTGCAAGTATAACCCTCCCTAAAGATTTAACCTCTATCCGCAGTTCTGCGTTTTCAGGATGTTCAGGTCTTGAAAGCATAATTATTCCGAATAAAGTTACTTCAATAGACAGATATGCCTTTTCAGATTGCACAAGCCTCAAGAGCATTTCAATCCCCGAAAGCGTTAAATCAATCGATACTTACGCATTCGACGGTTGCTCCGGTCTTGCGAGAATAGAGGTTTCGAACGGAAATAATGTCTATCACAGCGCAGGCAACTGTATAATAAAAACTGCCGACAAAGCTTTGATTACGGGCTGTAAAAACAGTGTAATACCTGCGGACGGTAGCGTAACTTCAATAGGCGCTGCGGCGTTCACAGGTTGCACGGGACTTAAAAGTATAGAAATTCCCGACAGCGTAACTTCTATCCACTCCTGGGCATTCAACGGCTGCACGGGACTTGAAAGTATATCAGTTGCAAGCGGAAACGCCGTCTATCGCAGCGAAGGTAACTGTTTAATAGAAATGGCGTCTAATACCCTGATTGCAGGCTGTAAAACCAGCGTAATCCCTGCGGACGGCAGTGTAACCTCTATCGGCAAGTATGCGTTTAACGGCTGTTCTACGCTTACGGGCATAGAAATACCTGAATGTATCACGACTGTCGGTGATAGCGCGTTCAAAAATTGCACGGGTCTTAAAAGCGTTACGTTCGGCGGAAACAGTCAGTTGATTTCTATGGGTATGTCAGCATTCAGCGGGTGTACAAGTTTAAAAAATATAACTATCCCCGACAGCATAACCTCGATAAGCGACGGGGCGTTCAGCGACACCGGACTTGAAAGTATAATCATTCCCGACAGAGTAACCTCTATCGGTATGTCGGCGTTTGACAATTGCACAAGCCTTAAAAAAGTAACTCTCGGCAGCGGCGTGAAGTCAATCGATATGGCAGCGTTCTATTGCTGTACAAGCCTTAAAAGTATATATATTCCCGAAAGTGTAACTTCTATAGGCAAATATGCGTTCGAAGGGTGCAGAAGCCTTGAAGCTATTTATTATGGCGGAACTGCAAGTCAATGGTATGACGTATCAAGGGGAAGCAACAATACCGAGCTCCTGTTTGCAACCCGCTACTATTACAGCGAAAGCTACCCGTTCGGCGGGGGGCAAGAGGGCAACTTCTGGCACTACGACGAGACCACGGGCGAAATCGTCATTTGGAAAAAGCAATAAGAACCTGAAATTAAAACCGTATACAATCCACCCCGCTTTTCGGCGGGGTGTTCTGTTTATAAGGCGTCAAAAAGCGCGTAAATTCGATTTATTTCAATTTATTTCGAATAATGGGGACAATTAAAAGCATATATTTTACTACTTGAAATTTGTCGTGTTGTGTCAAATTATGATATTTGACCGCCCGACTGCGGGGTAAAATATGTGGGATTATATAAGCGAGAGAGTAGTAAAGGAAGCCGAGTACATAATAGCACAAAACGCCACCGTGCGCGCCGCAGCTTTGCATTTTAACATATCCAAATCCACCGTTCACAAGGACGTGACGGAGAGGTTGCGCAGCATTGACGAGGAGCTCTTTGACAGGGTGCGCGAGGTTTTGAATAAAAACCTGTCCGAGCGGCACATACGCGGCGGAGAGGCGACGAAAAACAAATATAAGAAATGCGCGCGCGACTAATTTTTTTATTTTTTAGCAAAAATTGTGCGCTCATAAATTTGCACAAGAAAAAAATTTTATGATATAATCATAATCAGCGAAATATACGGTCATACGGAACAGATAATGCATAAACTCTTGGGCATAGACGTCGGCTCAACCACGGTCAAGGCGGCGGTTATCGACGAAAACGACAACATAATATACAAGTCCTACGTCAGGCACTATTCCAAAGTCAAGGAAACCGTACTTGCCGAGCTGAACGAAGTAAAAAAGCTCGGCGGCGAGTTTTCGGTGTGCATTACGGGAAGTGCGGGGCTCGGACTTTCACAGCGCAGCGGCGTAAATTTCGTTCAGGAAGTGCAGGCTGCGTTTATTGCTATACGAAAATATTACCCTCAAACGGATGCGGCGATAGAGCTCGGCGGCGAGGACGCAAAAATTATATTCGTCACGGGCGGAACCGAACAGCGCATGAACGGCAGCTGTGCGGGTGGAACGGGTGCGTTCATAGACCAGATGGCTACCCTTTTGAATATCTCCGTTTCCGAGATGGACGAGTATGCGTTGCGTGCAAAAAAGACCTATCCCATAGCCTCGCGCTGCGGCGTATTTGCGAAGTCGGATATCCAGCCCCTTTTAAATCAGGGCGCGAAAAAGGAAGACATTTCGGCGTCCATTTTTCAGGCTGTCGTCGATCAGACGGTATCGGGACTTGCGCAGGGCAGAAGAATTAAGGGCAACGTCCTCTTTTTGGGCGGACCTCTGCACTTTTTAAAGGGACTGCGAAAGGCCTTCGTCACCACCTTAAAGCTTGACGACGAGAGCGCAATTTTCCCCGAAAACGCACCCTGCTTTATGGCAATAGGCGCGGCGCTGTATTCAAACAGCTTCGGGACGGAGTCCATAGAAGGAATTATCGAGAGAATATCTTCTGCCAAATCCAGCGACGAAATAATTACGGGCAAGCCCCTCTTTTCAAGCAGGGAGGAATATTCCGAATTCGTCAAAAGACACAGAGCTACCGACCTCAAATTTGCGGACATTGCAACCTACAAGGGGGACGCATATTTGGGAATTGACTCGGGTTCTACGACAACCAAGCTTATGCTTATTACCGGGGACTGTCGGATTTTGTGGTCGCACTATCAGACGAACAACGGTCAGCCCCTCGATATAGTCGTCAAAAAGCTCAATGAACTCTATCAGCTTCTCCAAGACAGAATTAAAATACGCGCCGCGGCGGTAACGGGCTACGGCGAGGATTTAATAAAGAACGCAATAAAAGCCGACTTCGGAATAGTTGAAACGGTTGCGCACTTCAAGGCGGCTTTGCACTTCAATCCCAAGGTCGATTTCATTATCGATATCGGCGGGCAGGACATAAAGTGCTTCAAGATTAAAAACGGCGCAATCGACTCCATAATGCTCAACGAGGCATGCTCGTCGGGCTGCGGTTCGTTCATTCAGACCTTTGCCCGCGCAATGGGTATGGAGATAAACAAGTTTGCCGAGAAGGGACTGTATGCACAGCACCCCGTAGAGCTCGGCTCGCGCTGCACTGTATTTATGAACAGCGCCGTAAAGCAGGCGCAGAAAGAGGGTGCAACGGTGGACGATATTTCGGCGGGTCTGTCCGCGTCTATCGTCAAAAACGCAATTTACAAGGTTATCCGTGCAACGAGCGCGGACGAACTCGGCAAAAACATAGTCGTTCAGGGCGGAACGTTCTTAAACGACGCCGTTTTGCGCTCCTTTGAAATGGAGACGGGCAAAGAGGTAGTAAGGCCGGGAATTGCAGGGCTAATGGGCGCATTCGGCGCGGCGCTCTATGCAAAGGAAAACATAAAGGGCGAAAGCACTGTTGCTACGGCGGATGAGCTCAAAGAGTTCACTTATACCGCGCAGGGCGCAAATTGCGGCGGCTGTACCTCCAAATGCCATATAAATATCATAAGATTCAGCGACGGCAGAAAATATATTTCGGGCAACAAGTGCGAGAAGGGTGCGGGCAAAAAGATTGCCTCCAACCACCTCGATATATACGCCTTTAAGCAGGCGAGGCTTCACGACTCTATCCACGGCGCAACTCATACGGCGCCCCGCGGAAAGGTGGGGCTTCCCCTTCAGCTTGGTATGTACGAACAGCTTCCCCTCTGGGCGGGCTTCTTTGAAAAACTCGGGTTTGAAGTCGTACTATCGGACAAATCGACGAGGGATTTGTACTTTAAGGGTCAGCACACCGTCGCGTCCGACACGGCTTGCTATCCCGCCAAACTTATGCACGGGCATATCGAAAGTCTTTTAGACAAGGGTGTGGACTTTATTTTCCTGCCCTGCGAGAGCTATAACATAGACGAGCACTGCTCGGTAAATCACTTCAACTGCCCCGTCGTTGCATACTATTCCGAGCTTTTGAAAGCCAACAACGAGCGGCTTACAGACTCAAGCTTTTTAATGCCCTACATAGATTTGAATATGCGCGCTTCAACCGTGAAAAAATTGCGCGCGGCGCTCTCCGAATACAATTTCAAAAAGAACCAAATCGACGAGGCGCTTGACGAGGGCTTTGAAAGGCTTAAATCCTATAAAGAGGACGTCGCGGCAAAGACGGACGAAATTTTATGGAAAGCCGAACAGGAAGAAAAGCAGGTAATAGTGCTCGCCGGCAGACCCTATCATCTCGACCCCGAAATAAATCACGATATAAACAAAATTTTGACCTCGCTCGGCTTTGCCGTTCTCTCGGAGGACGGCGTGAGTGAAAAGGGCGCAAAGGTCAAAGTCAACGTATTAAATCAGTGGACGTACCACTCGCGACTGTATCGTGCGGCGGACTTCGTTTCTCACAGAAATAACGTAAATCTCGTTCAGCTCGTATCGTTCGGCTGCGGACTCGACGCAATTACGGCGGACGAGGTTCGCGCAATATTAGAGAAAAACGGCAAACTCTATACGCAGATAAAGATAGACGAAATCAACAATTCTGGCGTTGTTAAAATAAGACTTCGGAGTATGCTTGCGGCAATACAAGAGGCAAGCGGCAAGTGATGGAAGAAAAGTTTACAGACTATACAACTGAATACCCCAAGTGGGACAAGCAGATGAAGAGCACGCACAAAATTCTCGTGCCCGATATGCTTCCCTATCACTTCCTTATAATAGAGAAAGTGCTCCGTGATGAGGGCTACGACGTAGAAATTCTCAAAAACGACGGGCGCGCGGTCATCGACGAGGGGCTTAAACACGTCAACAACGACACCTGCTACCCCTGTCTTTGCGTGGTGGGACAGTATATCGACGCCTTGAAGAGCGGAAAATACGACCCCGAGCACACCGCACTTTTAATCTCGCAGTCCGGAGGCGGTTGCCGTGCATCTAACTACGTCTCGCTCATAAGAAAGGCTATAAAGAGCGAATTTCCCAAGGTACCCGTAGTCTCTATAAACTTCTCGGGACTTGAGAAGGACAGCTCGCTTAAAATAGGTGTAAAGCTGTTTTTAAAGCTTTTATACGCAATACTCTACGGCGACGCCGTGATGTGGTGTTACAATCAGACCAAGCCCTACGAAACTAAAGAGGGCGCAGCCGACGAGGCAAGGAATAAGGCGGTCGACTTTGCCGTAAACAAATTCGTAAAGGGCGGATATAAAAATTATAAGAAGATAACCAAAGAAATTATAAAGATTTTCGCCTCGGTAGAGCGCAGTAAAGAAAAGAAAGCAAAGGTGGGGATTGTAGGCGAAATTTACGTAAAATATTCCTATCTTGGCAACAACAATCTTGAAAAATTCCTGCTTTCGGAAAATTGCGAACCCGTTGTGCCCGCGCTCTTGGACTTCGTCTTGTACTGTATAGTCAACGTTATAAACGACGGCGATTTCTACGGTATAAATAAATTTACCGCCTCGATTTACAGATTTGTCTACAGAATAATTCACAAAATGCAGAAAAAAATCATAAGGATTTTTGAAGAGGACGGAAACTTCGAACCCGTACACGACTTCGAGCATCTCCGCGCCTGCGCCGACAAGGTAATAAATCAGGGCGTGAAAATGGGCGAGGGCTGGCTTATTCCCGCGGAAATGGCTGCGCTTGCCGAAACGGGTGTCAAGAATATAGTGTGTGCCCAACCCTTCGGGTGCCTTCCCAACCATATTGCGGGCAAGGGCTGCGTGCGTACTCTAAAAAACATTTACGAGGACGAAAATATCGTCGCCGTCGACTACGACCCGTCTGCAACCCGAGTAAATCAGGAAAACCGCATAAAACTAATGCTCGCCACGGCAAAAGAAAATCTGAATTAAAAAACCCGACGCTTTGCGTCGGGTTTTTAATTTATTTAATTATATGAACGGTTTCGTTAAAATCTCTGCGGGTTTTCTCTCTTACGGGATAGCCCTCTTTTTTATGCCCCAAAGCTATGACAAGGGGGAAGGAAGTCCCGTCGGGCAAATTCAAAAATTTTGCAATTCCGCTCTCGTCGCGAAGCCCTACAATGCAGGTCTGAATATCCATATCCTCCGCGGCAAGCGCAATATACGCCGCAAGTATGCCTACATCATTGCCTATAAACGGCGCGTTTGTTACCGTTCTTTCGCCGCGGGTAACCGCAAATGGTTTTCTTGCCTCGATAACTATAAACGCGGGGCAGTTGCTCGCCCACGAGTTCGCACCCTTTACCTGCACGAGCGGGCAAAAAAGCTTTGCCTTTTCTCCGCAGATTGCGTACAAATTATAAGGCTGCGCGTTGATAGCCGACGGCGCAAGAATTGCAAGACGGCAAATCTCTTTAAGCTCGTCTTCTGTAATTTCTTTGTCAGAGTAGTCGCGCGTGGACTGTCTTTTTAAGAACAATTCTTCTAAATTCATAAAATTTATACCTTTAAAATTACGGCGGTATTTTAGCCGCCGTTAATAATTATTTTTTAGATTTGGCTTTATTTATAGAGCGTTTTGCGGCTTCCGCAACGTTTTCCTTCGTGAAACCGTAATGCTCGAAAAGCTTCTCTGCGGGAGCGGACGAGCCGAACGAGTTCATTGCAACTATCTCGCCGCAGTCGCCGCTGTATTTGTACCAGGAGTAGTGCGAACCCGCCTCAACGCATACGCGCGCCTTTATATCCTTGGGCAGAACGTGTTCCTTATATTCGTCCGTCTGTTTTTCGAATTCTTCGATGCAGGGCATTGAAACAACGCGTGCCTTAATGCCTTCGTCTGCAAGCAGCTTCTGCGCACCTGTGCATATGTCCACTTCCGAACCCGTACCCATTAAAATCACGTCGGGAGTTCCAATGCAGTCGGAGAGGATATATCCGCCCGCAACTGCGTGCAAGCCCGAATTTTCGTGCTGATTGAGACTATGCCTTGAAAGAATAATCGCAGTGGGCGAGTTTTGAGTAAACGCGGAAACGAACGCCGCTATCGTCTCTTTGCCGTCGCAGGGGCGAAAAACCTTGATATTGGGAATAGAGCGCAGGGCAATCAAGTGCTCCATAGGCTGATGAGAGGGTCCGTCCTCGCCGACGCCTATCGAGTCGTGCGTCAAAACGTACAGGACGGGGATATTCATAAGCGCGCTTATTCTCATACCGCCCTTCATATAGTCGGTAAACGAAAAGAAGGTAGAGCAAGCTATTTTGAGTCCGCCGTGAAGCTGTATTCCGTTGGAGATAGCCGCCATAGCGTGTTCGCGCACGCCGAACCTTATATTGCAGCCCGCCCTGTAATCGGGGGCAAAGTAGCCCTTGTTTTTAAGTTCGGTCTTGGTGGAGGGAGCAAGGTCGGCAGAGCCCGACATTAAATTGGGCATAAGTTTTGCAATTTCGTTTAAAATCTTGCCGCCGCTCGAGCGGGTTGCCTCGGGAGCAGAGAAATCGAAATTTTTAAAGAACTCCGTAAAATCTATTTCGTAGCCCTTCATAAAGCTCTCGTATTTTTTCGCAAGCTCGGGATACACTCTCTGATAGCGCGCAAAAAGGGCGTTCCACTTTTCCTCTGCTTTAAGCTTATTCTCCGCAATTTCAAGGCAGTGCTTTTTAACGTCCTCGGGAACCTCGAAGGGCTCTTCCGTCCAGCCGAGGTTGCGCTTTGTCCTCTTAAGATTTTCCTCGCCCAAGGGCGCGCCGTGTATGCTCGCCTTATCCGCAAGGGGAGAGCCGTAGCCTATGTGCGTAGTGCAGATAATAACGGAGGGGCGGCTTAAATCCTGTTTAGCCCTTTCGATTGCAAGCTTTAAAACCGTTAAATCGTTCGCGTCGGGAACGCGGATAACCTGCCAGCCCTGTGCCGCAAAGCGGGTTGCGGGGTCCTCGGTAAAGGCGGTGGAGATATCCCCCTCAATAGTGATACTGTTTCTATCGTATAATAATATGAGTTTTCCAAGCTTTTGCGTTCCCGCAAAGGAGCAAGCCTCGTAGCTTATACCCTCTTCAAGACAGCCGTCGCCGCACAAAACGTAGGTGTAGTGGTCTACGACGTTGTAGTTGGGTCTGTTGAAAATCGAAGCGAGATGAGCTTCGGCAACCGCAAAGCCGACTGCGGTTGCAAGTCCCTGCCCGAGAAGTCCGGTACTCGTTTCAACGCCGTCTGTAACTCCGTATTCGGGGTGTCCGGGGGTCTTTGAACCGAACTGACGGAAATTCATCAAGTCCTCTTTCGTGACGTTGTAGCCAAAGAGATGCAAGAGGGAATAGAGGAGCATAGACCCGTGCCCCGCAGAGAGAATAAATCTGTCCCTGTTATCCCAATGGGGATTTTTGTAGCTGAAATTTAAAAAATCAGCAAAAACCTCGTAGCCAATCGGCGCCGCACCGAGGCACATGCCGGGGTGTCCCGATTTGGCACGTTCAACGGCTTCGGCAGACAAAATTCTTACCGCATTTACGCATTTGTTTTGAATTGTCATCTCTATACTCCTTCTTTAATTATATTTTGCAATAATGTATGAAGTAATTTTACAATATTTTGGCACTTTTTACAAGTGTTTGACGGGATTTGTTTAAATTTTTGAAGTAGGAAAAATAAATAACGCATAAAAAAGCAAGCTAAAATTATTTGTTTTTGGCGCCGATTGTGCTATAATTATACGGCAATACAAAATCAATGGAGTAAATTATGGCAAAAGAGAATTTCGTTGAACAGATTGCCGATATTCAAAAGGATTTCCCGCAGTGGTACACCGACGTGGTTTTAAAGACCAAGCTCGTTGACTACGGTCCCGTCAAGGGAACTATGGTAATACGTCCCTACGGCTACGCAATTTGGGAAAATATCCAAAGGGAGATGGACGCGCGCTTTAAGGCAAACGGCATTGAAAACGCGTATTTCCCCTTGCTCATTCCTATGAGCTTCTTTACGAAGGAGGCGGAGCACGTAGAGGGCTTTGCACCCGAAGTTGCGGTTGTAACTCACGCGGGCGGGGAAGAGCTTTCCGAACCCCTCGCAATCCGTCCCACTTCGGAGACGATTATAGGCAATATGTATTCAAAGTGGTTACAGTCCTACCGCGATTTGCCCATTTTAATCAACCAGTGGGCAAACGTAATGCGCTGGGAAAAGACGACAAGACCCTTTCTTCGCACCTCCGAATTTTTGTGGCAGGAGGGACACACCGCCCATTCTTCCGAAGAAGAGGCTAAGGATATGACCCTTAAAATGCTCGAAGTCTACAAAGAATTTGCCGAAAACTGCCTTGCTATGCCCGTAATAACGGGCAGAAAGACCGAAAAGGAGAAGTTCGCGGGCGCCGTTGCCACCTACGGCATGGAGGCTATGATGAAGGACGGCAAAAGCCTGCAATCGGGCACTACCCACTTTTTGGGTCAGAACTTTGCAAAGGCGTTTGATATAAAGTATCTCGATAAAGACGGCGTGCAGAAATACGCCTATACCACAAGCTTCGGTGTCTCCACAAGGCTCATTGGCGGACTTATAATGACCCACGGCGACGAGAGGGGACTTATTCTTCCCCCCAAGGTCGCGCCCGTGCAGGTCGTAATTATCCCCATTGCCGCTAAAAAAGGCGGGGTAGTCGAAAAGTGCGAGGAGATAAAAACAAAGCTCGAAAGCAAAGGTCTCCGCGTTAAGTTCGATAATTCGGACAACAGCCCCGGCTGGAAGTTCAACGAATGGGAGATGAACGGCGTTCCCTTAAGATTGGAACTCGGTCCCCGCGACATCGAGGAGGGCAAAGCAGTCATATTCCGCCGCGACACTCTCGAAAAGGGCTCGTACGCGCTTGAAGATATTGAAAATACCGTCGTAAATCTTTTAAATACCGTTCAAAAAGATATGCTTGAGGCGGCAAGGGCAAGACGGGACAGCAGAATAGTCAAGGCCGAAAATTTAGACGAGCTTTTAAAGGGCGTAGATGAGGGTAACTTCGTCAAAGCGGGCTGGTGCGGCTGCCGCGCCTGCGAGGACGAGGTTAAGGCAAAGACCGCGGCAACAGCAAGAGTTCTCGACAATGAAGTCAGCAAAACCTGCGTAGTCTGCGGCAAGAAGGCGGAACACACCGTAATATTTGCAAGAGCTTATTAAAACTCCCGCCAACGCCATATATACTGCGCAATACAGTGTTGCACTCCGCGTTTTATCGGGTCACTTACGCTTAAGTAAGCTCCCCTCAAAAATGCTCGTGCGCCTTGTCTTGCTTGCATCTATGGCATTGCATAGACCGAACTAATAAGTTGAATTTACTCAACATAAAATTTAATGCGCCCCGCGAATTTCGCGGGGCGCAAATGTTTTTATAAATACTTTTTCAAATCTTTAACTTTATCCAATCTTTCCCACGAAAGCCCGCTTTTCCCGAAATGTCCGTACGCGGAGGTCTGCGAAAAGACGGGTTTTTTAAGTTCGAGCGTTTTTATTATCGAATAGGGTCGCAAATCGAATTCCTTTACGACGATATCCGCAATCTCTCCGTCAGTCAGCTTTCCCGTGCCGTAGGTGTTTACGAATACCGAAACGGGGCGGGCAATTCCTATCGCGTACGCAACCTGCAATTCAACCTGGTCGCAAATTCCCGAGGCAACTAAATTTTTGCAAATATATCTCGCCATATACGCCGCCGAACGGTCAACCTTTGTAGCGTCTTTTCCCGAGAACGCGCCGCCGCCGTGCGCACATCTTCCGCCGTAGGTGTCAACGATAATCTTTCTGCCCGTGAGTCCGCTGTCACCCTCGGGTCCGCCTATTTCGAACCTGCCCGTGGGGTTAACGTAATATTTCGTGTCGCCGTCAATAAGCTCTTCGGGAATTATTGAGACAACGTGTTTTAAAATATCCTCTCTTAACTGCTCCTGCGTAACTTTGGTGTTGTGCTGGGCTGAAATTACCACCGTCTCCACGCGAACGGGCTTGTTCCCGTCATATTCTACTGTAACCTGCGTCTTTCCGTCGGGGCGGAGGTAGGGGAGGGTGCCGTTTCGTCTGACCTCGGTAAGTCTTAAAGACAACTTGTGCGCAAGCGATATGGGAAGGGGCATAAGCTCTTCTGTTTCCCTGCATGCGTAGCCGAACATCATACCCTGATCGCCCGCTCCGAAGCTGTCGCAAATATCCTCGGTATCTCTGTCTACGCCCATAGCAATATCGGGGCTCTGGCTGTGAATAGCAACGTCGATTTTACACGCGTCGTAGGCAAAAGACCCGTGAATATAGCCCACTTTCCGTATTTTTTCACGCGCAATCTTTTCGTAATCGACACTCGCGGTAGTAGTGACCTCGCCCATAATAAGAAGTCTGTCAAACGCCGCACAACACTCTATGGCACAGCGCGCGTCGGGGTCGGATTTTAAGATTTCATCAAGTATTGCGTCCGAAATTCCGTCGCACACCTTGTCGGGATGCCCCTCTGTTACGCTCTCGCTCGTAAAGTATTTTTTCATAATATTATCCTCTTGTACCGTTAATAAATCTCAAGTTCAAAAATAAAACCCTGCGCACCGCAGGGTCTGAAAATCTTATGTTCCCATCGGTACGGCATTAGCACCTTGCAAGGCAGGTTGCTGTGTGGTCTCCGAGCCGTTCTCTCGCACACTCTTAATAGGTTTGAATGTATTATATCATTGTGCAAAAGTGTTGTCAAACAAAAGTTGCATTTATTTTCGTATTATTATATAATAGCGCTATGGAGTGTACGCAGTGCCCCGTAGCCTGCCGCGCCGACCGCGATATAAACGCAGGCGCGTGCAAGGTAAAGGGAATGAAAATTGCAAAATATTATCTTCATCCCTTTGAAGAACCGCCCGTATCTTTCAAAAGGGGGAGCGGCTGTTTATTCTTTTGCGGCTGCTCTTTGGGGTGCGCGTTCTGCCAAAATTTCGAACTGTCCCGCAATTTAAGGGGAAAAGAGATATCAACTTCACATCTTGCCGATATATTCAAAGAGCTTGAAGATATGGGTGCAGAAAACATAAATTTAGTCAATCCGACCCATTATTTAAGGCATATTATGGGGGCAATTGAAATTTACCGCCCCAAAATACCCATTGTCTACAACACCCACGGCTACGAAACTGTTGAATCGATTCAGCTTGCAAACGAGTTTGTGGATATTTGGCTTACCGATTTAAAATTTATCGACGGTGCGCTTTCAAAAAGGTACACTGCCCGTTCAAATTATTCAGATTACGCCCTCCCTGCCGTAAAGCTTATGGCGCAAAAGCACCTTAAAATGCGCGAGGACGGCAAAATGCTTTCGGGGTGTATCGTAAGGCATCTCGTACTGCCGTTGGGTGTGTACGACAGCTTAAACGTCGTTAAATTTGTTTCAGAACTGCCCGAAAGCGTGTATTTCAGCCTTATGAGCCAATATACGCCCTGCGGTGAGATAGAAAACTTTAAAGAGCTCCAAAGGCGAATAACCCGTAGGGAATACGAAAGGGTTGTTAATGCCGTAAAAGAGGCGGGGCTTAAAAACGTATTTTTGCAGGAGTACGACAGCGCAGACGAGTCGTATATTCCTCAATGGGACTATTGATTATGCTTGTAAATGCTGAAAACGTGCGCTTTTCGTACGGAGGCAATTTAATATTTTCAGACGTATCCTTTACTCTTCACGAAGGGGAGAGGGTTGGCTTAATCGGCGCCAACGGAGAGGGTAAAACTACCCTAATTAAGCTTATTTTAGGCGAATTGCCCCCCGACTATGGCTCAATTACGCAAAAAAATACAATTAAAATAGGCTATCTTGAGCAGAACGGCGGATACGAGAGCGGCAACACCGTATACGGCGAAATGCTTGAAATTTTCAAGGAACAGACGGCGGCAATAGAAAAACTCAACGCCCTTTCTCTCCGTCTTTCGGAGTGCGAATACGGCTCGAAAGAGTTTTTGGATATTTCGTCAAAAATAGAAAATCTCAACTCCTACATCGCCTCGCACGACAGCTACAATATAGAAGTCAAGATAAAAACCGTACTCAACGGTATGGGCTTTAACGGCTTGTACGGCCAAATCGTAGACACGATGTCCGGAGGCGAAAAGACGAGGTTAAAGCTTGCCCGTCTTCTCTTGGAAGAACCAGATTTGCTTATTTTGGATGAACCCACAAACCACCTCGATATTCCCACGCTGTTTTGGCTTGAAGAGTATCTTTCAAGCTTTAAAGGGGCAATACTTGTCGTTTCGCACGACAGATATTTTCTTGACAGACTGTGCAATAGAATGCTCGAAATCGAAAACGGCAAGCTTATATCTTTTTCGGGAAACTACTCCAAGTACAAGGTTTTAAAGGCCGAGCGCAATGCAAGACTTTTAAAAGAGTACGAGGCGCAGGCGGAAGAGCGGGCAAAACTGCAAACCTACGTAGACAAAAACATAGTGCGGGCAACTACCGCTAAATCGGCGCAGAGCAGGGTCAAACAGCTTGAAAAAATGCAAATACTCGAAAAGCCATACACTCCGCCGAGCGCACCCCAATTTACCTTTAACTTTGACGAACCCTCTTACGAAAACGTGCTTGAAATTAAAGATTTAAACCTTGAAATTGGTGGTAAACGGCTCATATGTGGGGGGCAATTACAAATTAAGAGGGGTGAAAGAGTTGCTCTGACGGGCGAAAACGGCACGGGCAAGACTACCCTTTTAAAGCAAATTGTTGCAAATAAAATCCCCAATATCGGTTTGGGGCGGTTTGTTAAAATTGCCTATTACGACCAGGAGGGTTTGAACCTCAACACGCAAAACACCGTACTTTCAGAGCTTTGGGAGAGGCACGTATTATATACGCAGACCGAAATAAGAAGCGCCCTCGCCCGCGCCGGACTTTTCGAAGAGGATATGCAAAAGCCCGTCGGCGCACTCTCGGGCGGGGAGCGGGCAAAGCTCGCGCTATGTATTCTCGAAAGCGAAAGAGGCAATTTCCTCATCCTCGACGAGCCGACAAACCACCTTGACCTGCCTGCAAGAGAGAGCCTCGAAAGGGCGCTTTCAGATTATGAAGGTACGCTTTTATTCGTCTCCCACGACAGATATTTTATCTCTGCGCTTGCGGGAAAGATTGTCGAAATTGAAAATCGCACCCTTAAAACCTATGACGGAGGCTACGAATTTTTCACAAGCGAGAAGCAAAAGCTTGCCGAAGCCGAGCGGCAAAGAGAGGAAGAAATAAAAAATTTCGAGTACAAAGAGAGGAAAAACGCAAGCTTCCGTTCGGCAAAGGAGAGGGCTGCCGAGGCGCGCAAAAAAGAGCGCATAAAAAAAATTGAGGCGGACATATGTGCCGTTGAACGCGAGGAGGAGCAAATAAATGCCCAACTTTCAAACCCCGAAGTTGCGGCAGATTATAAAAAGGTCGGGCAGCTTTTGCAAAATTTGGAGGAGTTAAAAATACGCCTCGACGCTCTTTACAAAGAGTACGGGGAAGTGTTATAATACAGCTATGGACGATAAGGAAAAGAAAGAAGAAAAAGTAAATATAAGGCACACCATTTCCGCGGAAGAAACGTTTACCCTTGCCAAGGATTTGTTTGATATTCGTTGTTTTGTAAAGAACGTGTATTCCAACCGTGCGGTAATTTCAAGGCGTATGAACATTCTTACGCTGTCTTTTAGCGCGATTTTTACAATTTTATATGCGGCGTACGTGTTGTTTACGGCGCTCTATAAAAAGCTCTCGTTCGGCTTGAGCATCACGCTCTACGTTCTGCTCGGCGTGTACGCGGTACTGTTTATCGTGCTCTTAATTTTATTCCTCGGCGGCGGCTCCGACACAAAACATCTTTTGCGCACCAAAAGGGCTTTAAAAGTCTTTAAGTTCCTCGTGCGCCTGCTCTCTATTGCAATTTCGATAATAGCGATAGTCTTTTCCACCGTGGGCGGGGAGTATGCGGCGTCCCACGTCGCCCTCGACATAATAATTATCGTATTTTCCATAATTATGCTCATCGTGCAGGTTATTCCGCTTTTGTTTGGCGGAATAGGTAAGCTCGCACGGTGGCTCTTATCTCCCGTTAAAACAAAATACCGCTTTTCGCACGTTATTTTGGAGTGGTACGATTTAGCCGTTTCGGGAAGTATAATAAAGGGCTCCAAACACAAAGTTTCAAGCAAGTATTTTGAAGATATAGGCACGATTATCGACAACTATTTAATTCCCGCGCTCGGCAAAAAATACATAAGCACAATTAAGCCCGTTGCAATCTTGAGCGTCGTCGATAGGGCGGAGGAGAGTATCAAACCCGTTATGGAGGGTGTGCTCAAAAACGTGTTTGCCTATGCCGTTGAGTGCGGCTACGTCGTTTTCGACCCCTGCAAAGATTTGAATTTTGCGGGCAGCGTCGAAGAGGAGGAGAAAAAGCAAAAGACAACTTTTAAAGAAAAGCTCTTCGGAGTCGGCAAAAAGATAGGAAAGAATATGCTTGAAAAATATATAAACGACAACTCCGGCAAAGACGATTGATATATTTTCAGACCTGAAAATTTAAAGCCGCCCGCAAGATTGCGGGCGGCTTTTAAAATTTAATTTTTGCGAACTAAAACTCCAAACTTTTTTCAATATAGCTTTCAAGCTCGTCGATTTTAAGCCTTATCTGCTGCATGCTGTCCCTGTCGCGCACGGTCACGGTGTCGTCGGTAAGGGTATCAAAGTCAACCGTTATGCAATACGGCGTGCCTATTTCGTCCTGACGGCGGTATCTCTTGCCGATTGAACCCGTAACGTCGTAGGTTACGGAAAATTTCTTTGCAAGTTTCTTGTAAACCTCGTCCGCCTTGTCGGCAAGCCCCTTCTGAAGGGGCAGAATTGCCGCCTTGTATGGTGCAAGGAAGGGATGCAGGTGCATAACGGTACGCACGTCGTTCTTTTCGGCGTCCAAAACCTCCTCGTCGTAGGCGTCTGTAAGGAATGCGAGCACGCACCTCTCCACACCGAGCGAGGGCTCGATAACGTAGGGAACGTATTTTTCGTTCGTTACGGGGTCGGTATATTCCATATTTTCGCCGGACTCTTCCTGATGCTGTTTAAGGTCGTAGTCCGTTCTGTCGGCAATTCCCCAAAGCTCGCCCCAGCCGAAGGCAAAGTTGTACTCAAAGTCCGTCGTGGCTTTTGAATAGAAGCACAGCTCTTCAGGCGAGTGGTCGCGAAGTTTGAGATTTTCCTCTTTAAGCCCCAAGGATAAGAGGAAGTTTTTGCAGTACTCCTTCCAATAGTTAAACCACTCGAGGTCTGTGCCGGGCTTACAGAAAAATTCAAGTTCCATCTGTTCGAATTCGCGCACGCGGAAAATGAAGTTGCCGGGCGTAATTTCGTTACGGAAAGATTTACCCGTCTGACCTATGCCGAAAGGCACGCGCATACGCGACGCACGTTGCACGTTTTTAAAGTTTACAAATATACCCTGCGCCGTTTCGGGGCGGAGATAAACCGTGTTTACGGTATCCTCCGTAACGCCCTGAAACGTCTTAAACATAAGGTTGAACTTTCTAATCGGCGTAAAATCGCTCTTGCCGCAGACAGGGCAAACTATTTTCTTTTCGGTTACAAACTTTTCAAGCTCGTCGTTGTCCATAGCCTCAACCTTGACATCAAGGTTGTGCTTTTTGCAGTAATCTTCAACAAGGTTGTCGGCGCGGTGGCGTGATTTACAGCTTCTGCAATCCATCAACGGGTCTGAAAATCCGCCGAGATGTCCCGAAGCTATCCAGGTGCGGGGGTTCATAAGTATTGCGCTGTCAAGTCCCGTGTTGAGGGTGCTTTCCTGAACGAATTTTTTCCACCAAGCCTTTTTTACGTTGTTTTTGAACTCAACGCCGAGAGGTCCGAAGTCCCAGGTGTTGGCAAGTCCGCCGTAAATTTCGCTTCCGGGGAATATAAAGCCCCTATTTTTGCAAAGCGCTACAAGCTTTTCCATTGTAACGGCTCTTTTTTTCTCTGCCATAAATTTCTCCTTTGCCATATTTGGATAATATGGACGTTTAACTGAGTTAATTTTAGTAAATTTACGCTGTTGTTGTCAAGCGGTTGAAAAGTTAATTTTTTTAAGAAAACCGGCTTTAAATAATGTACATCGGCACTTTACTTATGCTATAATAATAGAAAATTTATTTTCAGGGTGAAATTATGTTGACAGATATTGAAATTGCGGAAAGCTGTAAAATGCGCGACATCCGCGAAATAGCAAAAAAACTCGGACTTAACGAGGATAATTTAGAGCTTTACGGCAAATACAAAGCCAAAATAGACCTCAAAAAGGTAAATCCCAAGTCAAAGCTCATTCTTGTAACGGCGATAAACCCCACGGCGAGCGGCGAGGGTAAAACTACCGTCTCCATTGGTCTTGCCGACGGTATTTCGAAACTCGGCAAAAGGGCTTGCCTTACTTTGAGAGAACCTTCGCTCGGACCGGTGTTCGGTATTAAAGGCGGAGCGGCAGGCGGCGGATATGCGCAGGTCGTGCCTATGGCGGATATAAATTTGCACTTCACGGGCGATTTGCACGCAATAACTGCGGCAAACAACCTGCTTTGCTCTATGATAGACAACCATATTCTTCGCGGAAACGTTCTCGACATAAAGGAAGTGTACTTCCGCCGCTGTATGGATATGAACGACCGCGCCTTAAGGGATATAACCCTGCATAGCGAAGCGGGCAATATGAAGGGCTGTGCAAGCTATGACAGGCACGAGGGCTTTGAAATTACAGCCGCATCGGAGGTAATGGCAGTATTGTGTCTTGCAACAGACCTTGTCGATTTAAAGACCCGTCTTGGCAATATCGTTATCGGTATTGACGGCAAGGGCAACTTCGTCCGCGCAAAACAGCTCAATACCGAGGGCGCAATGGCGACCCTCTTAAAGGACGCTATAAAGCCCAACCTCGTTCAGACTCTCGAGGGTACTCCCGCAATAATTCACGGCGGACCCTTTGCGAATATCGCGCACGGCTGCAACTCGGTTCGCGCAACCTATACTGCAATGACGCTTGCCGATTACACCGTAACGGAGGCGGGCTTCGGCGCAGACCTCGGTGCGGAGAAATTTATCGACGCCAAGTGCAGAATAGCGGGAATTGCGCCCGACTGCGTGGTAGTGGTTGCAACCGTCAAAGCTTTAAAGCTTCACGGCGGGGCGGATAAGAGCTCGCTTTCCACAGAGAATATCGATGCCTTAAAGGCGGGACTTCCCAACCTCTTAAAGCATATTGAAAATATCAAAACTGTATTTAACAAGCCCGTAGTTGTGGCAATGAACAGATTTATAACCGACACGCAGGCGGAGATTGACGCCGTTTTATTGGCTTGCGAAAACGCGGGCGCAAAAGCCGTGTTTACCGACGTGTTCCTGCACGGCGGCGAGGGCGGTAAAGAGCTTGCAAAAACAGTATTACAGGAGTGCGAAACCCCTTCGAAACTGTCTTATACCTACGATTTAAATGACAGTATCGTCAAAAAGACGGAGGATATCGTCAAAAAGATTTACGGCGGCGACGGCGTGGAGTTTTCCGAAACCGCACTTAAGAAAATCAAGGATATTGAGGCGAAGGGAATCAGCGGTACTCCCGTAATTATCGCGAAAACGCAGTATTCGCTCTCAGACGACGCCAAAAAGCTTGCCCGTCCTACGGGATTTAAGGTCCACGTGCGCGATATTATCTACAAGGGCGGCGCGGGCTTCGTCGTGGCGGTTGCGGGCGAAATAATGCTTATGCCCGGACTTTCGAAAGTTCCCGGCGCCGAGCATATCGATATCGACGAAAACGGCAAAATCACAGGTTTATCATAATAAGGAAATTAAAATGAAACTTCCCGAGGCTACAAATTTTATTGAACAGATTATAAACGAGGAACTTTTGGCGGGCAAGTTCGAAAGCCGCAACAACGAGCTTTTGGTGCGCTTCCCTCCCGAACCCAACGGTTATTTGCACATAGGCCATATCAAGGCAATGTGCATAAATTTCGGTGTAAAGGAGAGGTACGGCTGTGAACTCAATTTGCGAATGGACGATACCAACCCCGCCAAAGAGGACTACGAATACGTAAATTCCATCTGCGAGGCGGTAAAGTGGCTCGGATTTGAATACGACAGGCTCGTGTTTGCCTCCGACTACTACGACAGGCTCTACGAAATAGCCGAAAAGTACATTTTAGACGGCAACGCGTACGTCTGCGACCTCTCGGCGGAGGAAATTACCGCAACCCGCGGCACGCTGACCGAGCCGGGCACGCTTTCGCCTTACAGGAACAGGAGCATAGAGGAAAACTTAAAGCTTTTCCGCGAAATGAAAGCGGGCGTATATCCCGACGGTGCAAAAGTTCTGCGCGCCAAAATAGATATGGCTTCGCCCAACCTCAATATGCGCGACCCCGTCGTCTACCGCATAGCGCACGTTCCGCACTACCGCACTGGCGACAAGTGGTGCATATATCCTATGTACGACTTCGCGCACCCCGTGTCCGACGCGATAGAGGGAATTACCCATTCGCTCTGTTCGCTCGAATTTGAAAATCATAGACCCCTTTATAATTGGTTCGTGGAAAAGGCGGGATTCCCCGCACCTCTTCCCAGACAGATAGAGTTTGCAAGACTTAATATAACAAACACTTTAATGAGCAAGCGCTATTTAAAAAAGCTTGTGGACGAGAAGGTAGTAAGTGGATGGGACGACCCCAGAATGCCCACTATTATGGGCTTGAAGAACAGGGGAGTTCCCCCCGAGGCGCTCAAAAAATTCTGTGCCGACGTGGGCGTAGCTAAGGCATATTCGGTGGTCAATTCGGCTCAGCTCGACAGTTGCATACGCGACAACCTCAACGCAAACGCAGAGCGCGCGATGGCGGTTATCAACCCCGTAAAGCTCACTTTAACCAACTATTCGGGCGAGGAAGAACTGCCCTTCGAAATCAACCCCACCCGCGAGGACGGCGGCATAAGGCAGGTCAAATTCACGGGCAGCGTGTATATCGATAGAAACGACTTCTCGCTCAATCCCCCGCCCAAATATAAGAGACTGCAAAAGGGCGGCAACGTAAGATTAAAAGGCGCGTATATCGTGCATTGCGACGACGTAAAGCTCGATAAAAACGGCGAGGTCGAAGAAATTCTTTGCACCTATTATCCCGAAACCAAGAGCGGAAGCGGCGTTACTTCGGATATCAAGGCAAAGGGCGTCGTGCAGTGGGTTGACTGCAAATACGGCGTGGACGCCGAGTTCAGGCACTACGAATCTCTTTTAAAGGACGAGGAATACCCCGACCAAGACTATGCAGAGCGTCTCAACTACGACAGCGAAAAGATATTCCACGGAAAAGCCGAACCCTATCTTGCAGAGTGCGAAGAAAACAAAGCGTTCCAGCTTATCCGCGAGGGCTACTATAAAAAGAGCGCCCAAAACGGACTTGTGCTCAGCGAAATAGTTTCCTTAAAGGACAATTTCAACAAATAGAACGAGAGCGCGAGGAAATTCCTCGCGCTCTTTTGGAGTAAAGCTATTTAAAGTTAAATCTTTTCGGAATAGCTTTCACAGCAGGTACATTCGCTCATACCGCAAGTGCAGCCGACCTTGATATGGTCAAGCGTGCAGTTGCAGCCTGCGTGATTGTACTTGCAGCCTGCTACGTCGCAGGAAATTTTGGGATTAACGTTTTCCATTATGAACCCTCCGAATTTATTTTGTGCGGAAAGGGTTAAAATATGCGGTGCCCTTGACAAAAAGGGCGTGGAGTTGTAAAATGATATATATCACTAAAGGAGTGTTGCTCATATGAAAGTAGTATTATTGCAGGACGTCAAAGGACAGGGCAAAAAGGGCGAAATAGTGGACGTAAACGAGGGATATGCCCGCAATTTTTTAATAAAAAAAGGTTTTGCGGAGGCGGCAACCGCATCTAAAATAAACGATATCAACCAGAAAAAGGCAGCGGCGGACTATCACAAAGCTGAAGAAATCAAGGCTACGCAGGCGCTTGCAAAGGAAATTAACGGCAAGCTCTTTACCGTAAAAATAAAAGCGGGACAAAAGGGAAAGGTCTTCGGCTCGGTCACGGGCGCGAATATTTCTGACGCGTTGCAGGAGGCGGGATATAACGTTGATAAGAAAAAAATCGTGCTTCCCCAGCCCATAAAGATTGTGGGAGAGTACGAAATCGAGCTTAAACTTATGGAAGGTATTTCCTCTAAAATCAAAATCAACGTCGTCGGCGTTGAATAATAAACCAAATGCTAAAACTAAACTTACTAAAAAACGCAGGCAATTTTGCCTGCGTTTTTGTTATCTGCCTCTGAAACCGCCGCCGCCGTGACCGCCCCCGACGTGTCCTCCGCCGAAACCGCCACGACCGCTTCCCCCGCGAGAGGAGGGGGCGGTTATCATTTTTGCCGCCATTTTCAGCATACTCGCTCTTAAAATGCTGTTTATAATGTGGAACTCTATCATACTGCCAAGCAAATCTCCGCTACCCGTCGCCCAGGAAGGCGGTTCAACGGTAATACCTTCGAACTTCTGCTCCCATATGTCCGAAACGCCCAAAACCTGCGCGTAGGGCAGTATATGATAGTAGTACTGCGGGTCGTCCTCTATCATCTTTTCGAGCTGGTCTTTCTCCGCAAGGGTAATAAAGTTTTTAAACCCGATAATATCGCCCAACTCCTTGGTGTACTTTTCGGATTTGGTTATAAGCGAAACCGAAAGGCACACGATGAGTGCGCTTACGATAGAGATGACTGCTTTGGGAAGATAATCAATAACGTAGCTCGGAACCGCAACAATATAAATTCCGCACAGAGCCGCGCACAGTAGTGCAATTCCCCCGCAGTACAGCACCGTTTTTTTCTTCGAAATTTTGAGTGAGCTGTATTTGACCGATTCCGAAAGTCCGTAAACTACAAGAGCCGGTAGTAGCGAAATAAAGGGAATAATGAGCAAATAATTGCTCGCAATTTGCGACCCCAAAATAAAGGGTGCAAGTCCGAGTAAGAGCCCGCCCAAAAGCGCAAAAATCAAGGATAACGAGATACTGGTGCTCGTAAACAGTCCTTTGGTCTGCGAATTGACAATAGAGGTAACCTTCTGCGCAGTTGCATAGAATTTGCCCTCCAACGAGCTGATCTTCACAGCTTCGCCGCCCGCAAAAATACCTCTGTACATAATCTTTTCGTAGTCGGGACAGCTGTCGGGAAGGCTTTTCATAACCCTTATAAGCACGGGGTCGTCCTTGTCGTCGAAATTGATTTTAATATACTTTTTGTCCGCCCAATAGTAAATCATAGAGGTGATGTCCTCGCTGTTTACCTTGTTGTCCACAAGCTTGCCTATCATAAGAGGATCGGTGCCGTTCGGCGCTTCGAAATTTACTACGGGGATTATCTTTCGGTCCTTGAATACGACAAGCTTCAAAAAAAGTAAAATAACTAAAATTGCCCCGCCCGCAACGGCAAACCAATAGGGTGTAAATTCGCTGTAAGTTGATAGCACACCGTCCTCAAATTCTAACCGCACGGTTATGCCCTCGTTGTATTTAAGAGCCGTAGGAGTAACTTCTATTTCCGTTTCGCTTTTAGTGATAAGGGGCAGCTCTTTTTCGGAAAGAAGAGAGCCGTAAGTGCATTTTCCTCTTAAATAACCATTCGGAAGAATAAACTTTACGGTTGCTTTTTCGATATGGCAATATGCCGGTCTGTCAACGCCTATCGCATTGAGATAAAGTATATTTTTGCCCTCTTGCGCACGCGTCAGGCAGTATTTGTACTTAATTGTGTAGGTGTGGGTTTGGTCTGCTTTTAATGACGAACTGCCTATATCAAGACATAAAAAAGTTACGCCGTACACACTTTCGCTGTATACGGTAAAAGGTACGCTTTTTGAATTTTCGGTAACTTTAACGTTTTTTACCTGCTCGCCGCCGTTTACGGGAATATACTGTATAAAGCCCGTATTTGCGTAGCCCGTGTAGTCGACGGTAAGAACCTCGGTTACGTCGATTTCGCGGTTTTTCTTGACGTCGTAGGTTACGTCGTAATTTTTAAAATAAAAGTCGTATGCGCCCTTCTCGTCCGAAGTGCTTGCAAGGGCATAATTTTGCGGAGAAACATTAAATATGCAAACCGCAAGTAATAACAAGAGAGCAAAAAAACATAAACAAGGCAAAAATTCTACCTTTCTTCTCATATTTTCTCCTTAAAAAACAAGCCGAAAACGCATTTTCGGCTTGTAAAATATTTTTGGCAATCAGAAGGAAACTTTTACGTTTTGCCTCTCTTCCACGCTGTCCACTTCGTATAGCAAAGCCTTTTCAAGCTTCATCTTTTTGGCAACGATAGAGGTAGGGAAGGACTGAATCGCAATGTTAAATTCGCGCACGTTTGCGTTGTAATACTTTCTCGACTGCGCAATTTCTCCCTCCATAGATTTGAGCTGATTCTGCAAATCCATAAAGTTGGTGTTTGCTTTAAGCTGCGGATAGTTCTCCGCAACGGCAAAAAGGCTTCTCACCGCGGTAGTCATCTGCTTATCTGCCGCAATCTTTTCTTCGGGAGTGGTCGCCGAACCGAGTTTCGCGCGTGCGTCGGTAATTTTCTGATAGGTTTCACTCTCGTGTTTTGCGTAGCCCTTAACCGTTTCAACCACGTTGGGGATAAGGTCGAACCTCTTTTTGAGGTAGACGTCGATAGTGGAAAATGCCTCCTCAACGCCGTTTTTCATCCTGATAAGTTTGTTGTGTGTGGAAATATACCAGCCGATAATTATTATCGCAAGCAATAAAAGTACTGCGCCCACGATAATAAGAGCTATTCCCCAACCGGGCAAGCCCGCAAGTAATGTGTTAATTCCCATTTTTTTCTCTCCTTTAAATTTTTTTCAATTCAGGCAGGGCATTTTTTAAGAATAACTCTGCCGTGGAATCGAGTCTGATGTACGAAAGCGCCTCGTCAACGGGGAACCATCTTACTTCTTCAAGCTCTTTCGTATCGATTACGGGCTCTCCGTCCTCGGCAACCAATAGAAAGTTGAACATAAGCACGTTTTTGGGCTCGTGATAGCGGGAGGACATATATTTGAACTTAACCGTGTCAAGCTTGGTCTCCTCCTTGAATTCCCTCGTCACCGCTTTTTCTGCGGTTTCACCTTTTTTTATATATCCCGCAAACAGAATATAATCTTTCTGTCCCAAATGTTTTGCAAGCAAAATTTTATCCTTCTGTCTATTGGTAACTACCATACTTACGGCGCTTGCAAAGGTGGCAAACCTGAACTCCCCGCAATTTTTACAATAGGGAACGAGCCCCTCGCCGTCGGCGTACATAAGCGTAAGTTTTTCTCCGCATTGATTACAAAACATCTTATCTCCTTCGCATAAAAGCGGTCAAATCCACTATTATTATCACTATTATATAATAATTTTACTTGATTTACAATAGATTAGAGTAAATTTGCGAAATTTATTGACAGATTTTTCACAAAAGAATATAATAGATTAACCAAAAAATTTAATCAGGTATATTAATGAACTTTGAAAGAACAAAGCTTTTCCTTGAAGACAGGGGACAAGCTCATCTTCTTGAATATTACGAAGAGCTATCCGAAGCCGAGCGCAAGCAGCTTCTGGAAGATATAGAAAATACAAACTTTTCAATTGTCAAAAAGCTGCATACGCAGGCAAAAAAGCGCGGCAAATTATCTCCCGTAACGGCGGCGACCGTTCAGGATATTATGCGCAGAAAATCAAATTTCGAAACTGTCGGGCTCAATCTTTTGTCGGAAGGCAAGGTTGCAGCCGTACTTTTGGCGGGCGGTCAGGGCTCGCGTCTTGGCTTTGCGAAGCCCAAGGGCATGTTCAATATCGGAGAAACGAGAGAACTTTCCATATTCGAACAGCAAATGAACAATATTCAGGAAGTAACCGCGCGTACAGGCAGGCACTTTCTGCTACTTGTTATGACCAGCGTGGAAAATCACGACGAAACGGTCAAATTTTTCGAAGATCATAACTGTTTCGGCTACCCGCGCGACAGAGTTAAATTTTTCAAGCAGGACGTGGCGCCCACCTGCGATTTCGAGGGCAAAATTTACCTCAACGAAAAGCACCGCGTATCCCTCGCGCCAAACGGAAACGGGGGATGGTATTCATCGCTTGTCAACAGCGGACTTTCAAGGGTTTTGGAGCGCGAAAACGTGGAGTGGCTCAACGTGTACAGCGTTGACAACGTCTTGCAGAGAATTTGCGACCCCGCCTTTATAGGTGCAACTGTTTTAAGCGGTTTTAGGTGCGGCGCAAAGGTTGTGAAAAAGGCGTGCGCGGATGAGAAAGTCGGCGTTTTATGCCTTGAAAAGGGCAAGCCCACTATAGTTGAGTACTACGAAATGCCCGATGAGCTCAAAAACAAGAAGAAAAAGGGCGAGCTCGTGTACCGCTACGGCGTGACGCTAAACTATCTTTTCAATGTCCACGATTTAAACCTTACGCTTTCGGGCAAGCTTCCCTATCATCTTGCCAAAAAGGCAATACCGCACATTGAAAACGGCGAGAGGGTCATCCCCACCGAACCCTGCGGTTATAAATTCGAAACGCTCGTCGTGGATATGGTTGCGCATATGGGCAGCTGTCTTGCGTACGAGGTTGAAAGAGACAAGGAATTTGCGCCCGTCAAAAACGCAACGGGTCCCGACAGTGTCGAATCCGCCCGCGAGCTTTTAAAACAAAACGGTGTAATTTTATAAAAAACGGCGTAATTTATCAATAAAAGTAGCACAGTCTGTGTTGCTTTTATTATATTGTGCCTATAATATTTTAAGGAGTAATTATGAAAAAACTTTTAACTGCCGCTGTTTGTGCGATATCTGCTCTTACGATAGGAATTTGCGGCTGCTTTATGTCGGCGGGACTGAACGGCGCTGACGGCGTGGACGGTAAAGACGGAAAGGACGGACAAAACGCAACCGCGTTCGACTACTACGAGCTTGCAAAGACCGTTCCGGGTCAGGAAAATATGACCGTGGAGGAATTTCTTCAAAAGTATTTAAGCTACACAAAAGAGGAGCTTGAAGAGGAATTTGCCCCTCAAAGGAACGCAAACCGTTCGCTTTTGTCCGCTGTTTCCATACTTGCCGGCTTTAAATGCAATACCACGTACAGAGGAAACCCCGTAACATACAATGCCGTGTATTCGGGCGCAGGCGTAATCGTCGATATCGATAAGGAAAAGGGCGACGCGTACGTTATTACCAACTGCCACGTGGTCTATGACGATGCGGCGATAAACCCCATATGTACGGACGTCCGCCTCTATCTGTACGGACAGGACACCCGGGGTGTAAACTATAAAATCAGCAGCAAGGTAATAAAGACACCGTCGGCGTTATCCGATGGTATTTACGATACCACCGTCTTCGGCGACGAGGACTACTGCATAAACGCACGAGTGGTTTCCGCGTCTGTTGCAAACGATATAGCTCTTTTAAAGGTCACGGGCAGCGAAGTTCTTAAAAACAGCAGTGCCATTGCCGCCGAGTTTGAAGAGAGTGACGACGTCTACGTAAAAGAGGACGTCTATGCGATAGGCAATCCCGAGGGCGACGGTATGAACGTAACTTCGGGCACCATAACTAAAGAGAGCCAGATTATCCAGTTGAACTTGTCAGACGAGCATGCGGGCAGTGAAGATTATTTTCTCGACTACCGCGTAATCGGCACGGACACTGCGATAAACGGCGGAAATTCGGGTGGCGGACTCTTTTCAAGCAAAACGGGCAAGCTCGTCGGCATAGTAAATTCCAAAAACGTGGCAGACGACATAGACAATATGGGCTTTGCTCTGCCGGGGAATATAGTAAAACGCCTTTGGAAGCTTATGCGCGACAATTTCGAAGGAAGGGGCGGCGGAAGCTACGCCACTACGACGGGAGTCGACTGCGTCGTATTCCCCGCAACCTGCGCGGCAAAGAGCACGGGCGCATATTGGGATAACGAGAAGAACGTTGCCGTAATCGAGGAAAAGGTTACGGTCACTTCCAACAAAACGCTGTCCGAAGGCAACGAATTTAAAATAAACGACGTCGTAACGCATATTAAAATTTCGGGCGGTGACGGAACGGTTTACGAGGACAGGGACGTCACGAGGGTATATCATCTGAACGACACGCTCATCTCTGCACGCATGGGCGACACGATAGAAATTACGGTCCGTCGCGGCGGCGAAAAGGTAGTAGTAACCTACACCGCAACGCCAAGCCGGGTAAAATAATTTTAAAAATTAAATCCGACCGCGCAGATTTGCACGGTCGGATTTTTTTGTGCCGTCATTAAATTTTGTATTCCTTAATAGCCCTGTCGAGCGCGCGCTTTTGGTCCCGCTCGGCAATTGTGCGCTTTTTATCGTAGTTCTGTTTGCCCTTGCAAAGAGCAATTTCGGCTTTTATCAAACTGCCCGAAAAGTAGAGGGAGAGGGGCACAATCGTATATCCTTTCTCGTTAATCTTTCCCGCAAGTCTGTCAAGCTCCTTTCTGTGCATGAGCAGTTTTCTGTCTCTTTTTGAATCTTTGGAAGAGTAAGCCCCCGCCTTATCGTAGAGAGTAATGTGCAGATTTTTCAGCGTAAGCTCGCCTCCGCGAAGCAAACAAAAGCTGTCTTTAAGATTGCAGTTTCCCGCTCTCAAAGACTTAACTTCGGCTCCTTCCAAAACTATTCCCGCCTCGAATTTTTCAATTATGAAATACTCGTAAGTGGCGTATCTGTTGTAAGCAATCTGCTTCATAAAATCACCTAAAATATCGTTAATTCAAGCATATATGGGGGGCAATTGAATTAGAGCGCGGGAATAAACAATACTTTCATCGTTCCCAAATCGCAGTCCGCAACTTCAACTTTTATACTGTCGCCGATTTTATAAGAGTGTTTCCGCCCCTTAAGCAAAAATTTGTTTTCAAAGAATTCGTAGGCGTCGTCAGGCAAATCTTCAAGCCTTATAAGTCCCTCGATTGCATTGTCAAGCTCGCAGAAAATTCCAAAGCCCGTCACACTCGAAATTACGGCATCGTAGGTTTCCCCAAGCTTCTCAGACATATACGCCAGCTTGTACAAATCGTCAACCTTTCTCTCCGCCTCGTCGGCTACGCGCTCTCTTTCGGAGCAGTCAATTCCCGCCATATTTGCAATTTGATCGTACCTTTCAAAACTTTTTCCGTCCAAAACGCATTTAATAACTCTGTGAACGAACAGGTCGGGATAGCGGCGGATAGGGGAGGTAAAGTGGCAGTAGCACTCGGATGCAAGCCCGAAGTGCTTTAAATTGCGCTCGCAGTACCTTGCCTTCTGCATGGTCCGAAGCATAATTTTATTTATTACCGAATATGCGGGCAAGTCTTGCGATTCAGTCAGAATATTGCGGAAATCTTTAGGCGTAACGCTGTCGTAGTCGAGTTTGACGGTTAGCCCCAAATCGCGCAAAAAATCTGCAAATTTCTCGCACTTTTCGGGTGCGGGCGGCTCGTGAATTCTGTAAAGGCAGGGCGCGCTCTTACTCTGCAAAAATTCCGCAACCGCCTCGTTTGCGCAAATCATAAACTGCTCTATTATTCTGTGCGCAATATTTCTCTCGGCGGTAGGTATAACTATTTCCCCGTCATTGTCAATATAAATATGCGCCTCTTTGACTTCAAGATTTACTTCCCCCGCACTTTTGCGCCTCGATTCAAGGGCAACACACAGGTCCGCCATATCGCTCACAATTTCCGTTAAATCGCCGTATTTGCGGCATACTTGGGGGTCTTTTTCGCAAAGCGCGGCAATTTCCGTATATGTTGTGCGGTGCGAAGAGCTTATAACGCTCTTAAAAATATCGTATGATAGCCGTTCGCCCTCTTTATTGAATTTCATCTCGCAGGAGAGAGTATATCTGTCCTCGCCCTCGTTGAGCGAGCACGCCCCGTTGGAAAGCGCTTTGGGAAGCATAGGCAGAACTCTGTCGGGGAAGTACACGCTTGTCCCGCGAGCATAGGCGCTCTTGTCAAGCGTAGAATTGTGCTTAACGTAATAGCTGACGTCCGCAATATGCACGCCCAGAATATAGTTTTCGCCCTCTCTCTCAAGGCTTACGGCGTCGTCAATGTCCCGAGTATCCTCGCCGTCTATCGTAAATATCAATTTGCTCCGCAAATCCCGCCTGCCGTCTAAAACGATGGGCGCCTTCGAAGCTCGCTCTGCTTCCTCTGAAACTGCGGGCAAAAATTCCTCTTCAAGCCCGAGTTCGCGGATAATAGATAGCTCCTCGCTGTCCAAATCTCCACCCTCGCCGAGTACCTCCACAACCTTTCCACATGGTGCTTTATCTTGCAAGTAGGAGGTTATTTCACACACCACCTTATAGCCGTTCTGCGCCCCTGAAATAAGCGTATTCGGCACATATATGCGGGGTAATCGCAAATTATCGGGATAAACGTAAGCCGTATTTCTGTTTTTTGACAGCGTGCCTACAACCTGCTTATTCCCGCGTTCCAAAACCCTTACAACAAGTGCCTCGTCCTTTGTGTCGGGTATATGCACGGCAAGCACGGTGTCGCCGTCGTATGCGCCGTTTACCGAGCGGCGGGGGACGAAGAAATCGTGTTCGCCCGACTCGGGTGTGATAAAGGCAAACCCGCGCTCGTTGCCGCGAAGGGTTCCTTTAAACGCTCCCGCCTGTTCGGGAGTAAGAAATCCCCCGTGAGGAGTTTTAAAAAGCTCCCCCTTATCGCAGAGCTTTAAAAGCAATGTTTTTAAATTTTTCTTTTCGTTTTGGCGTAGCTTAAGTATTGAAAAAATTTCGCGGGCAGTCTTGTTTTTAAGCCGACCGCTCTTAACGCCTTCTAAAATTGTATTTTCCGATAACATATTAACATAAGTTTAGGAGAGCCGAACTCGCAAGGTTTTTGAAATAAAATCTTTGCGATACTTTGTCGTTTGTCCTTGACGTATATTCGATACGCCTGCGCCCAAACTCCTCGTCTTGCTTTGCTTTTTTTGCAAAAACTGCCGTGCACCCTAAGTAAGTATATTTTGATGATTTTTGTGCGGATTGTGCGCAGAAATACTGAACGTATTTCAAGTGCAAGCCGTGCGGAAAGCGCGAAATATACACCCTTAGGGCTTCGCGTGTTCGGCTCTCCTAAACTTAAAAAAAGCGGCTTAAAATTAAGCCGCTTATGTGTACCCGTTATAATTAGTTGATAACAATCTGAATAATGTAAGCCGCAATTGCAAGAACGCCGATTACACCCAGCATTATCCAGGTCAGCTTTTTGAGCGTGCTTTCAATCGAGCGACCCTTGTGCTTGCCGAAGAAAGTTTCGCTTGAAGCCGTAATTCCCTGAATACCGTCAGAATTGCTCTTTTGCAACATTACCAATATAACCGAAAAAAGAGCGACTAAAAATATAAGTATTACCAATATGGCACATACGACGTTAAACGCAATCCACTGCGCGTCGTTGTCGAAGGTTGCCAACAATGCAGTCAACATTTTAAAACCTCTTTAAAGTATTACTTGAAAATTATAACACAGTAAAATACAATTTACAAACAAAAATGCGCCCGTTTTAAAAAATTTTACTCTGTTTTTCGTACGATTTTCCTTTTTTCACCGAATTTGTTGATAATAAAAATTCCCAAACACACAAAAGCGAGGGCAATAAGCGTAAAAATGCTCAAAAGCTGGTCGTATTCATTAAGAATAATTGCGGAGAAGAGTGCGCCGAAGATGGGATTGGTGCTCTTGAACACCGCAACCTTCGAAACGGGGTTATATCTTAACAGCGTTCCCTGCAAAGTAAATGCGCACGCCGACAGGAACGCGAGATATATTAAGAGGAAAACGGCGCCCACACTAACCTGCGCGATTACGCCGCCAAAGCTCAAGCCTATGATTGTTAGCACAATTCCGCCGAAAAAGAACTGATAACCGCAGAGTGCAACGGTATTCTCGTGTTTTGAAAATATTTTAACAAACCCCGCGGCAACGGCGGAAGAAAGCCCCGAAAGTATTACGCACCCCTCGCCGAAAAAAGTGAAATCAAAGGTAAAATCGCCGCCGATATTGATAAGCACTATCCCGCCGAACCCCAAAAGACAGCCCAAAAGTTTAATTAAATTGAACTTTTCCGTTCTGAAGATGAAGCATGCGGCAAGTATAGTGAAGAACACTCCCAACCCGTTTAAGACGGACGACTTAACTCCCGTCGTGTTTGCCACACCTATATAGAAACAGGTGTATTGAAGTACCGTCTGAAAGAGCGCCACAATACCTACACGCCAATAATTTTTGGGCTTAAACGTCAAAAATTTCCTTTGGGTAACGGAGCCGAACGCGATAACGAGCACTCCCGCAAGAGTAAACCTAATGCCCGCAAACAGCATTAAGGAGGGCGCGTGGCTTTTATTTATGCCAAACAGCTCGTAGCCTATTTTAACACACGGAAAGGCGCTGCCCCATAAAACACAGCATATAAGTGCACATATGCATACAACCCATGTCTTTGAAAAAATTTTTTCAGGCTCCTTGAACAACATATTACCATTATATTAAAATAGATTAAATAACGCAATTAAAAACGCCTGCGGCGTAAAATTCCGCCGCAGGCGTTTTAGCTGCTTTAATTTATTTCAACCCGAGTATATCGTCTGCCGAAACGTCAAGAATTTTGCACAAGTTCGCAAACGTATCGATTGCAGGATATTTATTCAAACGCATATACTTACTGACCGTTGATTGATTTATCCCTAACTTTGCCGCAATATCTTTTTGTGAAATTGCACTGAATTTAATTGCTTCACGTAGCCTTTTTTGAATTTCCGATATAGTAATCATACAAATATATTTGTACAATGTGCCTTTTTTTGCTTGACAATGGCACATTGTGCCCTTAAAATAATATTTACAATTTACAAATCGGTAAAACAAAAAAATTTTAAAGGAGTTAAAAAATGAAAAAATTAACAAAAGCGTTTTTTTCGCTCGCGTTGTGTCTGTGTCTGGTTTTGAGTGCAGGCTTAACCGCTTGCGGAGGAAACAACGGTAACAACGGAGGCAACGAAAGCCACAAGTGCGAGCACGTGTGCACAGAGTGCGATAAATGCCTTTCGGACTGTGAAGAGCCCGAGTGCGCAGACAAGTGCCAAGGACACACTCCGCCTCATGCGTGCGAGGATATTTGTCCCGAGTGCCATAAGTGCCTTACAAACTGTGAAGAGCCCGAGTGCGCAGACAAGTGCCAAGGACACACTCCGCCCCACGCGTGCGAAGATGTGTGCCCCGAATGTCACAAGTGCCTTACGGACTGTGAAGAGCCCGAGTGCGCAGACAAGTGTCAAGGACATACACCGCCCCACGAGTGCGAAGATATTTGTCCCGAATGCCACAAGTGCCTTACGGACTGTGAAGAACCCGAGTGTGAAGAAAAGTGCGAGGGGCACGTTGTAGGCACCCCTATAAGCGTAGCGGCAGGCGGCACTTATAATATGCCTATTTCGGGTATAAGCGCGGGCGTACATATTATCGAGGCAGACCTCGGCTCGACAATGCTTGATACGGGCAGACTTCAAGCATTTAATTCAGCGGACACTCGATATGAGCTTGTTTACAGCGAAGCTCGTAGCTCCGAAGGACACAACGTTTACTTTGGATTTATTAAAATTGCCGAAGGCGATACGTCAATTATTTTCTCTGCTGTAACGGAAAGCGTTAATGCAAGTGTTGTAATTAAAGATTATGAA
>JAFLVP010000006.1 GCA_022508265.1 Clostridiales bacterium
ATTGACTTCCCGCAAGCACCGAAAATGTACGGAATTCGTCCTCTTGCGTTCCTTGCATTCGGGCAAGCGGCAGAGTATTTGACGATAAAATCGAAATACAATTTAATAGCCCCATAAGCGAAAGTCCTGACGACAGTCAGGGCTTTTTGTTTTACTCGAAGATTGTGAAGCTCGCCTATAAGGTACCGCAACGCAGAAATCTGATGAAGCTCGAATTTGAGGTTATTATCACAGTATAACGACACCGGCTAATTTATTCCACGTTCCGCTTGACATGAGCCTCTATGGGGCGTGTTTGGTTAGGCAAAGAGCCAAGCATGACAGCCCCGTGGGGGCTTTTTGTTTGCCTTCGGCGAATAGCCTAACACGCCCCAACTCATGTCAAGCGGCTTTCGCGGCATAAACCGCCGCCGTCTTTGGTGCTAAAAAGGGCAAAAAAAGACATCAACCTAAACCGAAAGTAGTTCGATTTAGGTTGACGCTGGTGGGAAGAGGTGGATTCGAACCACCGAAGTCGTTGACGTCAGATTTACAGTCTGATCCATTTGGCCGCTCTGGAATCTTCCCATATTCAATTTTTGGAGCTGGTGACTGGAATCGAACCCGCAACCTGCTGATTACAAATCAGCTGCTCTGCCAGTTGAGCTACACCAGCGAATGGTGCCTTGGGGCGGAATCGAACCACCGACAGACGGATTTTCAGTCCGTTGCTCTACCATCTGAGCTACCAAGGCATGTTTAAGCCTCATTTCTCAATGAGGCTTATTTCTTGTGGCGACCCAAAACGGGCTCGAACCGTCGACCTCCAGCGTGACAGGCTGGCGCTCTAACCAACTGAGCTATCGGGCCGTAACTACGTAATTGCCGTTGCGAATAGTGGTGGGCCTTCACGGACTCGAACCGCGGACCAATCGGTTATGAGCCGACCGCTCTAACCAACTGAGCTAAAGGCCCGTAAAGCAACGGAATTGCGTGTGTCGCACAATGCCTACATATAATAATATACCCTAAAAATTTTGTCAAGTAATTTTTCGGGCTTTTCGCACACAAATTTTAATGATTTTTTAAGAATTTGTATTGCCTTAAAATCAAGCCGTTTAGGCGGTATTAAAATTCGCAGCCCGACAAAACTATTCATTTAACCCAAAAATTTTACAAAATATTGCCTTTTTAATGTATTAAGATTTTAAAAAACGCAGGAGGAATTTATGGTTGTAACAAGTTATTTTCAAGATAAAACATTGTACATAAATCTTTCGGGAGAGATGGACGAGTGCTCGGCACAATCTGCGCGGGCGAAGTGCGACAAGCTTATAGACGAGTACGTAAACGCCAAAAAAATTATAATAAATCTTTCGGCCGTTGCGTTTATGGACTCGACTGGGATAGGTTTTTTAATAGGAAGGTACAAAAAGTCGGCGGCGTTATCTATTCCCTTATACGTGCAAAAGCCCAATTTTGCGGCGGATAAAATACTTAATTTAAGCGGGATATACTCGCTCATACCCAAGGCGGAGTAAATTATGGCGAACAACTATCTTAAACTTCAATTTTTATCACTTCCCCGCAATCAGGCTTTTGCAAGGGACGCGGTTGCCGCGTTCTGCCTTGAACTTAATCCGTCGCTCTCGGACTTGTCCGATATTAAGACCGCCGTCTCCGAAGCGGTTACGAACTGCACCGTTCACGCATACAAAAAAGAAGCGGGAACGGTTACACTCGAATGTGAAATCGAGGACGGGCAATTACATATAACCGTAAGTGACGAGGGTGGCGGAATTGCCGACATAGAGCAAGCAATACAGCCCTTTTACACCTCGCTTCCCTCCGCCGAACGTTCGGGTATGGGCTTTACCATAATGCAGACCTTTATGGACGAATTCAAAGTCAACTCCAAAGTCGGCGGCGGCACTACGGTATTTATGACTAAAAGTTTTAAAACGGAAGTGGAGAATGCTTGACGTCGAAGAGACGAACCGACTTATCCGCCTTGCCAAGGGTGGCGACGCGGGCGCAAAGGAGACGCTCATACTCGAAAACAACAACTTAATAAAGAGCATCGTAAGGCGGTATCTCAACAAGGGCGTGGAGTACGACGATTTGTATCAGCTTGCCAGTATAGGACTGTTAAAGGCGATTACGGGCTTTGACGAAGGGTTCAACGTTCGCTTTTCGACCTACGCCGTGCCCATGATTGCGGGCGAGATTAAGCGCTTTATGCGTGACGACGGAAGTATAAAGGTTTCCCGCGCAATAAAGAGCGCCGCTAAGCAAATCAATCTTTTCGTTGAAAAATATTGTGCCGCACACGGCGCCCAGCCAACTATAAAAGCAATTTCGGAAGAGTTCAACATGCCCGAGAGCGAGGTTGTCTTTACTATGGGTTCGTCGCGCATGCCGGTATCTATCTACAATCAGAGCGATTACAAAGACGAAAAGGGTCAGGAGCTATTGGAAAAACTTCCCGTAGAGGACAGACAGGAGGAGATAATCGAGACTTTACAGCTCAAACTCGAGATTGACAAACTGCCCGAGCGCGACAGAAAAGTCATAATTTTGCGTTATTTCCGCGATATGACTCAGAGCGAGGTAGCCAATATGCTCGGAGTGTCGCAGGTGCAGGTGTCCCGTATAGAGAATAAAATAATGGAAAATTTCAGAAAAACTCTTGCCGGTTAAAATTAAGGCGGCAACTGAACCCAACCGTCCCCGAAAGTTTCGGAGGCGGTTTTTAATTTTTTAAACGCAATTTATATCAAATCTATTTACAATATGATATAATAAATGATATACTAAACTAAATAAATCCAAACCCGTACACGATTGCAGGGCAAAATTTTGGCTTATATCCGTCAAGAACCTTGTCAATCCGTCTTTGGATTATTTTGATAAATTAAAGAGGTAATATATGATCAACGAGAAGAACGTACAATTAGGCAAAAAGCGCTCTATTATAAGAGAGCTCTTCGAATACGGCAAAAAGCGCAAGGCGGAGATTGGCGTGGAAAACGTCTTTGATTTTTCAATAGGCAATCCCAGCGTGCCTGCTCCCGACGCAGTGCGCGAGGCGTTGAACGAAATTATTAACACCTTCGATCCCGTATTCCTGCACGGCTATACGTCGGCGCAAGGAGATTACTCCGTCCGCGAAACGCTTGCAAACTATACGAACAAGAGATTTTCAACAAATCTGAACGCCGACTGTTTCTACTTAACCTGCGGTGCAGCGGCTTCGCTTTCAATTTCTTTGAACGCCCTTTTAAACGAGGGGGACGAGGTAATAGTCTTTGCGCCTTACTTTCCCGAGTATAAGGTTTTCATCGAAAATGCGGGCGGTAAATTTGTAGTTGTCGAAAATACTGAAATGAACTTGGGGATCGACGTAGCAAAGCTTGAAAAGGTACTTTCAAAAAAGACTAAAGCTGTCATTATTAACTCGCCCAACAACCCCAGCGGCGTAGTTTATGATAGAGAAAGCATCAAAAAGCTGTGCGCCGCGCTTGAAAATCACAACAAAAAATACGGCAACCCCGTATATATTATTGCCGACGAGCCCTACCGCGAGCTCGTCTACGATAAGAGCGTTGAAGTGCCCTATATAATGAATTATTACGACAGAACACTCGTGTGCTATTCATACTCGAAGAGCCTTTCGCTCCCCGGCGAACGTATAGGTTATATTGCAGTCAATAACGCAATGGAGGAGTTTGAGGACGTCTACGCCGCGGTGTGCGGCGCGGGCAGAGCGCTCGGCTTCATATGTGCGCCGAACCTCTTTCAACAACTTATAAAAAAGGTCTACGACAAAACTTCGGATATTTCCATATATAAGGATAATCGCGACAAGCTTTATTCCGCGCTGAAAGAGTACGGATACGAGGTGGTAAAGCCCGAAGGAGCGTTCTATCTTTTCGTCAAGGCGTTGGAGCCCGATGCATACGCCTTTTTAGAGCGGGCTAAAAAATACGAGCTTTTAGTTGTTCCGGGCGACAGCTTCGGTGCCAAGGGTTACGTGCGCATTTCCTATTGCGTCTCCCCTGAAACACTCGAAAAGTCTTTACCTTCCTTCAAAGCCCTTGCCGAAAGCTATAAATAATAATAGTAACAATAAAAGTATTACGCCCGCGCAAATTTGCGCGGGCGTTTAATTATATTGTTGACTTATTTTTAAAATTATTTTACAATAAATACGGTATGATTATTTTGGGACTTGACCCAGGACTTGCGACTATGGGTTACGGAGTCGTGGAAAAACAGAAGAACGACAATATTATTGCCGTGGATTACGGGGTAGTACTCACACCCAAGAATGAGAGCCTGCCCGTTCGCCTTGCAATGCTTGAAGAGGGTATCAACAAAATCCTCAACAAATTCAAGCCCGAGGAAATAGCGGTGGAGGAGCTCTTCTTTTCAAAGAACATAACTACGGGTATTCCCGTAGCCCACGCGCGCGGAGTTATGCTTTTAACCTGCATTAAATACTGCGGCAAGCTCTACGAATACACGCCCAACCAGATAAAGCAGTCGCTAACGGGCTACGGCAAGGCGGACAAGCTACAGATGATGAACGTAGTAACTTCAATTCTGCATCTCAATAAAATTCCCCGTCCCGACGACGCTGCGGATGCACTCGCAGTCGCACTCTGCCACGCTCACACTTCAAGGTTCGGACTTATGTTCGGCATTAAATAAAGGTTGTACGGTTATTCAACCCTAACCGATACACCTGATAACGGCTTGTTTTGGGCTTTTCCTGCGTTAAACTCACTCGTAGTAGGGTTCACTACAACTTCGCTCGTTTGCCTTGTAAAATCACGCAAAACGAGCCGTTTCAGGCGCAGTGCGTTTTTACGGAGCAAAATAGCGAGTATAGACGCACGAAACGGCGTGAAGTCGTGTTGGGCACACGTCGAGCGACGGTTTGGGTGGATAGACCGATAGTTTGCCCGTAAAAATATATCAGTTGAGGTTGAATATCCGTATTATGATAGGTTTTATCAAAGGAAAAATTTTAAATTTAAAGCCCGACGTCGCACTAATAGAAACGGCTTCGGGAGTTGGCTTTGAAATTGCCATTTCGGGCGCGGCATATTCCTTGCTCGAAGGAAAGAAAGAGGGCGAGGTCTACACGTATATGCAGGTAAAAGAGGACGGAACATCGCTTTTCGGTTTTTCCTCGCTCGAAGAAAAGGAAATGTTTATAAAGCTCACTTCTGTGTCGGGCGTAGGTCCCAAAACGGGTATAGGCGTGCTCTCCTCGATGAGCGCCGCCGATATTGCAACAGCAATTGCGACGGGCGACGTTAAAAGGCTTTCGGCGGTCAAGGGCTTGGGCAAAAAGTCTGCGGAGCGTATAATTTTAGAGCTTCGTGAAAAGGTTTCGCTCTTTGAAAAGTCCGAAACATCCTCTGGCACACCGGTTGTAACCGTTTCAAGCGGCGACGAGGACGCGGTAGTTGCGTTAATGACCCTCGGCTTTACACGCACGGAGAGTGTAAATGCAATCGGACGTGCACGCAGCGAAGGCGCAACCACAATAGAGGATATGATACGCCTCGCATTAAAAGGAATGTAAAACAGCTCACAAAACTGATAATTATAAGGTACAAATATGTTTTTTGACGATTTTGAAGAAGACGGCGAAGAAGGCAGGCTCGTAACAAGCACGAAAGGGGAGTACGACGTAGAGGAAAACGTACTTCGCCCCAAAACGCTTGAGTGCTACGTCGGACAGAGTAAAGTCAAAGAAAATTTAAAAGTATATATGAGCGCGGCAAAAGCGAGAGGTGAAGTTCTCGAGCACGTGCTATTATACGGTGCACCCGGACTCGGTAAAACCACGCTCGCGCACATTATAGCAAACGAAACGGGCGGACAGTTAAAGCTCACTTCCGCGCCCGCAATAGAGCGCAGCGGCGACCTTGCGGCAATACTTACCAACCTAAACGAGGGCGACATACTTTTCATAGACGAAATTCACCGCTTAAACCACAGCGTCGAAGAAATTTTATATTCGGCAATGGAGGACTACGCGCTCGATATAATCGTAGGCAAGGGGCCGGGGGCAAGAAATATAAGGTTCTCGCTCAAAAAATTCACTTTAATCGGCGCAACAACCCGCGCCGGTATGATAGCCAATCCCCTGCGCGACAGGTTCGGCATAGTCTGCCGTCTTGAAATGTATACCCCGGACGAACTCGAAGAGATAATTACCCGCAGCGCGCGCACCCTCGGCATAGAGATTGAAAGCAGGGCGGCAAATGAAATTGCCAACCGTTCGAGGGGTACGCCGAGGATTGCGAACAGACTTTTAAAGCGCGTCCGCGACTTTTCAACCGTAAACCACAATTCTGCCGTCACGCTTGACGACGCAAAGTACGCGCTCGATAAAATGGAAATAGACAACCTCGGGCTCGACGAAATCGACAGAGCGCTACTTCGGGCATTGATAGAAAAATTCGACGGCAGACCTGTCGGTCTTGAAACACTCGCCGCAACCATCAACGAGGATGCGGGAACGATAGAGGATGTTTACGAACCCTATCTATTAAGGCTGGGCTTTATCGCAAGAACTCCCCGCGGCAGGATGATACTTCGCGGCGGTTATGAGCACCTCGGCTACAAAATGACTAAAAAGCAAAGCGAACAGGTGTCAATGTTCGATTCGAACGACTAAAATGCAGTACAAAAAAAGTGACTTTTATTACGACCTCCCCGAGGAGCTCATAGCGCAAACTCCCGCAGACCCGCGCGACAGCTCTCGGCTACTCGTCTATAACAGAGCTACCAGAGAGGTAGAGCACAAAATTTTCAGGGATATAACCAATTATCTCCGCGCAGGCGACGTACTTGTGGTAAACAACACCAAGGTTTTGCCCGCGCGTCTTTTTGCGACTACCCGAAACGGCGGAGCGGTAGAGGTGCTACTTTTAAAGCGCCATGATATCGACAAATGGGAAGTGCTCGTAAAGCCCGGTCGCAAGTGCACGGTGGGTAAAGAGCTGAAAATTTCAGACGAGCTGTCCCTTGTCGTTGAAGATATAACCCTCACGGGCGAGCGCATAGTTAAATTTATTTACGACGGAATATTCGAAGAAATTCTCGAAAAGCTTGGCACAATGCCCCTGCCGCCCTATATAAAAACTCAACTAAAGGACAAAAACCGCTATCAGACGGTGTACGCAAAGCACGAAGGCTCGGCGGCGGCACCCACGGCGGGACTGCATTTTACTCCCGAGCTGCTTGAAAAAATCCGTGGTATGGGAGTTGAGATTGCCGAAGTTTTACTTCACGTGGGCTTGGGGACCTTCCGTCCAGTCAAAGAGGATATTATAACCGACCATAAGATGCACTCCGAACACTACGAAATTTCGGCGGAGGCTGCGGCAACGGTCAACGCCGCAAAGCGCGAGGGAAGAAGGGTAATTGCCGTCGGCACAACCTCCGTGCGTACCTTGGAGAGTGCGTCGGATAGTAACGGGTATATAAAAGCTTGTAAAGACGACACGCAGATATTTATCTATCCCACCTATAAGTTCAAATGCGTAGATGCACTTGTGACCAACTTTCATCTTCCCGAAAGCACGCTCATAATGCTTGTCGCCGCCCTTACGGGCAGAGAGGAAGTTTTATCTCTCTACGAAACTGCAGTAAAAGAACAATACCGCTTTTTCTCGTTTGGCGACGCCACGCTCATCTTATAAGCGGCGCAATACTGTGTCGAGCTTGCGTTTTTGCTTGGTCATTTACGCTTAGTAAACTCCCTGCGCAAAAGCCGCGCTCTCCTTGTCTTGCTTGCTTCTAAAATGAGCTATCCTGACTCCCGTAACAATGCGGGACGCTATGATGATTTTATAATATAAGGTAAACTATGTCTAAATACTTTTCTTACGAATTACAGCATATCGATAAATATACGGGGGCGCGGGCGGGAGTATTTCATACGCCTCACGGCGATATTTTAACTCCCGTCTATATGCCCGTAGGCACGCAGGCCACGGTAAAAGGGGTGTATCCGCGCGACTTGATGGAGGCGGGTTCGCAGATAATACTGTCCAACACCTACCACTTATATTTAAGACCGGGCGACGAGCTTATAAAGAAGGCGGGCGGCTTGCACAAGTTTATGAATTGGGACAAGCCAATCTTGACCGACAGCGGCGGGTTTCAGGTATTTTCCTTGAATAAGCTCAACAAAATCAGCGACGAGGGGATGTATTTCAACTCTCATATAGACGGTTCAAAGCATTTCTTTACGCCTGAAAAGGCAATAAAAATTCAGGAAAATCTGGGCTCGGACATAATAATGCAGTTCGACCAGTGTTCGGAATACGGCTTTACCCACTCGCAGGCTGAGGAGGCGATGAACAGAACGGAGCGCTGGCTGCACCGCTGTCTTGACGCCAAATCCCGCGACGACCAAGCCCTTTTTCCCATAGTTCAGGGTAATTTATACGCCGATTTGCGCCTTGAAAGCTTAAAACGGGCTGCACCTCACGCTGTAGACGGAATTGCAATAGGCGGTCTTTCGGTGGGCGAGCCCAAGCATTTAATGTACGAAATGCTCGATACTTTAAAACCTGTCCTGCCCGAGAGCGTTCCCCGCTATTTAATGGGCGTTGGAAGTCCCGACTGTCTTATCGAGGGTGTGAAGAGGGGTGTCGATATGTTTGACTGCGTGCTTGCAACGCGCATAGCCCGCAACGGCACGGCGTTCACTTCAGAGGGTAAGAAAGTGGTAAGAAACGCATTGTTTGCCGAAGATTTTACCCCGCTTGATAAAAATTGTGACTGCTACTGCTGTAAAAATTACACAAAGGCGTATTTAAGACACCTTGTCAACGTAAACGAAATGCTTTCGGGCATGCTATTAAGTCTTCACAACATAACTTTTTTGCATAAGCTTATGGCAGATATGCGAGAGGCGATTTTTGCCGACAGCTTAAAAGAGTTTGCCGCCGAGTTCTATTCAAAATACGGCGAAGGCGCTTAAAAAGGCGAAAAAATGTGAAAGTTTGGCGTAAAAATCCAAATATGTGAATTTTTGCTTGCCAAACTGTCAAAAAAATATTATAGTTATAAAAAAATAACGGAGTGTTTGAAATGTTATCGTATTTGCTTGAAGACGTCCCCGATTACAGCACGTATTTAGTATGGGGTTTCGTAATAGTATTCCTCGTTGGCTTTTTAGTATGGATGTTCTTGAGTTCCAAAAAGCGCAAAAAGCAGGAGCAGGAGGCGAAGGATTTAATCGACGCCGTTAAGCCCGGCAACAAAGTAAAGACTATCGGCGGAGTATGCGGAATAGTCGTTGAAGTCAACAGCGAAGAAAACACCTTCGTATTGGAAACCGGCAGTGAATCTGTAGGCAAGAGCTACGTTAAGTTTGACAAGCAGGCTATCTATCAGACGGACGCGGTAGTTGAAAAGCAAGCCCCCGCCGCAACGGAGGACAGCGAAGCCCCCGCAGACGGCGGCGCGGATTCGGAAGAAAAACCCGCAGAAACTGCGGAGACAACCGAAAACGTTGAAAATAAGCCTGATGACGACCCGCTCTTATTAAAACCAAAAAAAGATAAGAAGGCAAAAAATCAAACGGAAAAATAACGACTGTCAATAATATATTTAAAAGCCTCTGCATAGATTAAAGCAGAGGTTTTTTTATGAAAAGCAACGTTTTTCAAGTTTTGAAAGCCGTTTTGGCGGCAATACTCATTTCACTTATCTTCGTGCTCGTTTTTACGCTTATTATACAGATTTTTACCCTACCGATTGATATAGTCAAGCCCATAAATCAGGTCTTTAAGGTGCTGGCAATCGCAGCCGGAGGACTTTTATTTATAAGGGGAGAAAAGGGGCTTATAAAGGGGGCTATCTACGGCGCACTTGCGGTCATTTGTACATATCTCGTATTCTCGTTGCTGTCTTTATCCTTTGAATTAAGCTGGAAATTTCTTTTGGAATTGCTCATAGGGGCTGTTGCGGGCGGAATTTCGGGCGTTATTTCCGTCAATATAAAAAACAATGCTTAAATCGCTTGATTTTTTATCTCGGTTATTTTATAATAATTAAGTAATTTAAGCGGAATTTTTCGCTATAAAAGCTATTCCAAGGAGATTTGAAATGATTAAGACAATTGCAAAACCCCAGACAAAGAAGGTAACGGGCTGCGGCGAATGCAGAAGCACTTGCCAATCGGCTTGCAAAACGAGCTGTACGGTAGGAAATCAAAGTTGTGAAAGGATTACGAGAGAACAAAACCCCGAAAAAACAAAGTAAATTGATTTATAAGGAGCAGAAAATTCTCTGCTCCTTAAATTTGTTTATTGATGGTACACGTTTTTAACTATAAAGATAAAAATTACATATACGATTCGGGCAGCGGCAGTCTGCACGAGTGCGACAAAGACACGGCGGACTACGTAAAAGCAAAATACGAAGGTGGAGATAATCCGTCCCTTTCCGCAGAGAAAATTGCGGAAATCGAAGGGGACTTGGAGGCTCTCAAAAAAGAGGGACTGTTTTTAAAGGGAGAGATAAATACCTATCCTTTGAAGTCAAAGGAAGTCAAAGCCCTCTGCCTGCATATCTGCCACGACTGCAATTTAAGATGCCGCTATTGTTTTGCCGACGAGGGTGCGTATCACTCCGCGCGCGAGTTTATGAGCGAAGACACGGCAAAATCCGCAATAGACTTTCTCTTAAAAAACAGCGGCAACCGCAAGGTACTCGAGGTCGATTTTTTCGGCGGCGAGCCTTTAATGTGTCTTGAAACGATAAAAAACGTCGTTGCGTACGCAAGAGCGGAGGGGGACAAGCTCGGAAAGAAATTTCTTTTCACAACTACGACCAACGCTCTTTTACTTGACGACGATGCTATTGACTTTTTCAACCGTGAAATGGAGAACGTCGTATTAAGTCTCGACGGAAGGAAAGAGGTACACGACGAGGTTAGGAAGACGGTAAACGGTAAGGGCAGCTTTGATTTGGTAATCGACAAAGTTAAAAAGTTCGTGCGTTCGCGCGGGGATAAAAGCTACTACGTCAGGGGAACCTTCACTGCAAAGAATACCGACTTTTCAAAGGACGTAATATTTCTTGCCGAAAACGGTTTTGACAGCATCTCAATGGAGCCCGTCGTAACCGATATTCCCGACCTTAAAATAGACGAAGATCATCTGCCCGCCATTTTGGACGAGTACGAAAATCTCTGCGATAAGTATCTTGAAAAGTATGACAAGGGAGAGGGCTTCAATTTCTTTCATTTCAACGTCGATTTAGAGGGCGGCGTCTGCCTTCAGAAGAAAGTCTCCGCCTGCGGTGCGGGCAACGAATACTTCTCGGTAGTGCCGAGCGGCGATATTTATCCGTGCCACCAATTTGCGGGCGATAAAGATTTTTTAATGGGCAACGTCTTTGAGGGCAAGCTCAACCAAAGCACAAGGGATAAATTTGCGTCGTCCTGCCTCTTTACGAGGGAGATGTGCGATAGCTGTTTTGCAAAATTTATTTGCAGCGGCGGCTGTGCGGCAAACAATTATCACTATAACGGCGACGTAAATAAGCCTTACGAAATAACCTGTGCAATGATGAAAAAGCGTATAGAATGCGCAATGCACTCACTTGCGCATAAAAAATCTTGTAAATAACCTTTTTAAGGCAAGAAAATTTATTGACTGAATTAAAAAATTTATATATAATGATAGAGTTAAAAGTTCGCGTTAGCCGGAATATTCGGTTAAACGCTTTGGACAGGAGTTAAAATGGGTAAAGTAAAATCGGCGATAATAACCGCAATTCTCGTCGCCGCAATAATAGTACTCGGACTGTTTGCGGTGATTTCGTGTGACGTTCCCGGTACGAACGGTGTGGAAAAGTATAACGGATTTATCGGAAACATTCGCTTGGGAAGCGAATTTACGGGTGAAGCATATACTATGCTTTATCCCGAGGGCGTCATTTCCGCCGAAGATTATCATCTTGGCGAGAACGACGTACACGAAAAAGCGGACGACGACTATGAAAACAAGTACGTTAAGCACGGCGGACTCTATATCGAGAAGGACAAGCTTGATGACGAAGCTGCCGCAAAAGAATTTAAGTGCAGCGTAGCAGCAGACGCTAAAATTCTTGCTAAAAGATTTGGACAGAAGAGCAGCTCGAGTTTTTCTGTAAGTCTCGTTGACGATTACGCAATAAAAGTCACTCTCCCCGCAAGCTTTTCATATGCAGCGTATAAGAGCTTTGAAGAGGACTACGATTCTACGGCGCGTTCAAACAGTCTTACAAATATCAGCCATGCAATACAGTATTTGATGCCGAGCGGCGAGCTTGCTATTAAAGACGGTACGGACGAAACGGCAAAATCCATTTTATCATATAAAGAAACCCCTAACTTTTACACCTATTTCAAGGGCGCAAGCGTTTATTCGATGGGAGGAACGAACGCAGTAAGAATTGACCTTACCGATGACGGTTTCAACAAGCTCAACGTCGCACTGCTTTCCGGTTCTGGTTCGGCATATCTTTTCATCGGCGACGAATGTCTGCAGTTGACCCTTACGATGGGCTCTGCACTCGAAGACAAGTCGATGATGTTTACGATGTCAAATAACAATAAGTCCTATGCAGAGGATTTGGCAATCGTATTAGACTCGGTAATTAACAACAACATAATAACAAACTCCTTCAATACCGACAAGGCGGGCTCGGGCACGCAGATAGTAACGCAGACTTCCTCTTTCGGAAGATACGCGGCAGTATATCTCGGCGTGGTATTCCTGCTCGTCATCCTCGCGGCAGTAGTCGGAAACATTGTAAAATATAAAAAACTCGGCATCGTCGGCGGGCTTATGACTTTGGTATATTCGCTCGTAATGGTGACGGCACTGCTCGTGATTGATATAGAAGTTACCATGGCGGGTGCGTTCGTGCTCATACTCGGACTTGCTCTTATGACTTTCTCCAACATAGTAGTATTTGAAGCAGTCAGAAAGGAAGTGGAGGCTGGCAGAACAGTTCATGCGGCTGTCAAAGTCGGATATAAGAAAACTTTGGCAACCCTCCTCGATATGCACATTATCCTTTGGGTAGTATCTGCAATAGTCGGTCTCGTCTGCGTGGGCGAGCTTGCGGCTTGCGGCTTGATATTCTTCGTCGCTTCGCTTGCATCCTACGCCCTGTATTGGTTCACGCGTTTTATGTGGTATGTTTTAATATCGCCTACAAAGGACAAGTTCGCATTCTGCGGATTTAAGAGGGAGGCAAACGACGATGAAGACTAAACTCAATCTTTCCTCTAAAATACATCTATTTATTATAATTACTTCGATAATAGTTGCAATAGGCATAGCCGTTGGCGTAATCTGCCACAGTGTTGCAGGTAAATATTTCAACTACGGCGGAGATTTCGCAAGCTATAAGAGCGTTACCGTAACTTATGCCGACATAGATTTCAGCGGCAAGAAGGACGACCCCGAAGTAGTTATGGACAACATCTGCGAAAATGCTTTCAAAGATGCTGGCATCAGCAGCTACACTAAAGAGTACGGCGATAAGTCGGGCGGCGGCAGTATAACGTATAAGTTCGTTGACTCTACCGACGGGGCAAAGCTCGATAAAGCGGTTGAGGCAATTAACGGAAAAATAGACGAGGCCCTTGACGGCGACTCAATGTTCAGCAATGCGTCATGGCAGACGGTCGAGGCTGTCTATGAAGGTAGCAAGGCGCTTTTAAGAGCGGGAATTGCTATTGCAGTAGTAGCTGTGTTCCACTTCCTGTACTTCTTAATTCGTTACAGACTCACTATGGCGTTTGCGGCTCTCCTTGCCGACGCACACAACCTTGCGCTCTACCTGTCCTTGCTCGCTATAACGCGAGTTCCGGTAACTTCCGCAATTGCGACCTTTGCCGTTGTAACAGTATTGATTAGCGTGATAGGCACGTGCTTCCTGTTCGACAAGATGCGCAAAAAGATCAAGTCTGCAGAGAAGAAGGGAGAGGAGTTTAAGGTTGACGATGCTGCGGATGCGACTTTCCTTTTGAATGTAATATTCCCCGCGAGCATTGCGGCGGTTGCAGTCGTGGTATTCGTGCTTATGTCAATAAGCTCGCTATCCCCTCTCGCAATAATGGCCCCCGTATTTATGGCGCTCATTTCGTGTGTTTCATGCATATACGGTACGGCAATGTTCGTGCCTGCCGTCTATTCGCGATTTAAGCAAATAGGCGATAACTATAAGGCAACACACACCCGCAAAGCCAAGAGTAAAAAAACCGACAAATAAATTCAATCAAAGGCGGGGCGACCCGCCTTTTTACGTAATATGAAAAGAATTTTACCCGAGTTCGAATTTTCCGAGCAACAACTGAATATTGTGCGCACGCTTGCGCGCGAGAGCGGTCTTTGCGAGGACACGGTTAAAATTCTGTACGGCAGAGGCGTGAGGGATAGGGAGAGCATATACAGCTTTATGCATCCTTCAAAATCGCACTTCATATCGCCCTTTAAAATGAGCGGTATGAGAGAGGCTGTAGACCTAATTACCCGTGCTCGCGACGAGGAGTGGGACGTTCTTGTCTACGGCGACTACGATGCGGACGGCATCTGCGCCTCTACGATAATGGGGGGCGTTTTACGCGATTTCGGATTGAACCCCTTCGTATTGGTACCCGAGCGCACTAACGGATACGGGCTTTCGATAGAGCTTTTAGACGGGCTCTTCGAGGAGTTTTTCCCCCAACTCGTCATCACGGTTGACTGCGGAATTTCCTGCTGCAAAGAGGTGGAATATTTAAAAGAAATGGGTGCCGAAGTCATAGTCACCGACCACCACGAGTTACCCGACAATATCCCCGACTGCATCTGTATTAACCCCAAGTTCAACGACGGATATATCTACGACAATCTGTGCGGTGCGGGCGTTGCTTTTAAAGTCGGTTGCGCTCTTCTCGGCGAAAAAGCCTATAAATATCTGGATTTTGCCGCTATTGCAACGGTTGCGGACAGTGTTCCTTTGACGGGCGAAAATCGTGACATCGTCTTTGAAGGGCTCAAACTTATAAACAACAATCCCTCCAAATGCTACAAACAGTTTATTAACAAAGCAGAGAGTGTGACTTCGCAGACCCTCGCTTTCTCAATCGCACCCAAAATTAACGCGGCGGGCAGAATGGGGGACGCAACCGCAGCATTAAACCTCTTTTCCGAGACGGACGAGAGGAAAATTGACGACCTTGCGGCAAAATTGACCTCGTACAATCTCGAACGGCAGAAGTACTGCGAGGAGCTCTATTTAAGCGCAAAACAAAAGATTTCCGAGCAAGGTGCGGCGGGCAATGTAATAATGCTCTGTGACGAAAATTGGAATACGGGCTTTGTCGGCATAGTTGCGGCAAGGCTTGCGGACGAGTATTCCCGCCCCGCAATTCTTTTCGTAAAGAACGGAAGCGTTTTAAAGGGCTCGGCACGTTCGGTTGAAAATGTAAACATTTTTGAAGCCTTGAAGGCTTGTGATAGCTATATAACCGAATTCGGCGGACACTCGCAGGCGGCGGGCGTGAATATAACGGAGGATAACTTCGTGGCACTCCACACCGCCCTCGAAGAGTTTATATCTGCTCATTACAGTGGCGAGGACTTCGTGCCCACCGTCTACGTAAATGGCAAGCTTGAAAGTGAACTTTCGCCCAAACTCGTGCGCGAGATTGAAATGTTAGAGCCGTACGGCGTCGGCAACAAGCGCCCGCTGTTCACTCTTACGGAAAATTCCGTACCCGCGCGTGTAACCAAGGCGGGTTCTCCGCATATTGCGGTCAAGAGCAACAAACTCGACCTTATGTACTTCGGCGGCAGCAAATTTATCCGCCTTATCGAGAGCGATGCACCCAAGGAGTTTATCTTTGAATATAACGTGTCGCAATTCAGGGGCAAGGAGTATATTAAGGGCTTTATTAAGGAAATAATCTGCCCTGCGAACTCGGGGGCGTATGCCGAGGAAGCTATTGCTCTTACCTATATAGAAAATCTTGCCTCGGTATCCGTTGCATACAATAAAAAGAGCGTTTCGGAGAGCGAAATTTCAGATAGCTTAAAGCAAAAAGATGAGGGCGTAGCCTATCTTTGCTGGAATTATAAAACGGCGGAAAGGTTCGCAAAAATTTCAAATACCGAAATCAATTTATTTACTCCTTCGGCAAAGAATTTCAGCTCAGTTATTTTACTTGCACCCGAAACAGGGGTTGATTTAAGCGGATATAAAAGGGTAATATTATTAGATGACGGAGTCTATAATATCCCGTCGATTTTGGAAAAATGCGCAGATGTCTACGAAAACGGACAAAAAGTCGACTGTCTTGATAAAATTTCCTGCGACAGGGACGAGCTTTTAAAAATTTACGCCCTGATTTCTGCAAACGAGCGCGCGTTCGACGGTTTTACGCCCTACGATGTGGTCAAGGAGAACCTTTCGGATATAGATAAACCCCAGCTTCTATTCGCGCTCTGCGTGTTTGAGGAGCTCGGTCTTATAACTTTTGTTGACGGCAGACTCAAAGTAAACAGGTCGCAAAAAACCAAACTTGAAAATTCAAATCTCTATAACTCGGTGGCATTACGGATATCCGTATCGGAATAAATATGGAACTACTCGATAAAATTCAAAAAAATTATAGCGAAAGCGACTGCAAAGTGCTGATGGAGGCATACAATTATGCCGAGGAGATGCATCGCGGGCAGAAACGGGCTTCCGGAGAGCCCTATTTTACCCACCCTTGCGCTGTAGCCGAAATTTTAGTTGATTTGGGGCTTGACGCTCCATCGGTAGCAGCCGCCTTTTTACACGACTTAATAGAGGATACTGCCGCAACAGAAGAAGATATATTAAAAAGATTCGGCAAAGAAATTTTAACACTTGTTGACGGAGTTACCAAACTCGATAAAATAAAATATCAAACGCACGAGGAAGAGGATGCTGAAAATTTCAGAAAAATTTTCGTGGCAATGGCTAACGACGTGCGCGTTATCATCATAAAGCTTGCAGACAGACTGCACAATATGCGCTCGCTCAACTTCCTTTCCATCGAAAGACAGCAGCGTATTGCAAAGGAAACGCTTGAAATTTTCACGCCTCTTGCCGGCAGACTGGGTATCTCGCAGATTAAATGTGAGCTGGAAGATTTGTGCCTTAAATATCTCGAACCAGAGGCATACGAATTCCTCGTCGCTAATATTCATCAGGAACTAATCGAAAGGAATAATTTCGTTCAGTTCGTCGTGGATCAAATAAAAGAAATTCTGAAAGAGAGCAACGTCAAGGGCGAGGTAATTGGCAGGCCCAAGCACTTTTATTCCATATATCGCAAAATGAAAAAACACGATAAGCCCCTCGACCAGATTTACGATTTAACGGCTGTCAGAGTAATTGTCAATACCAAAGAGGATTGTTACAACGTTATGGGCAAAATTCACGACAGGTGGAAGCCCGTACCCGGCAGAATAAAGGACTATATAGCTATGCCGAAGGTCAACGGCTATCAGTCGCTTCATACAACGGTCGTAACTAACTTCGGTCAGTTTTTCGAAATTCAGATACGCACCTACGAAATGCATAAAATGGCGGAGTACGGAATTGCGGCGCACTGGAAATATAAGGAAAACAAGTCCAGCGAGAATAATTTCGACGCCCGCCTTTCCTGGATACGCGACGTAATGGATTGGCAGGGGAGTATAAACGAGTCAAGGCAGTTCGTAGACAGTCTTAAAAACGACTTATACGATAAGGAACTTTTAGTGTTTACTCCGCACGGCAAAGTAATTTCTTTGCCCCTTGAAGCCACCCCCGTAGATTTCGCGTACGCAATTCACTCCGAGGTTGGCAACAAATGCGTGGGCGCCAAGGTCAACGGCAAAATGGTCGCCTTAAATTCCGTACTTACCACGGGCGACATAGTTGAAATTTTAACGCAGCAGAGCAGCCGCGGGCCCTCGTGGGATTGGCTCAAATTCGTAAAATCGGGCTCTACGAAAGCTAAAATAAGGCAGTTCTTCAAGCGCGAAATGAAGGAGGAGAACGTCAAAACGGGCAAGGCTATGCTCGAGGCCGAGGCGAAGAGAAAGGGCTATAATTTAAACGAGCTTTTAACCGAAAACTCTTTCCAAAAACTCTCAAACAAGCTCGTTTTCAGCTCAATTGAAGAAATGATGGCGTCTGTCGGCTACGGTGCCGTGAGCGTCAATCAGGTCATTTTCAAACTCATTGACTACTATAAAAAGGAAATGCCCAAGCCCGTAAACGTTGTGGATACGGGCAAAATCAAAACTCCTGCTGGTAGCGTTACCGTAGAGGGTATGGGCGGGCTTCTCGTTCGCTTTGCACACTGCTGCGATCCCGTTCCCGGCGACGATATAGTGGGTTTTGTATCACACGGCAGGGGCGTTATAGTCCACAGAACGGACTGCCCCAATCTTAAAGATCTGGACAAAAACAGACTTCAACCCGCTTCTTGGACGGGCAATCTCGACGCCGAATTTATTGCGGGGCTTAAAATAGTTGCCGACAACGCCGATGGGGTTATGGTGTTTATTACGGGCGAGCTTGCAATAATGCACCTTTCATTGACTCAGATAAACGGCAGGGTCAACAAGGATAAGCTTGTAGAGATTGATTTAAAAATTATTTTGAATAAGCGTTCGGATATCGACCTTTTAATCAACAGACTTAAAAAGGATAAGCGCATAATAGACGTTTTCAGAACAGCTAATTAAGAAAAAAATGAGCAATTTTAAAGTAATTAAAGTTTATCCGTGCTCGTTTGCGAGCAACTCGTATATTCTTACTGCGGACGGAAAGACGGCGGTCGTCATAGACCCCTCGGAAGAGGGCATTTTCGCGCTCTGCAGTAAAAACGGGCTAAAATGCGAGTGCGCTCTTTTAACACACGGACATTTCGACCACATAGGCGGTTGCGGCGAGTTGTATAAAAACGGTGTTCCCATATATTGCGGAGAAAGAGAAAAAGAGCTAATCTTTTCAAGGGAATATCTCTCCATTTTCGGCGGCGTAAGCGTGCCGAAGTTCGAAATTGCGGGAACATTCAAAGACGGCGACGAGGTGGAGCTCTTCGGCATAAAATTCAAGGTTTTGAAAACACCCGGACACACCGCTGGGAGCGTTACCTATCTTGCGGACGACTGCCTTTTTACGGGCGACACGCTGTTTAAAGGAAGCGTCGGAAGAACGGATTTACCTTCGGGCGATTTTACAAAGATACTCGAAAGCGTTAAGAAATTGTCCGCACTTGCGGGCGACTACAAGGTCTATTGCGGGCACGAAGACGATACGACTTTGGAAAACGAAAGGGAGAATAACCCTTACTTAAATTGTTAATATGTTAAACACCAACAGCGAATATCTCCGCCCCGAAATAATGGACGTACTTAGGGCTTTCAATGCCGAAAACGAGGACTTTACCCATTATTTTTCATGCTCGGGCGGAGAAATTTTAAATTGCATAGAATACTGCGGCAAGATTTACGACTTTGCGGAAAAGTACGAGACGGAGGACGAAACCGAGCTTAAAAGGCTTATAAAACGCGCCTCAAAGCTCGCATTTTACAAGATTCTGTCGGAGGCAAAGGGTAGGCACCTCGCCTGGGGCGCCCTCACGGGCATACGCCCCACTAAGCTCGCGTATTCAGAGCTTTCGGCGGGCAGAGACTTCAAGCCTCTGTTTGAAAAATTCTGCGTTTCTCCCGAAAATATAGCCATCGTTGAAAGCATAATTAAAACCCAGCAGGGACTGCACGGGCGGGGCGGGCAGGACTTGTATATAGGCGTTCCTTTTTGCCCCACAAAGTGCGAATACTGCTCGTTTATTACTGCGCCCATTGAAAAAACGAGAGTTTATGTCGAGAAATATATAGAATGTCTCGTGCGCGAGATATATTCCGTTAAAGAATTTATTACAGAATTGCGCTCGGTGTATATAGGCGGCGGAACGCCTTTTGTGCTCGACTGCAATCAACTTGAAAAAATTTACTCGGCTTTAAGAGATATATTGCCGAAATATATAGAATACACGGTAGAGGCGGGCAGGCCCGACGTTTTTTCCGAGGACAAGCTCAAACTTTCCAAGGACTTTGGCGTGACGAGAATTTGCGTAAATCCGCAGTCGTTCAGCGATAAAACGCTTGAAAAAATAGGCAGAAAGCACACAGCCGTACAGACCTTAAAAGCCTACGAAATGGCGCAAAAGTACGGTTTTGATATAAATATCGATTTAATTGCGGGACTTGCCGACGAAAACGCAAAGGACTTTGAAAATTCGCTTGCAACGGCTATAAAATTGAGCCCTGCAAATATAACTGTTCACACTCTTTCGCTTAAATCGGGCGCAAAACTCAAAGAAAACGTAGAAAGGCTCAATATCGCCGAGATTTCTGAAATGATTGCAATATCCCGAAAACTCTTATTTGAGGCAGGATACGCGCCCTATTATCTTTACAGACAGAAGTATCAGGCGGGCGGGCTTGAAAACACGGGCTGGACAAAGTCGAACAAGGCGTGCCTTTACAATATAGACGTAATGGAAGAGATTTCAAGCAACGTCGCAGTAGGCGCAAATTCTATCTCAAAAAGGCTATTTGAAGAGGGGGACAGAATAGAGCGCTACGCCGTTCCCAAGGACATTTCTACATATATCAGCAAAATCGATAAAATAATCACCGAAAGACAACAATTTTTTAAGTAAAATAAAACACGGTATCAATATTTGTGATAAATACTTAACAATCATAATAGCTGTGACTATCATATTAATACAATTTGCAAGGAGAAAACGTATGCAAAAGGTAATTACGATAAGGGCATCTAAAAGAAATTTGGATGCAAAACTGAACGAATGTGCTCAAAGAGGATGGAAAGTAGTCAGTGTATCAAAGGGTCAAGTAGTTGGTTTTGCGTATGAGTGGACGGTACTTTTAGAAATTCCCGATGACGCCGACACACAAAAGGCAGTAAATGAATTTGGGTCTTCAAAAAGTGTTTTCAATAATAGTGTCTATATAAGACTATTTTCTGTAATAGTGTCTTTAATATTATTGGGTATAGGACTTGTTTTCGTTTACTTAAAGAAATTTTTTTAAGTAGGTTAAATTTGTTGCTATTTTTATTCTGCTGTGCTAAAATAATTGATGTTACGGCTACAAGGCGGTACGAATACTCAACGGCTGACTTTGTTGCCCGCAAATAGTTCCATAGGAGGATAAATGCAAATGGAAAAGTCTGAAATTATTGCAAAGTACGCTCTTAAAGAGGGAGATACGGGTTCGCCCGAAGTGCAGATTGCACTTTTGACGGAGAGAATAAACCACCTCAACGAGCATCTTAAAGAGCACATTCACGACAATCATTCACGTCGCGGACTTTTAAAGATGGTCGGCCGCCGTCGCGGACTTTTGGACTATCTTAAAAGCAAGGATATCGAAAGATACCGTGCTATAATCGCAGCACTCAATTTGAGAAAGTAAAATAAAAAGGGGCGGGGCTTTTATAAACTCGCCCTTTTTTAATAGTTTAAGAAAAATTTCGTCCGTAACGGGCGTTGCGGACACAAGAACAGAGAAGGAGACAGGTATGAATTTTAAACAGTTTTCACTTGAAATCGGTGGCAGAACAGTCACGATTGAAACAGGCAAATACGCAGAGCAAACAAACGGCTCGTGCGTGGTAAGATGCGGCGAAACGGCGGTAATGGTGTCGGTATGTATGTCGGCTGCTCCCCGCGACGGTATGGATTTCTTCCCGTTGCAGGTAGACTATGACGAGAAAATGTACGCTATCGGCAAAATCCCCGGCGGCTTCAAGCGCAGAGAGGGCAGGGCAAGCGACAAGGCAATACTCACGGCAAGACTTATCGACAGACCTCTTCGTCCGCTTTTCCCCAAGGGTCTTTTCAACGACGTAGTAGTTACGGCGCAGGCAATCTCGGTTGAACCCGATATCTCGCCCGAACCCCTTGCAATGATAGGCTCGTCAGTAGCCATTGCAATTTCGGATATTCCTTGGGCAGGACCTACGGGCTCGGTAGTCGTCGGAATGGTAGACGGCAAATACGTTATCAATCCCGACCTTGCACAGCGTGAAGCCAGCGCAATTCATCTCAATCTTGCGGGCACTAAAGACGCAATACTTATGATTGAGGCTGGCGCAAACGAAGTTACCAACGACGAAATGGTAGGCGCAATTACCTACGGTTTCGAAGAAATTAAAAAGATTTGTACGTTTATCGAGAACGAAATCGTTCCCGTAGTCGGCAAAAAGAAGCTTGAAATCGAGCTTTACCACATTCCCGAAGAGCTTGACAAGGCAGTAAGGGAGTACGCTTCGGCTAAAATCGATTACGCTATCGACACCTTCGACAGACAGGAGAGAGAAGTTAGACAGGAAGCCGCAGAGAAAGAGGTTTTGGAGCATTTTGCAACCATTTATCCCGAAAATACTCGCGAAATTAAGGACAGCCTTTACTATCTTACAAAGGAAAAGGTTCGCGCTAAAATATTCGACAAGGGCATTCGTCCCGACGGCAGAGGTCTTAAAGACGTTCGTCCCATCTGGTGCGAAAGAGGCGTTCTTCCCCGTGTACACGGTTCTGCTGTGTTCACGAGAGGACAAACCCAAACCCTTACAACCTGCACACTCGGCATGATGACGGATGCGCAGAAGCTCGAAGGACTCGACGAAGAAACTTCAAAGAGATATATGCACCAGTATAACTTTCCCGGCTACTGCACGGGCGAGGCTAAGGCGCTCCGTTCCCCCGGCAGACGCGAAATCGGACACGGCGCACTTGCAGAACGTGCTCTCATTCCCGTAATTCCCGACGAGGACAGCTTCCCTTACGCTATAAGAGTTGTCAACGACATTCTCTCGTCCAACGGTTCGTCGTCAATGGCTTCGGTGTGCGGTTCTACTATGGCGCTTATGGACGCAGGCGTTCCCATCAAGGCACCCGTTGCGGGCGTTGCTATGGGTCTTATCAAAAATCAGGAAACGGGCGAGTTCAAGGTCCTTACGGATATTCAGGGACTTGAAGACTTCCTCGGCGATATGGACTTCAAGGTTGCGGGTACTCAAAAGGGTATAACCGCAATTCAGATGGATATCAAAATCAAGGGCATTTCCGAAGAGATTATGCACACCGCAATCAATCAGGCGAACGAGGGCAGACAGTTCATTCTCTCCAAAATGCTTGAATGTGTTCCCGAAGTTGCGCCTCAGCTCTCCGTATACGCACCTAAGATTATCGGATTCCAGATTGATCCCGACAAGATTGGCGACGTCATCGGCAAGCAGGGCTGCGTAATCAAGAAGATTATGGAAGAAACGGGCACGGAGATTGAGTTCAACGAGGACGACAGCGGCAGAGGCTATATCTCCTGCGTAGGTCCTATCGAAAACGCAGAGAGAGCAAAGGCTATAATTATGAGTATTGCTCACGACCCCGAAGTAGGCGATATGTTCGTAGGAACGGTCGTAAGAATTATCAATTTCGGCGCGTTCGTAGAATTTGCACCCGGCAAAGACGGTATGATTCACATTTCCAAGCTTTCCAACAAGCGCGTTGAAAAGGTAGAGGACGTCGTTAAAATCGGCGACACCGTAAAGGTAGAAATCATTAAAATCGGCGACAAGGGCATCGACTTGAAGCTCCTCGAAAAGCTTTCATAATTAAAATAAAATGCTTTTAAGAGCAATGAGAAAATATCTCATTGCTCTTGTTTTTATTTTTGATTTGTGATAAAATGATTGTAAAAAAAATAGTAATTTAGCGGAGAATGGTCGAGTAGCATAAAAAATTGTGTCAATAGATTGCGATTTACCTAAGTTCATAATATTCTACCCAAATTCGACAAGGTTGAACCTACGGTATTTGACAATGCGCTTCATTTCCATATAGAATGTATGAAAAAGGAGGGAGATATGAACGAATTCGGAAACTATTTATATTCACTTCGTAAAAGCAAGGGGATGACCCAACAAGAGCTTGCCGATAAGCTCGGTGTAACGAACAAGGCTGTTTCCAAATGGGAGACGGGCGAGGCATATCCAGAAACGGCGCAACTCATTCCTCTATCGGATATCTTCGGTGTGACGGTGGACGATTTGCTCCGCGGTAAGGAGGAAGCGCTTCGGGAGACAAAGCAAACATCCGAATTACTCAGTGAAGAGCAGGAATCTATTCAGTCCGAGAAGAAGAAATTTCGTTCGCTTGGTAAAATGATTAGCACCATCATAATGTTATCGGCAACTGCAATTTATCTTTTGCTTGGTTTTGTATGGGAGCTTTGGCATCCCGGTTGGGTAGTATTTCCTGTGGGCGGAATTTTGTGTGGCATTATATCGGCAATATTCAATTCGGCGATATACAACAAAGAACGATAAATTTTAATTTAGCGCTTAATTTTTTTAAATAAATAAAGCTCGACTGTTACCGCGGTCGGGTTTTTTATTTTTTGCGTGTAAAATAAAAACAAAAGTTTATTTTATAATAAAACGGCGTTCAAACAGTTGTAAAATATTATAAAAAAGGTTATAATTTTAAAGGTTATGAAATTCGAATTACACTCAAAATTTGAACCCACGGGCGACCAGCCGCAGGCTATCGAAAGCCTGACGGAGGGCGTTTTAGACGGCGTCAGAACGCAGGTTTTAGTGGGCGTTACGGGCAGCGGTAAGACGTTCACAATGGCTAACGTCATTAAAAACGTAAACCGCCCTACGCTTGTAATTGCGCACAATAAGACGCTTGCGGCGCAGCTTTGCAACGAGTTCAAGGAGTTTTTTCCCAACAACCGCGTTGAGTATTTCGTTTCATATTACGACTATTATCAGCCCGAAAGCTACATTCCCTCGTCGGACACCTATATCGAAAAGGATATGAGCTTGAACGACGAGATAGATAAACTCCGCAACTCGGCTACAAGCTCGCTCGGCGAGCGGGAGGACGTCATAGTCGTCGCCTCTGTAAGCTGTATTTACGGACTCGGCGCGCCCGAAGAATATTTCCGTCTTGCAATCTCGTTGCGGCCAGGAATGGAGCTTGAACGCGACGCCTTACTTCGAAGATTGGTCGAAATCCAGTACGTAAGAAGGGACATAGATTTTCAACGTTCGTCCTTCCGCGTTCGCGGCGACACAGTGGAGATTTTTCCCGCCAGCAACTCGGAAATAGCAATACGTGTTGAGTTTTTCGGCGATGAAATAGATAGAATTTGCGAAGAAGAGGCACTTACAGGCAACGTAATTTCGGAGCTTAAACACGTTTTAATCTTCCCCGCAAGCCAGTACGCCGTAGGTTCTGACAAGATGAAGACGGCGCTCTCTATGATAGAGCGCGATATGTACGACGAGGTCAAGGCGTTTAAGGACGACGGAAAACTTTTAGAGGCTCAGAGGCTTGAACAGCGCACGACCTACGACCTTGAAATGATGCGGGAAATAGGCTATTGCAGCGGCGTTGAAAATTACAGCAGATATTTTGACGGCAGACTTCCGAACGAGCCGTCTTTCACACTTTTGGACTATTTCCCCGCGGGCAAATTCCTTGTCTTTATCGACGAAAGTCATATGACAATTCCCCAGATAAGGGCAATGTACCACGGCGACCGCTCGCGCAAGGAAAACCTTGTAAATTACGGTTTCCGCCTAAAAGCGGCGTACGACAACAGACCGCTCACGTTCGAAGAGTTTGACGCCCGCGTTCCCCAGCTTATCTGCGTTTCGGCAACGCCAGCGCCTTACGAAATGGAACAGGCGGGCAACGTGGTAGAGCAAATCATCCGCCCGACGGGACTTGTAGATCCAGAAGTTGAAATCCGCCCTACAAAAACGCAGATTGACGACCTTTTGGGCGAGATTAAAGGCGTAATTGTAAATGGCGGCAGAGTTCTCGTTACGACGATGACCAAGCGTATGGCGGAGAGCCTCACGGACTTTTTAAAGGAGCACGGGCTCAAAGTCAGATATATGCACAGCGATATAGACGCGTTGGAGCGCATCGACATAGTAAACGGACTCCGAAGCGGCGAATTTGACGTCCTTTGCGGCATAAATCTACTCCGCGAAGGGCTTGACTTGCCCGAAGTTCGGCTTGTCGCCATTCTTGACGCCGACAAAGAGGGTTTTTTAAGAAGCGAAACTTCGCTCGTGCAGACCATAGGCAGAGCGGCGCGAAATGCAGACGGCAAGGTTATAATGTACGCCGACACGATAACCGGCAGTATGAAACGCGCGATTGACGAAACCAACCGCCGCAGAAAAATTCAGTCCGAATACAATAAAGAACACGGAATTGTTCCCAAAACCATAATCAAAGAAGTCAAAAATTCCATAGGAATTACGGGCAAAAAGACGGTCGGCGACGATATAAAGCTCGCCGATATTCCCAACGAGATTGAAAAGCTCAAAGCTTTAATGAAAGTTGCTTCTTCGCAGCTCGATTTCGAAAGAGCGATTGAAATACGCGACACAATTTCGCAGTTAAAAAAGAAACTCCAAAAAAGTAAAAGGCAATGAAAGAAGAAATTTACGTAAAAGGCGCGAAAGAGAACAACTTAAAAAATATAGACGTGCATATTCCCCGCAACACGCTGACGGTGTTTACGGGCCTTTCGGGCAGCGGAAAAACGACGCTTGCTTTCGATACAATCTTCGCAGAGGGTCAAAGGCGCTATATAGAGAGCCTTTCGTCGTATGCCCGCCAATTCCTCGGACAGATGGAAAAACCCGACGTAGAGCTTATCGACGGGCTTTCTCCCGCAATTTCCATAGACCAGAAGACGACTTCGCGCAATCCCCGCTCGACGGTCGGCACGGTTACCGAAATTTATGACTATTTCAGACTGCTTTTTGCCCGCGTGGGAATACCTCACTGCCCTAAATGCGGCAGGGAAATCCGCAGACAGTCGGTTGACGAAATAGCCGATAAAGTTATGCTTTTACCTGAGGGCAGTAAAATTATAGTCGAAGCTCCCGTTGTGCGCGGCAAAAAGGGCGAGTTCGTTAAGGAGCTCGGAGGTTACAAAAAGAGCGGCTACGGCAGAGTTAAAATCGACGGCATTATCTACGACTTGCAGGAGGATATTCACCTTGAAAAGAATATCCGACACAACGTTTCGGTTGTCGTCGACCGACTTGTTATCAAAGAAAATATCTTAAAACGCCTCACGGACAGCTTAGAGGCGGCTTTAAAGCTTGCGGACGGGCTTGTGGTCATCGACTGCGACGGCAAAGAAGAGCTGTATTCTTCAAAATACGCCTGTCCCGACTGCGGCATTTCAATCGAAGAGATTGAACCCAGGCTGTTTTCCTTCAATACCCCGTGGGGTGCGTGTCCCGAATGCTCGGGCTTGGGCTTCAAGCAGGTTATCGACCCCGATTTGATTTGCCCCGACAAGACGAAAACGCTCAGAGAGGGCGCAATCAAAATAAGCGGTTGGAACCTCGATTCTTCGTCGATGACGCAGATGTATCTCAATTCGCTTTCAAAGGTTTACAATTTTTCGCTTGATGTTCCCGTAAACGAGCTTCCCGACGGCATTTACGATATGCTTATGTTCGGCAACGGCGGCGAAAGAATTGAGCTTGCCTACAACGCATATCGGTTTACGGGTAGTTACCAGACCGCTTGGGAGGGCTTTGCAACCAATTTACAGCGCAGATACAATCAAACTTCGTCCGACAGCGTAAAAATGGACATCGAGCGTTATATGCGCACCTGCGATTGCCCCGCTTGCCACGGCAAAAGACTCAAAAAAGAGGCTCTTGCAGTGACCGTCGGCGGTAAAAATATTGCGCAGGTCTGCGATATGTCGGTTGATGATTTAAAATCTTTCTCGGATTTCAGCTTTTTCGGTAAGACAGAGCACCTTATTGCCGACAGCATAGTTAAGGAAATAGACAGCCGCTTGAACTTTATGCAGAACGTCGGTTTGGGCTATCTGACGCTTTCGAGAAGCGCCGCGACCCTTTCGGGCGGCGAAAGTCAGCGAATAAGGCTTGCTACGCAGATAGGCAGCGCACTCACGGGCGTTTTGTATATTCTCGACGAGCCGAGCATTGGTCTGCATCAGCGCGACAATGAAAAACTTTTAAAATCACTCTTGGGCTTGAGAGATTTAGGAAACACGCTCATTGTTGTCGAACACGACGAGGACACAATGCGCGCCGCCGACTATATTGTTGACATAGGTCCCAAGGCGGGCGTTCACGGTGGCGAAGTGGTCGTTTGTGGCACGCTTGACGACGTTATAAATGAGCCGAAGTCTATTACGGGCGATTTCCTTTCGGGCAGAAGAAAGATTGATATTCCCGAAGTTCGCTACAAACCCGACGGTAGAGTTTTAAAAGTTTACGGGTGCAGACAGAACAACCTTAAAAATATCGACGCAGAAATTCCCGTAGGACTGATTACAGCGGTTACGGGCGTTTCGGGAAGCGGTAAATCGAGCTTGGTCAACGAAATAATTTATCCTTACCTTGCAAGCAATTTAAACGGAGCGCGTCAGCAGCTCGGCAATGCAAAATTATTCGAGGGCTTGGAACACTTCGACAAGGTAATCGCAATCGACCAGCAGCCCATTGGCAGAACGCCGAGAAGTAACCCTGCAACCTACACTGGCGTGTTTACGATGATAAGAGATTTGTTCGCCGCAACTCCCGACGCAAAGGAGAGGGGCTATAAGAGCGGCAGGTTCTCGTTCAATATCGCAGGCGGAAGATGCGAACACTGTCAGGGCGACGGCATAATTCAGATAGAAATGCACTTTCTGCCCGACATCTACGTTCCCTGCGAGGTGTGCAACGGACGACGCTACAACCGTGAAACGCTTGAAGTCAAGTACAAAGGTAAATCAATCTCCGATGTGTTGGAAATGACGGTGGAGGAGGCAACGGAATTTTTCAACCCTATATCTTCCATACACAACAAGCTCTCAACACTGTGCGACGTCGGGCTCGGATATATTAAACTCGGACAGAGCGCAACGACACTTTCGGGCGGCGAGGCGCAGAGAGTAAAGCTTGCCACCGAGCTTTCAAAAAGGAGCACGGGCAAGACATTCTACATCCTGGACGAACCCACCACGGGACTTCACAGCTACGACGTTGAAAAGCTCATTTCAATTCTTACAAGATTGAGAAGCGGGGGCAACACCGTCCTCGTCATAGAGCATAATTTAGACGTCATAAAATGTGCCGATTGGATAGTTGATTTGGGCCCCGAAGGGGGAGATAAAGGTGGTCAGATTATCGTTTGCGGCTCTCCGGAAGATGTTGCAAAATGCGAAAGCAGCTACACAGGGCATTTCCTCAAAAAAATCTTAAAACCGTAAAAAATACTACAATTTAGCCTATTTTGATGCAAATTAAGGTTTTAGTGAAGTACTATGCGTGACATAAATAGTTATATTTGACAAAACTCCGCACTTTTTGCGGGGTTTTTTCATAGTCTGTATTATGCCTAAACCTTTGACTTTGGATTTACCTTTTCCTTCTACCGATAAGATTACGCCCGACGCTTTGACACTTCGAATTATATCTCCGGAATACGCCTCGGCGTCGGGAGAGCTTACCGCCGTTCTGCAGTATATTTACCAATCCTTCTTTTTTAAAAAAGAGGGGTACGATGAAATTGCCGACACGCTCGAAGCTATCGCAATAGCCGAGATGATTCATTTTAAATTACTCGGCGAAACGGTGTTGGCGCTTGGCGCCGCCCCCATTTATACGCAATATCCGCCAAGTCCTTTCAACTTCTATTCCACGAAATACGTCACCTATTCCAGAACTCTTAAAGATATGCTCGAGGACGATATCCGCGCCGAACGGCACGCAATCCGCTCGTATGAAAATATGCTGCGCAGGCTGAAAAATCAGCAGGTTAGTTCAATAATCGAGAGATTACTTCAGGATGAAAAACTGCATCTTCAGACCTTTACGCAAATTTTAGAGGCTTTCAAATCTTGACAATAGTGCCTATTTTTTATACAATTTAAGTATGAAAAAGTATGATGTTGCAATAGTTGGCGGCGGGGCGAGCGGTCTTGCTTGCGCCGTTATGCTTGCGGAAAATTCCAATTTAAGTACGGTAATTTTAGAAGCGGGGGAGAGAATAGGCAAAAAGCTTGCTTCAACAGGCAACGGTCAGGGCAATATTTCCAACCTTGATTTGGATATAAAGCATTACTTCGGCGGTAATACGCATTTGGTTGAAAGAATTGCCTGCGTTAATCCCTATGCGGCAGAGCGCATTTTCGACTGCATTTTTTCTGCCGACGAGCGGGGCAGAATTTACCCTGCTGGAAGGCAAGCTTCGGCGCTTTGCGATAATCTTTTACGCAGACTTGCGGGTAAGGTGGAAATTTTGCTTTCGACCCCCGTCAAAAATATAGAAAGCGGCTTTGTTCTCGAAACCGAAAAGGGAAAAATTACGGCAGATTACGTTGTGATGTGTACTGGTGGTAGCGCTCAACCTGTTGCAAAAAGCATTTCTCCGTACGCTCTTGCCGAAAAATTCGGGCATACTCACACCGAGCTCTATCCGTCGCTCGTTCAGATAAAGACGGACACGGCGCACATAAAAACCTTGCGTGGGATACGCGCCGACTGCGAAATTTGCGCCTATTCGGACGGAAAATTTATAAAATCAACGCGCGGAGACGTCATTTTTACCGAATACGGTATTTCGGGCAACGCCGTTTTTGCACTTTCGCCCTATATCACGGACAAGCGTGGCGTTACCGTTTCTCTTGCATTTTTGCCCGATATTGCCGAAGATATCATATCTGACAACCTCAAAAAACGCAGAAAGGCGGGTTGCAATGGAAGCGAATTGCTTTCAGGAACTCTCCACAATCAGATCGGAAGGGCTATAATAGCGCGTAGCGGCGCGGAAAACGATGAAAAAATAGTCAAAACGCTCAAAAATTTCGTTTTAAGCGTAAAAGAAACGCTCGGCTTTGCATATGCTCAAGTGACGCGCGGCGGCATAAAAATGACCGAAATTACCGATGAACTCGAAAGTAAACTCGTAAAAAACTTGTTTTTTGCAGGCGAGGTTTTGGACGTTGACGGAGATTGCGGCGGATACAACCTGCAATGGGCGTTCACGAGCGGCATGTATATCGCAGAAAACCTTATCAAGAGAGCAAAGAAATGATAAAACGGCTCGACAATATAAAATTGGGCATTGGCGAGAGTGAGGACAAGCTTTTAACTATAGCAAAGGGCAAGCTTCACGGGCTAAAACAGTTTAAAATAATCAAAAAATCGCTCGACGCCCGCGATAAAAACCATATTTTTTGGGTCTATTCGATAGCTTTTTCGGACGGCGAACCCCTGAACCCACCCCAAACCTTCGAAAGACTTAAAAGCCCGCCCAAAGTCGCCGTTATCGGTAGCGGACCTGCGGGGCTTTTTTGCGCACTCGGTCTCTTAAGGCACGGCATTTACCCCGTAATAATCGAACGGGGCGAACCTGTGGAGAAAAGGCGGGACACTGTTACCGATTTTTTCGAAAACAGAAAACTCAACCCGAACTCCAACGTGCAATTCGGAGAGGGTGGAGCGGGGGCCTTTTCGGACGGAAAGCTCAACACACAGACCAACTCGGGCTCAAACCGCGACGTTTTAGAGCTCTTCCGCCAATTCGGTGCACCCGAGGAGATAACCTATCTCAATAAGCCCCATATAGGGAGCGACAATCTCTATAAAGTTCTTCAAAATATTCGCAAATATATCGCCGAAAATGGCGGAGAGTATAAATTTAACACTCAATTTATAGGTTTTGAATGCAAAAACGGACGTATTTGCGCTATTAAACTCAAAAATACTTTAACGGGCGAGGAAGGTCTTGAAAAAGTTGACTGTGCAGTGCTTGCACTCGGTCACTCGGCAAGAGATACATTTGAGATGCTTGCAAGTTCGGGCGTGCAGATGGTGCCGCGTGATTTCGCAGTGGGTGTAAGAATAGAGCATCTTTCACAGCAAATCGGACTTTCGCAGTACGGAAAAAGTCACACTCTTTTACCGGCCGCAGATTATAAGCTCGTGTCTCACGCAGGTGAAAGAACGGCGTTTACTTTCTGTATGTGCCCCGGCGGCGTGGTTATCCCCGCTGCGAGCGAGGAGGGGGGTGTAGTTACAAACGGCATGAGCCTCTATGCCAGAGACGGAAAAAATTCCAACTCCGCACTTCTCGTACAAATGAAAAAAGAGGACTTCGGCGAGCACCTGTTTGCAGGTATGGAATTTCAAAGGGAGCTTGAACGAAAGGCGTTTATTGCAGGAGGAAAAACCTACGCTGCGCCCGTTCAGCTTTTCAAGGATTTTTCTGCGGACAAGCTTTCGCATAGCTTCGGACAAATCGAGCCCACCTACGCGGCGGGAACAAATTTTGCGCCTCTAAACGAAATTCTTCCCGAAATAGTTGTGAAAACCTTAAAAGTTGCCATACCCGATATGGGAAGAAGACTAAAAGGGTTTGACTGTCCCGACGGGCTGCTGGTGGGAGTTGAAACGCGGTTTTCTTCGCCCGTTCGCATTTTAAGAGGAGAAAAAGGCGAGAGTGTGTCCTGTGAAGGGCTATATCCTTGCGGGGAGGGCAGCGGCTATTCGGGCGGAATAACCAGCTCGGCGGCAGACGGGCTTGAAACGGCTGAAAAAATTTATGAAAAATTTAAAAATCATTGAATTATCATATTATTTACACATTGGCATAGTATAATTTCATCGTAAACGAAATTATATGCCATATGATTTACCCTCATTTTTTTCATATTCTCTCTGAGGAAACCGCGTTCAAGCTAACGCGGTTTCCTTATTGTTTATGAAAAATTTATAATTTTTCATAAGTAATGTAAAAATTTACATATTTTCGGGGTGGTCAACTATGTTGCAAAAATTATGCATAAATGAATAATCAAGAAAATAGCTAAGCAAAAAAATGCGGATAATTATAAATTTTATCGTGCGCGCATACTGTAAGTTATAATATGGAATTATAAAATTGAATTTATTTTTAAAAAATTGATAAATTTGCTCAAAACACTTGCATTTTGCCGACTATTTATTGTATAATTTATCTGTACGAATTTCGACAAATAATGCATAAACTTATAGCGTTGTGTTGCTCGCTTGTTTTGTGGTAAGAAATATTGTCGCATTTCGGGCAGACACAGCGATGCAGAGGTTAGTAAATGAAGAAATTTTTAATTGCTTTTTTGGCGGCTTTGGCGTGCACACTTACGATAGTTGCTTTCGGTTGCGAAACGGACAACGGAAACAATGGAACTACTCCCAAAGAGTATACCGTTGAATTTGTGCCGACGGAAAATTTAGAGTATGTCTGCGACGGGCTCGCAGATGGAGAGAACACGCTCACGGTAAAATCGGGGGCTACGGTAAGCTTTTCAATAACCGTTCCCTTGTTGTATGACGCTCCCACGGTCTATGCAAACGGTAATACCGTAAAGGTTCAGGACGGAGTTTACTCGGTCGTCGTTACAAGTGATGTAACTATTACGACTGCCGAAGTAAAGATGCCTTCACCCTCTTTAACGGGTTCGGGCACGGATGATTCGCCCGTTCTTATCTCAACCCCCTCGGATTATATTTATATTGCAAACAGAATCAACGAGGGCGATACCTCATTTATCAGTTTATATTACGCACTTGCAAACGATATTGATTTTGCCGGAACGGAAATTCCCGTTATAGGTAACGGCACTACGGCTTATTCCTATTTCATGGGCAATTTCAACGGCAACGGACATACGATTTCCAACTTTAAAATCAAAACCAACGGAATATCGTATGTGGCGCTTTTCGGTTACGTTATTTCATCCGGCGGTATGGACGGAACGGGTATGATCGTAAACCTCAACGTCGATAATTTCGAAATCGAAGCTCAGGCAAGCACGCTTAGCTCGATGTACGTCGGCTCGCTCGTCGGTTACGGAATTGCTTCAAGCGTTATTGCGTGCAGTGCAACCAACGGCTCTATCGTAGTCAACTCCGATAACGCCGTATTCTCGTATGTAGGCGGTGCGGTAGGTATTCAAAACTCGGCAACTCTGCCGAACGGAAGCAGTATCGAGTATTACCCCGCGTCTACAAGCTACGTTCACACGAGCGTAGATATTGACTGCAGCGGCGGCGTATATGCTGCAGGCGGTGTGGTGGGATACGTCATTTCCGAACACGAAAGGGCAATTTCTTCCGTTATAAACTGCTATTCCGACGGTAACGTATTCGGCGGTATCAGTTCGGGCGGCGTAGTCGGTAATTTGAGTGATTATTCTTCTATAGCAAACAGCTATTCTTTGAGCGATGTTTACGCTTCTTCGAGATACTTGGACAACGAAACTTATTCCCACGCATATGCGGGCGGTCTCGTCGGCTACATCGGAAACAACGCAATAATTTCCGACAGCTTTGCAAAGAACTCCTTAGTTGACGGCTATTCCGAGTCGGGCACAAGCTACGTCCATAAAGGCGAGATTGTCGGCGGAAAGGCGGAGGCGACCGCAGTGGCTACCGAAGGCATACTTTTCAACTGCAAGTCGGGAGACGAAGTTAATACCACGGCGAGCTTCTTCAAGAATACTCTCTACTGGCAGGCTTGCGACTGGATTATAACCGAAGGCTCTTACCCGGTTGTCAATTTGGATGAAGCACAACCCAACGAATTTACCGTTACGTTTAACTATTCGGGCAAAATTGCTGACGGCAAGTCGAGCAGGGACCTCAAAATATCTTTAAGTGAAGATTTCTATTCGCCCTTGTTCTATTTCTACAGTGCGGAAAAGAACGTTGACGGAGAGGAGTTCGGCGATACGGTTCTTGCAGACAGCGGCGAAACCTCGTACGGATATTTCTTCGATCAAGCGCTTACCCAAAAGGTTCCCTACGGCTATATCCCCACGAGAAATATAACCCTTTACACGGGCTTTATTGATTACAGTGTTGTTGCGGGTACTTATTACCTCGTAGCGAGCAACTCAAAAAGAGAAGTTACGCTCACTCTCCATACTAACGGAACTTATACTTACAACGACGGTGTGGAGTTTAACGATTTCTATACCTACAACGGAACAATAATTATATTCGGAAACGCGCTGTTTGCCCGTCTTTCGTCGTCTGTTACGGTCAGCGAAGACACTTCCGGCAATTCTGTCGCGCGTCCCGACTTAAACTATGATATCGCTAAGTTTGCGGCCGTTAAGACAGATAACGGACTTAAAATCTTTGACGGCTCTTTCTTCACGGAAGAGGAATCTTTAATTGCCAACCGCTACGCGCTTTACGGCGAGTGGTACAACGGTACCGACGAATACGTGTTCTATGCAAACTATACAGGCAAGCTCAACAACCAAAGCTTTACCTATACGTTGACGGCTTCGGGCGATCTTACGATTACCATCGGTTCTACAACCAAGACGGGTACCTATATCAGCGGAAAAATTACGGTGGATGGAACCCTTCTTTCCAAGTACGACATATTCAAGGGTGTTTGGGAAATAGCTTCCAACGTAAACAGAAGATATGAGTTTGACGGTATGAACGGTTGGACTTATAAGGTCAAGGGTGCAGTTAAGGACAGCGGAACCTATACTATAGGGGAAAATGGCGTTGCAACTTTAAAATCTGGACTTACGGCAGAGATTGACGCAAGCGGACTTCTTCTTATAAAGAAAAACGGAGATAACGAATATTTCGTAAAAGAGGGAAGCTTCAGTGGAATCTGGATTGACTTGGAGCACAATATACTTATTCATATTGACGGCTTCGGCAGCTCTCTTTCCGGTAACGCGCTCATAAATGAGGGCGGGGCAACCAGCGAACTTATCTATATTCTTGACGGCTTCTTCGACGGCGACGGAAAAACTCATATAACCCTTTTGAACGGCTATTCGCTGTTCGGTTATCTTACCGTCAACGAGGACGGCTCGTTTACGGGAACCTTCTTCTCGTCGAGTACTAAAGAATACTTTGGCGGATATAATTTCTATCTTTTGGATACGCTCGAAGGCGACTGGGTAGGCGAGGGTGTCCTCGGCGACATTACAATAGACAGTCTCAACTTCAACGGTTTGGGCCTTTTCGGTAACGGAAGCGTTTCTTTAAACGGTGGACCTGGAGTTGAATACACCCTCGATGACAATTTCGATGCTACTTTCGGCGATTATAAGGTTGAATTCGACGACGAAAACAACGTAATTACGATAACTCTCGGAGCCCAAACGGTTGAACTTTACCGCAAGGACGAAATAAGCGCCTATGTGCTCATCTCCGAAGACGGCACAAAGTACGCGTTTAACGGCGGCGGCAACCTTTCAAAGGGCGGTAAGCTTACCGTAACCGACGCAAACGGAAATATTATTGCAGTCCTTGGCTATAAAAACGTCAGCGGCAGTATAGCGGATCTCGATTTAGAGATAGAGCTGTACAGCTCGTTCAGAGGAACGGAAACCGTCGGTACAATCACTATAAACGGCTATAAATTCGAATTAGATTATACGGGAAGTGTGAACGGCCTTCCCAAGGAAAAGACCACGCTCAATATAGATAATCCTTTCACGGGCAGCTGGTGTGTGAGCGCGTTCGACACTATTATCCAAATCGGCGAGTTTGACCTTTCAAACAGTGCGACAGGTGACTTCCTTGATATGTCGAGTAAAGCCACGTTTACCTATTTGCCCGATTACGGTTGCTTAGTGGTGGGCTATATTACGGGCGAAATGATTGCACCCGTTGAATTGTATCTCATAATGCTTTCTGAAGGCAATATGGTTATTTCAAGCTATAACGTGCTTACGACAGGCGATAATCTCATCTACTGCGCACCCAATGACGGACTTCAGGGCGAGTGGAACGATACTGCCGAAAACAGCCAGAAAAAGCTTAGATTCGACGGCTTGGCAGACAGCTTGTACACGGCAGGCGTAGCGTGGAACGAGAGCGGAGAAATCTTTTTCTATACCCGTCGTTTCGGCAATTACTATTTCTGGTCGGCAGACGGCGAAAATGCTTATACGATTAAAAAGAACGGCGATACGGAAGGTGCAAGCATGGTATATGAGAAGAACCGTTTTAACCGCATCGTATTCAACGAGTTCGATATAACGTCCTGCATTTTAAAGATAGAAAGCGGCGACACTGTTTACGAATTCAATCTCACTGACGTAGAAGTTAACGGTGTAGAGAAGGAATATACGATTACAAAAGTAAACGGCGATATTACCGAGCTTACAATCTTCGAAGACGCGCAGGACACCACGGGCGTGAAATTTATAGTAAATCACGCCGAAAAGACGATTGAACAAGCAGACTAATATATATTTAGGAAAGAGGAAAATTATGAATTTATTGCGTAAAAAAATCAGACGCGGAGCTATATCATTCCTTGCACTTACTATGAGTGCAACTATGTGTGCAGGCACCGTTCTTATGGATTTTGGCGGAAGGAAATCTGTGACGGCTTTAGCCGAAACTGCCGAAAATGTTAAATTTACCGATATAACGGGACAAGTGGATACGAGTTCAATCGTAGAGAGCAATTTTAACTCCTCGGTGCAGCGGTCTGACGTTGCAACCTACGAAACGCGTACCGTCATAATTTCCCTCGACGGGAACTCGCTTATAGATGATGCCAACGGCGAATATTCCGTTTCGGAATATATCAACACTCCGCTCGGCAGACAGTCTTTAAAGAGAATAAATAGCGAGCAGTCAAAGTTTTTAACTTCGCTCTCTCTTCGCGGCATTAAGTACAACTTAAAGCATACTTATAATTCCGTAATAAATGCAGTTGCCATCGAAATCGATACCTCCAATGTGGCACAGATTAAGAAAATGGGAGGGGTAAGCAGCGCGGTAATTTCCCGCACTTATGCCGCACCCAAGTTATACAAGGAGAACAGCTCGGCATCGTCTATTACTAACAATACCAACGTTTACGCAACGGGTATTTACGACTCCTCTGCAGTAGCAGATTACGAATGGGGTACGGGTGCCGGCACGGTCGTTGCAATACTCGATACGGGTATTGACTACACTCATGAGGCATTCCAAACTATGCCGAGCAAACTCGGTATGGACAAAAACTATGTTGAAAGCATTTTCGGAAGTACTACCGCGTTTAGACGCACGGTTGAGCTCGGCGGAACTGCAAATGTTGACGACGTTTACGTAAGCGACAAAGTACCCTTCGCTTACGACTATGCAGATAACGATTTTGACGTTTATCCGTCCTATTCCAACCACGGCGCACACGTCGCGGGTATAGTAGGCGGTTACGATGAAAACGGCTACGACAGAAAGATAGGTAACGACGTCGTGCATTACGACGAGACGTTTAAAGGCGTTGCAACCGAGGCGCAACTCGTCATCTGCAAAACCTTTACCGACAATCTTGAAAGCGAAAATATCGGCGGTGCGCTTACCGAAGATATTCTTGCTGCCTTGGATGACTGTGTAGCGCTCGGCGTTGACGTAATAAATATGAGCTTGGGCACGACTTCAGGCTTTACTACGACCGATGACGGCGACGACGAGGGCGAAATGATGGATAAGACTTATAAGTCTATTCAAAGTCAGGGTATAAGCCTCATCTGTGCGGCAAGTAACGACTACAGCTCGGGCTTCGGAAGCGTTTTCGGAACCAACCTTGCTTCCAATCCCGATTCGGCTACGGTAGGCTCGCCCTCTACGTTCTATTCCGCGCTCTCTGTTGCAAGTATCAACGGACAGCGTTCACCCTACATGATCGCTGGCGACGGCACCGATGCAGATGAATTCCCCGTATTCTACGAGGAAGCTCGCGACGGCAACTCCGTAGAATACGATTTCGACGGCGAACTGTTCGCTATGCTCGACGACAAAACTCAAACAAGACATACTTTCGAATACGTAGTAGTAGGAAAGGGCGGGGCGCAGGACTATTCCACGACGGTCAAAAATCTTTTAAAGGACAGTGCGACAGGGAAATCACTCGGAAGATTGGCGCTTATTGAGCGCGGTAATACAACTTTCCTTGAAAAAATTGAGCTTGCCTTTGAAATGGGCGCTATCGGCGCAATCATTTATAACAATGTATCCGGTACTATAAGGATGTCGCTCGGCGATATAGAGCAGTCAAGGCGTATTCCTGCCGTTTCTATAACACAGGACGCAGGCAACGAGCTTGTCTCGCGTGCACAGTCCGGTACTGGCAGAAGATTAGGTAAAATTACCCTCGATCTCTCACTAAACGCAGGACCTTTTATGAGTGATTTCTCCTCGTGGGGAACCACTCCGAACTTAAAGATTAAACCCGAAATAACTGCTCATGGCGGAGAAATAATTTCTACCGTCCCCGGCGGTTACGATGCACAGAGCGGAACCTCAATGGCTTCCCCTAACATGGCGGGCGTAACTGCGCTTGTGCGCAACTACGTAAAGACACAGCTTCTTCCCGCTGACGCTACCCCTGTGCAGGTAACGCAGCTCACTAATCAGCTTTTGTTAAGTACGGCAACTACGGTTGTTGACCCGTACGGGCTTTTATATTCTCCCCGCAAACAGGGCGCGGGACTTGCAAGCCTTGACAATATAGTAAAGACCAAAGCCTATCTCTATACCGATTCCGGCTGCGGCGAGTACTGGTATAATGAGCTCGACGGCAGGCCCAAGGTAGAGCTCGGCGCGGATAAAAACAAGGTAGGCGAATATACTTTCAGCTTCAAGATAAAGAATTTCGGCGATAGCCCTTTAACGTTCAGTCTTGATACCACGTTTATGACCGAATCACTGTCAAGCGACAAGCTTGCGGTTGCCGAAAAAGCTTATCTTCTCAAAGATATAGCTCCCCAATATTCCGTAAGCGGAGCATCCTTTGCGGGCGGAGAAATTACGGTGGCCGGAGGGCAGGACGCCAAAATTACCGTAACGGTCAAGCTTTCGGATGCCGAAAAGAAATATATTGAGCAGAGTTTTAAAAACGGTATGTTCGTAGAAGGCTTTGTTAGCCTCAAAGGCTCGGGCGAACAGTGCGATTTAAGTATTCCTTTCCTTGCGTTCTACGGCGATTGGGATAATCTGCCCATGCTCGACTACGACTGCTTTGATATAGCTGAATCGCAGAGAGACAAGTCAGTTGAAGAAAAGGATAAACTCAATCCCACAGTATTTGCAACGCAGGCGTATGCATCTTACGGCGGAAATAAATACGTAATTCCCATCGGCAACTATGTTTATATTCAGGATGAATTAGAAGACCAGATTTACACCACCGAGGACCACGGCGCTATTTCCCGCTTTGACGAAATAGTCAGCGAGGAGGGTATAGGCAATTACTATACGGCTAATCAGATACGGTGTCTGTATGCGGGACTGTTAAGAAATGCCTATAAAGTTGAATGGCGCATGTATGATGCCTACACGGGCGAGTTAATAACGAACAGTTACAAAAACAGAATAAGCAAGGCGTATTCTAACGGTGGAGCTGCCGTTCCCGGATTTGTTGAGTTGAAGCTCACGCCCGACGAACTCGGACTTGTCAACAACGGCAAGTACCGCATGGAATTTGACTTCTATTTCAATGAAAATTCCGTATATTCCGAGGAAAATACGTTTGCTTTCAGTTTCTATCTCGACTACGATGCACCTGTTCTTCAAGATGCTCGTATCAGATACGAAGACTATAAAGACGGTAATAAAAATAAACAGAATATTTATCTCGAACTCGATATATACGACAATCACTACGCTCAATCGGTAATGCTTGCATACATTGATACAACGGGCGGAAGACGCGAGATGAAGCTTGCAACCGAATATTTCACTCCCGTACAAAACGCTGTTAAAAACGGAGTAACTACCGTTTCTATAGACGTCACGGATATTTGGGAACAGTACAAAAAGACTGCAGGTGGGCTCATTGTTCAAATAGATGACTATGCGCTCAATCACTCGACCTATGTGCTCGGAACTCTCAACGGTTCGAATATCGGCGAGATGGACACTGCGTTGAACGCAAACGTAACTCCCGCAACCTTCGAGCTTGCAGAGGGCGAGGACAAGATAACCGTAGGGGTGAACGAAACTCATACAGTTGCGCTTGAATATGAGGGAAATGCAAATATTTCCAACTTCGAGTGGACCGCAAACAATCCCTATGTTAAAGTTAAAAACGGCGAGATAGTGGGCGTGCGCACCACTGGCAGAACACCTGCAACCGTCATAGTCAGCAACCGCAAGGGTGTCAGTAGGACAATTCAGGTAACGGTAGTGGACAACGGCAAGACTTTGGGCTGGCCTTCGATTTCCTTCGACGTTATTAAAAACTATGCAGATGCTCTTGTCAAGGCAAGTGGCTATGTTCGGGTACATGCGGGCAAGGATATAGCGCTCTCCGTGCTTACCGACCCTTGGTACTATCCCAACGCGTTGGATTTGGTGTGGTCAACCGACAACCCGACGGTTGCCACGGTGGACCAGAGCGGAAACGTTCATACCATAACGAAAGGCAACGCAATCATCAAGGCAACGATTAAAGGTACGGCGTATTCCGCAAGTGTTTTGCTCGCCGTGCAAGATGAATTTACGATAGATAGTTTCAGTCTTACAGAATACCACGGCGACGGTGTTGTAAAGGACGGGCAGGAAGGCGTAGTCGAAATTCCCGACGGGAAGAACATTATGACGATAGGCGAGCGCGCCTTTGCCGACAATACAAAGATAACCAAAGTTATAATCCCCAAATCGGTAACGGAAATCGGTGAATACGCATTTATTGGCTGTACAAATCTTAAAGAAGTTTGCTTTGTTAGCGATGCTGACGACGATTACACTGCCGACGGTTTCGTTTCGGCTTCGGGGTTGAAGCTCATAAGAAAATACGCGTTCAAGGGCTGCAGCTCGCTTGAAACTCTCGATTTGCGAAACTGCAAAGTCATTTCGATAGCTCACGAAGCCTTTGCCAACTGCGTAAATTTAAAACAAATTATCAAATCAACCGCTATAGGAACGGCGTACGACAGAGCGTTTATGGGCTGTAGTTCGCTTGAATCTATTGATTTGTCCGGACTTCACGTCGCAGGAAGAAACGTGTTCAGCGGCTGTACTTCGCTTACGAGTATAACAACCGATAAGTTTACGGCTATCGGCGACAATATGTTCACTTCGCTTCATTACGTATATCAGGAAATGGATTTCGATACGGGCGATTGGAATATTAGGGTTACAGATTACGAAGCGTGCAATAAACTTGATAATTTAGTTATAAAAGCGGATACGGTAGGCGCGAACGCGTTTGCAGGCTGTACGGGAATTACGAAAGTTGAATTTACTAACGTAATTAATGACACGCCTGATGACTCGATCGTGTTAAAAATATCCGATAACGCGTTCAGAAACTGCACGAATCTTGCTACGGTTCAATTCAACGGAAAGGTCAAGAGTATAGGCGCGTATGCGTTTGCAAACACGGCTATAACTTCAGTAACTCTGCCCGACGGCTTGATTTCACTCGGTGCAGGCGCGTTCGGCGGCACGAATATGCCTACGATAGCAGGAGGAAGCGACTATCAGATAAGCGGCGACTTTATATTAAATAAAGAAGGAACTATGCTGCTCCTGTATATCGGTTCGGGCACAACCTGCGAAATTCCCGCAACCGTAACTGAGATTGCGGCAAACGCATTTGCAGAAAGCAGTATAACTTCTTTGACAATTCCTGCAACAGTTGATATAATAGGAGAAGGTGCGTTCCAAAACAGTGCACTTTCCTCGATAACCATAGAAGCAAACCTTGCGGAAATTCCCGCGTATGCTTTCTTTGGAACACATATTTCGCAAATAACGTTGCCCTCTACGGTAACTTATATCGGCGATTATGCATTTGCAAATTGCGCACTCACAACGTTCAACTTCTCTCCTGAGTTGGGCGCAGAGCTCGGAAACTATGTATTCTACAACTGTAAGCAGCTAGTAAATATTGCTTTGGACAGTAAAATTTCCGTGCTCGGCGACGGCGTGTTTGGTGGCTGTACTGCACTTGAAACGGTAACTCTGCCCGCGCTCGAATATCTCGGTGCATACACATTTTTCGAAACCCCTTCGCTTAAGACGGTCACGTTTGCGTCAGGTGCGAAGGTCACGGGTAATTATACCTTTGCGACTCAAAATGCGGCAGGCAGAGCAAACCTCACAGCTGTTACGCTCGGTTCGTCTCTTACGACGATAGGAGAGGGCGCGTTCTACAACTGCGCGGCTCTTACCTCAATCAACCTCGGCGGTGCGGAAATCATAGAGGCAAGTGCGTTCTTCGGATGTACTTCTCTTGTTACCGTTACGGGGCTTGAAAACGTTGTATCAATCGGAGCGCTCGCGTTCTATAACTGCGGACTTGAAAATCTTAATCTTCTAAACGCAGAAAATATCGGCGACGGCGCGTTTATGATTGAAAACGAAGATAGCGCATATACAAGCGTCTCCATACCCAAGGCGGTTACGATAGGTAACTACACGTTTGCTGGCGGCGGCGAAAGCACAATAGCTCTTCCCGCAACTCTTGTAAAGATTGGCGGCGGTGCGTTTGCATCTTCCGTAAATCTGACTTCGTTCACAATCGACGCAAGCAACAAGATCTTTTTCAAGGACGCAGACGGCGTACTTTACAGATATATTACGGACAGCGTGTACGAGCTGGTTGCATATCCCGCGGGCGTTACGGCAAAGACTTTGACCGACGATTACGCTAAAAACAAGAAAACTTACGTGGTTTTGGACGGCACCATTTCGGTTGCGGCATCAGCGTTTGAGGGGCTTAAAACGGGTGCAATAGAACACATAGTTCTGCCCTATACGCTCAAAATTATCGGTAGCAGCGCATTCTTCAACAGCGGAATAAAGGAATACCGCTTTGAAAGCATCAATGCTCCCGTACTTTTCACGGAGTATATTGATTGGGTAAAACAGTATATAGAAGATGCTGGCGACGTTTACGTGGGTTATTTCTATGCCAATTTCGAAGATCACTTCATTAACCACAGCAGTTTCGGCGATGGATTTAACCCTGCACAGCTTACGATGTACCGTCCCGAAAACGGCGTAGGGTACGATATCCTGATTTACGCACAGTATTTTGCAAAATCCGTAACTACGGGCATAAATATCGACGACACAACCCGTGAAGTCCGCGATTTAATTTTGACACTGCCTACGGCAAGCGAAGTCAGCGGATGGAATTCTTCCAATAAACCCAAGAGCGAAGTGGAGGAATTCTCCGAGCTTGTAAAGAGAATACGTTCTCTCTTTAACACGATAATCAGCGAGGATCAGCTTAATCTCCTCGGCGAAGAGAATATAAACCATCTCGGCGACGTCGAAGTTGCGCTCCGTGCGGTGAAAGCGGCTTACAATATTCCCGTCAGCATTACGAGTGTAACGAGAGTAGAGGGCTCATACAAGAGCGTATACTATGCGGGCGAAAAGTTCGATATGAAGGGTTTACAGGTTATCGTAACGTATGACGACTTCTCAACCGAAACAGTCGGCGCAGATAAACTCACACTCGTAACTACAGAGCCTCTCACGGTTTACGACCGTTCGGTAATCGTTTCTTACAATGGGGTAGAGTGTTATCTCGTAGTAACCGTTAATAAAAATGATACGACTGCTCCTGTCGGTGGTGGCGGCTCAAACAGTGGATGCAACAGCGGTTGCAATAGCGTTACGGACAATTCTGACAGTATAATAATAACTTTTGCGGGTCTCGGTGCACTTTTGTTAGTTGCGTCGACGCTTCGTAGAAGAAAGAGGATGACAAATGACTAAAAAATTAAGGCTCGTTTTAATAGCGGTTTTTGCGTTCATAGCATGCGCATGTCTTTTTGCGGGTTGTACTCTCAAGCCGTCCTTAAAAGATGTTTTGGATGACTTGGATAGTAAAGGCGCAGTAGTTGCCGTGACTTATTTTGCAAACGACGGCAATTTCAACGATAAATCCGATAAGGACAAAACAGACAGCGACAAAGACGGCGAGGAAGGCGATGAGAACTCGGATAGTCAAAGTAGCTCAAGTAGCAACGCTCCAAAAAACAACAACGGCAAAGTAAGAACTATACATTACAAAGTCGGCAGTAAAGCTATATGTATCGACTCTCAAGATAATTCAAGTTTTGAGTCGGGTTCTATAACTGTAGCTGCTACGGATTCAAGCAGATACGAGCTTGCCGGTTGGTATGTAGCTGAAGTTGACAGCAACGGCAATCCTTTATACGAGGACGGGACCCCCTATGAGTTCAGCTACGATACGCAATATTTTGACTCATCTAAAAAGATAAAACACACGGGCGAGCTGTTTGATTTTTCAACCGCTCTTGAAAAAGGCAGGCACTATTACTTGGTTGCCGAGTGGAGAAAAATTCAGACAGTGCAAGTGCTTCTTGCCGGCGAGGCGTCTTCAATTACGGTTGCAGGCAAAACTTATAACAAGGGTGATTTGCTGAACGATATAGCATTCCAATCTAACGGAATGATTCCCAAGCCCAACAACCCGCTAACAGGAACTGTTACGAACGCAACTTTTATTGAATTCTATTCGGATGAAGACTGCACTCAACTGTTCGAAGGCTGGCCAATACAGTTTGCCGACCACAAGGATGACGACCCTGAAAATCCCTTTACAATATATGCAAAATATATAGAGGGCATTTGGACGGTCGTTAAGAACGCAGGCGATGTAAGCAGCATGTTCAGAAATGCAGATACGTACACAAACCAATATTATATCTTGAACGATATTGACTGTAATGGAAGAGCAATTGATGCCTTTACGGGCGATAACGGTTTCGCTTGTACAATCCGAGGAAACAGTTGCACAATAAGCAATTTAAAAGTAAGCGGATCGTACAGAGGAAATCAGTTAAGTATTTCGTTCTTTGGTGCGATAAAAAGCTCTGCCAAAATCAGTGGGCTTACTTTTGAAAACGTTACGCAAGTATACACAGTAAATGCAAATACAACTATAAATCCTGGCATCTTTTTTGCTTTCTCGTCTATTGATGAGGGTGCCAATATAGATGGCGTTGTATTATCCGGTAGTATGGAAGTAACAATCAACGCGTCCAATGGATATGTCAAAAATTTAGCCGGCGGTGCGACCAATAACTGGAAATTCGGCGGCTACACGGACGACAGCGAATATTCCGGTGGAATAACAGTAACGAGCAATTCGTCTTTGACGATAAAATAAGTTGATTAACCGATTAAAACGGAGGATATAAAATGAATAAAAAATTAGGTAAAATTTTAAGTTGCGGAGTATGCCTTACTATGGCTGCCGTATTTACGGCAGGCTGTACGCCTGGCGCAACAACCGGCACGGGTGCAAACCCCGAAACCCGCCCTTTTGTTATGGCAATAGGCGCAACCGACGGTAACTTCAGCCCGTTCTTCGCTACGGCGCAGTACGATACGCAGGTAACGGAGCTTACTCAAATAAGCATGCTTAATGCAGACGCGAAAGGTAATATTGCCTACGGAGAAAACGAACCCACCGTTGTTCTCGATATGAAAGAAACTTTGTACGAGGATAAAGAGGGCACCATAGTATCCACTTCAGGCAGTATGAACGGTAAGAGCGTTTACCAATTTGTAATCAAAAACGGTATTAAATTCTCTAACGGTTCCTACCTTACTATTAAGGACGTGCTTTTCAATCTCTACGTTTATCTCGACCCCGTATACTTCGGTTCGTCCACCATTTATTCAACCGACATCATAGGTCTTGCCGCATACAGGAATCAAGACCCTACGGCGGACGCAGACAGCGATATCTCCGGTACGTTTGATGCCGATGCTCAGACGCGAATAAATCAGCTTATGGAGTATCTTGAGGACGGCACTATTATGGGTACTACTGAGGCGCAGCTCAAAGAAGACATAGAGCTTTTAAAGAAGCTCTATCGCGAAGAAGTTGAAAGTGACTGGACCTCCGTCTACGGCACGCTTGATTCATATACAAAAGAATACAGATTTACGAAAAACTGGGAAATTTATTATTTCAATGAAGGCTTGATTTCTGTTCTTTACGACCTTACTGAGAGCGGTAACCGCGTTGAAAGAAAGGATGCTGACGGAAAATATCTTACGAGCCTCGACGAAAAGGACGAAAGCGGTAATGATAAAACCGATTTCCGCGAGGAGATGGAAGCAGCTTTAAATGACGAAAGCAAGATATCCGCAGCAATGACAAAATACGATTGTACCCGTGAGGAGGCTTTGGGATACGTAGAGCGTGATACCGCAATAGACAGAGTTTACAGCACCAAAACGGCAAGCAATCTTACCCTTCTTTCAATACTTACTGAGGGCTGGGCATCTGCAAGTAATCTTCGCGATAAATTTGCAAAAGAGGCTATGTCCGATTACTTTGAGAACAACCGTAAGGATGACGGCTCGCTCGTAGTTCCCAACATTTCGGGTATAACCACATATAAAACTTCGAACTTCAACGGTAAAAATCTCGGAGAAACTCACGATGTTTTGCAAGTGGAAATAAACGGTGTAGACCCCAAGGCTATTTGGAATATGGCTTTCCAGGTTGCCCCCGCATACTATTATTCAGGCGTATTCAACAATGTTGATTACAGAAATATAGATATTGCACAAAATCAGTTTGGCGTATGCTTCGGAAACTCTACGTTCTTTGATACCATTCTCGGAAGTACCGACAAGAGTAAATTGCCCGTAGGTGCAGGCGCTTACAAAGCATCGACCAAAAACGGCGGAGATGCTCCTAACGGTGACGTTTTCCACAATAATAAAGTTTCCTATTACGTTCGTAACGATTATTTTGAAACGGTAGGTAAAGGTATTTCAAACGCTAAAATAAAATATGTGCGCTATAGAGAAGTAGAGGACGCCAGCCTTGTTCAGGTTTTAAAAACAGGCGAAGTTGACTACGGTGAACCTAACTGTACGCCCGAAAACATTGCAGCTTTGCCCGGCGGCGCAGTTACTCTCGGCTATCAAACGCCCAAGTCCTCAGGCTACGGCTACGTAGGTATTAACCCCAAATATATTCCTGATATCAACGTTCGTAGGGCAATAATCAGAGCTATGAATATCGGAACGACCATCAGATTCTACACCGAAGAATATGCGGAAGAGTTACACAGACCTATGTCCACCGCAAATTGGGTGTATGACTATATCAAAAATGACGGAGCTTATTACAATTACGAATCCGATCCTGCAAAAATCAAAGCATCACTTAAGGGTTGGGATTTTAGCAGCGGTGTAGGTAAAAAGGATGGATATACTTTAAAATATACCTTTACAATCGCGGGCGGAACAACCGATCACCCCGCATATGCTATGTTCAACGATGCAGCTAAAATTTTAAACAACGCAGGCTTTGACATTTCTGTTACGACCGATAATAACGCATTAAAGAGTCTTGCAACGGGTTCGCTTGCAGTATGGGCTGCGGCTTACACCTCACCCATTGACCCCGATCTCTATCAGCTGTATCATAAAGACAGTAAGGCAACGAACGTAAAGAACTGGGGCTACGACGTTATCAAGCAGAACACCAATAACCTTTACACATACGAGAAAGGTGTTCTTGAGGACTTGAGCGACCTCATTATCGAGGCAAGACAGACTACGTCACAGATGGAACGCGGAGCTAAATATAAGGATGCGCTTGACCTTATTATGGAGCTTGCAATTCAGCTTCCTACCTATCAGAGAAACGACCTCGTAGTTTACAACAGAATACTCCTTGACGGCAACACGCTCAATAAGAGTGCAAGCGCATACGCGGGCGTTCTCAACAGAATTTGGGAAGTAAATTACAGTAAATAATACAAATCTTTTAAGAGAGTTCAACAAATAATGGTTAAATATGTAATTAAACGGCTCTTGCTTGCGGCATTTATTCTTTTGATAGTATCAATATTTCTTTACTTTCTTGTAAGAATGATGCCGCTCGACGCAATAACAAAAAAATATTTGGAAACGCACACCGGTGATAAGGAGCTCAATGAAGCAGAGTTGCAGGAAATACTTGCGCGTTATAACCTTGCGGATAGCAGCTTTGGCGGTATCGTAAACGGCTGGTGGCAGTGGATAAAAAATTTCTTTTCCGGCGATATGGGTACGTCCTTTGAACAGAACCGTCCGGTTGGGGATATAATCAAAGAAAATATGGGAATTTCCTTCTCAATCTCTTTGATATCCCTTATTTTGGAGGTGGTCATTGCAATTCCTCTCGGAATTAAGTGCGCTTGCAACCAGTACGGCAAGTTGGACTATGCTGCAACTGTGCTTACAATGATTGGCATATCTTTCCCGACTTTCTTCTTTGGTAATTTGATTATCAAATTCTTTGCCGTCGATTTAGGCTGGTTCCCTGCAAACAATATAAACAGTAACCTCCTTACAACGGCAACAGACTGGGAAAGATTTGTTGATACGCTTTGGCATATGGTCTTGCCTCTATTCGTACTGACAGTGCTATCCATAGGCTCGCTTATGAGATATACGAGAACGAATACGTTGGAAGTACTCAACGCCGACTACATAAGAACAGCGCGTGCTAAAGGTCTTTCAGAGGGAAAGGTCGTGTATAAGCACGTATTCAGAAACACTATGATTCCCCTTGTAACGGTGTTGGCAAGTACGCTTCCGGGCCTTTTCGGAGGTGCTATGATTACCGAAACGGTCTTCGGCATCCCCGGTATAGGTAAGGTTGCTTACGATTTGATGTACAATGGCGACATACCCTTTATAATGGCGTATAATATGTTTATTGCCGTTTTAACTGTCATAGGTATTTTGCTTGCCGATATTATGTATGCGGTTGTTGACCCTCGAGTCAAGATCGGCAAATAAGGAGTAGATATGGAAGAAGAAAAAATATCCACCCCGGAAGTTGAAGAAGCTGTTCAAAGCGGTAGCGGCGCAGCTCTCGTAACAAAGGAAGACGAGCTCCACGGAGAGAACCTCTCCGACAGAGTAAAAACTCTTTCTCCGGGAAGAACTGTTTTAAAAAGATTTTTCCGCTCAAAGCTTTCAATCGTCGGACTTGTTATACTTTTAACATTGTTTCTGATATCGTTTTTCGGCCCGCTGTTTTCACCGTGGGGCGAAACCGACCCCGACAGAAGAGCGGTAGAGTTGGGTGTGCCCGAAATTATCACAAAAGAAATAGTATATGTCGTTGACGGGGTGGAATATACCGCCTACGACGTGGTACTGGAGTGGCCTAAAGACGGAGTATTGGCGAGGGGCAACATTTCGGCAGATCATTGGCTCGGCACCGACAAGTGGGGCTTCGATATATTCACAAGGCTTATGCTCGGCGGTAGAATATCGCTTACTATAGGCTTTGTCGTAATAATCTTGGAGACGCTAATAGGTGTAGTGCTCGGCGGTATAGCCGGCTATTTCGGCGGGAAAGTAGATAACGTCATAATGCGTATAGTCGACGTTATAATGTGTATTCCGCAACTGCCGATAATGCTTATTTTATCGTCAATGTTCGTTTATATGGGTATTGTCGATATTTCAAAGCTATACTACATGATGGGTATTTTGACGCTATTGGGCTGGGCAGGTACTGCGCGGCTCGTGCGCGGACAGATATTATCCCTTAGAGAGCAAGAATTTATGCTTGCCGCAAAGTGTTCGGGACTTTCAGTAAAGAGGAAGATATTCAAACATCTGTTGCCAAACGTATTGCCCCAGCTCATTGTTACTATGACGCTCGGACTCGGCAGTGTAATTTTGATGGAAGCAACTCTTGGATTCCTCAATATAGGTGCGCCGCTCGGTACGGCAACTTGGGGCACAATGATAAGCGAGGCACAGGATTTTAACGTGCTGCAGAATTTCCCCAATTTCTGGATACCGCCCGGCATATGTATAACCCTTGCTATTCTGGCGTTTAACTTTGTCGGCGACGGCTTGAGAGACGCTTTTGACCCCAAAATGAAGAGGTAAATAAATGTCGGAAACAAAAAACGAGAAGAAATCGCATTATATTTCCGGAAAAGAATCGCGCAGAATTGCGAAGGAAAATATAAAAGCGACTAAATACTACGAAAAATTAAAGAAAAAGAGAAAGGATCCTTCCGAGTACCTTACCGAGATGAAAGACGAGAAGAATATTCTCGAAATCGACGATTTGCACACCTTTTTCTTCACTGACGCGGGTACGGTTAAAGCCGTAAACGGCGTAACCTTTTCCATACCCCAAGGGGCTACGGTCGGCGTCGTGGGAGAGAGCGGCTGCGGAAAGAGTGTAACTTCGCTTTCCACAATGCAGCTCGTTCAGGGCCCTGCGGGACAGATTGTCAGCGGCTCTATACGCTTTAAGTCGAATATGTTCAAGCTCGACAGTAAGGGTAAGAAAATTCCCGTTTACGAGACCAAAGTGGACGAAAACGGGCAGGTTCAGACTGTTTTGGACGAGCGCGGTAAGCCCGTTATAAAGAAGAACAACCTCGGCGGAAATATGTACGAGATGGAAGACCAGGTAGTGGACATTGCAAAAATGCCCGTAAGTACCATGCGTACTATTCGCGGCAGGGAAATTGCAATGATTTTCCAAGAGCCTATGACATCTTTGAACCCGGTATTTACAATAGGCAATCAGCTTGACGAAGTTGCTTTTCTGCACATACAGGGAATTTCCAAAGCTAAGGCTAAAGAGCGCAGTATAGAGATGCTCAATCTCGTAGGTATTGCCGACCCCGAGGGCGTTTACAAAAAGTTCCCTCATCAGCTTTCTGGCGGTATGCGTCAGAGAGTTATGATTGCAATGGCGCTTCTGTGCAACCCCAAGCTTATAATAGCCGACGAACCTACGACCGCGCTTGACGTTACGATTCAGGCGCAGATTATAGACCTTTTAAGAAATATTAAGAGCAAAATCAACGGCAGTATTATGCTTATCACGCACGACTTGGGTGTCGTTGCCGAGATGGCTGATTTCGTTGTGGTTATGTATGCGGGCAAAATAATTGAAATGGGTACGGCAGCGGATATTTACGACAACCCTCTGCATCCCTATACGATTGGTCTGCAAAAGAGCAAACCCACCGTAGACAGCGAAGTTGACTCGCTCTACTGCATTCCCGGTTTCGTTCCCAACCCCGTAAATATGCCCAACTATTGCTATTTCCGCGACAGGTGCGACAGGTGCCGCGAGGAGTGTGCGGGCGATTATCCTGAACTTATAAAAGTAAGCGATACACACAGCGTTTCCTGCTATCTCTATAAGGCAGGTACAGACGCAACACAGGCTAACAAGGCTGTAGAGCCCGAAAAAGCGGCAGAACCTGCATCAAAAATTGCAGAACCTGCAAAGAGTGCGCCGGCAACCGATGATAATAAAGCGCAGTCAGAGCAGGTCAATAACTCAGAGCCTAAAAAACCGGCCTCTGTGACTGTTGTGAAGCCTAATAACGCGCAATCCGATAAGGACGCTAAAAAGGTAGTAGTCAAAGTAGTCAAAAAATCGGGAGAAATGCACAAATCTGCTACAAATCAAGCCAACGAGGCAAAAGATAAACAAGGAGAGCAAAAATGACTGAAAACGAAATCGTAACAGAGACTCCGTCATCTGAATATCTCCTTGAAGTTGAGGATTTAAAACAGTACTTCCCCGTACAGACCAACTTCTTCGGTAAACCCACAAAATTTTTGCATGCGGTAGACGGCGTTTCGTTTAAAATTAAAAAGGGCAGAACGCTCGGCATAGTAGGCGAAAGTGGTTGCGGAAAAACTACGATGGGCAGAAGTATTTTGCGCCTTTACGATGTCACGGGCGGAAAAGTCTTTTTCAAAGGGCAGGAAGTTACAAAGTTGAAGAACAGCGAGTTCAACAAGCTTCGTCCCAATATGCAGATGATTTTCCAGGACCCGTACGCAAGCCTTTCTCCGAGGCTCAATGTCGGCGAAATTATCGGCGAAGCAGTGCGCGAGCATAAAATAGTTAGCAAAGAGGAGTACCGCGACTATATTCAGAAGGTTATGAAGATGTGCGGGCTTCAACCCCACTATTTCGAAAGATATCCGCACGAATTTTCGGGCGGTCAGCGTCAAAGAATTTGTATCGCGCGCGCCCTTGCACTCAAACCCGAGCTTGTTATTTGTGACGAGCCCGTATCCGCGCTTGACGTTTCAATTCAGGCGCAGATTATAAATATGCTCAAAGAATTGCAACAAGAGTTGCAATTAACTTACGTGTTCATTTCGCACGACTTATCGGTTGTAAAGCACATTTCCGACGAGGTAGGTGTAATGTACCTTGGTAGCATGGTCGAATTCGGCTCCAAGGACAGGATATTCAACAACACTCTTCATCCATACACGAAGGCGCTGTTCTCGGCAGTTCCCGTGCCTAACCCGCACGTAAAAATGAACAGAATATTGCTTAAAGGCGATATTCCCTCGCCCGTTAACCCTCCCAAGGGTTGCAAATTCCATACACGCTGCGAGCACTGCATGGAAATTTGCGGAAAGGTTATTCCCGCATATAAAGAAGTGGAAGAGGGGCATTTCTGCGCTTGTCACCTTTACAACACCGCAGAGGAAACCGAGCGCTATTTGGAGGAGGCTAAAAAGCAGGAAGAGCTTGAAGCAGTTCAGGCTCAAGCCAAGGCGTTTATGAGCCCTTCAAAAAGAAAAAAACTTTCAAAGGAACAGCAGTCCGAAGGCGAAAGCAAGATAGACGGCGAAGCTCCTAATAAAGAGGAAGGCGCAAACGGTGAAGAAAAAGCCTGAAGATTTAGATACCGAAACGACTTTTGCGGATATGAATATCGAAGGGTTCAAATGGTACGACCCGTCGAAGAAGAAAAAGGGGATGAAAAAAGTATCAACCCCCGTCTCGCGCAAGGAGTATTGGGCAATGGTGCGTGGCGCATTTCTTGCCGCACTTCCCTTTATAATCGGAGCAATCGCAATTTTCGGTCTAATATATTTAATTGCATTTCTTTGGCTTTCATAATAAGCAAACTCCCCGCAATCTGCGGGGAGTTTTGATTTTATATGTAATTAAACGGTTTCTACGTTTATAAGGTTGGAATTTCCGCTCTTTCCGTTGGGAGTACCGCCCGTTAAGACAATTTTGTCGCCCTTTTGAACAAATCCCGTATCCATAGCTGCACGTTTTGCATAGTGGAAGAGTACGTCAACCGAATAGAATTCCTCGCTCATAACGGGGATAACCCCCCAGCTTAAAGCAAGCTTTCTGTACGCCTTCTCGTCCGTCGTCATACCTATAATATCAATCATGGGACGGAAGCGCGAAACCATCTTTGCCGTACCGCCCGTCCTCGTGCATACTACTATAACCTTCGCGCCTATATCCTGCGCCAGTGTGCAAGCCGAGTGCGAGAGCGCTTCGGAAAGTTTGGTAATACTGTATTTGCTGTCGTCGATATGCGCGATATAGTTGGTGTTTGCTTCCGCCTGCTTTGCAATTTTAGCCATTGCCTTTACAGCCTCTACGGGGTACGCACCTGCCGCTGTTTCGCCTGAAAGCATAATTGCCGACGAACCGTCGTAAACGGCGTTAGCAACGTCTGAAATTTCCGCACGTGTGGGACGGGGTTGCTTAATCATGGATTCAAGCATTTCGGTTGCGGTAATACTGCGCTTGCCGCGGATACGGCATGCATTTATAATAGTTTTCTGAATACTGGGCAGCTCTTCGAAGGGAACTTCAACGCCGAGGTCGCCGCGCGCAACCATAATGCCGTCGGAAACGTCGAGAATTGCATTTAAATTGTTAACGCCGGCACGGCTTTCAATCTTTGCAATAATTTCTATTTCGCCGTCGTGTGAGCCGCATTGACGAAGCCAATTTCTTATATCGATAACGTCTTGCGCCTTCGAAACGAAGGAAGCTGCAATAAAGTCAACGCCCTGCTCGACGCCGAACTTGATGTCTGCTTTGTCCTGCTCGGAGAGGTAGACCATATCAAGCTCTTTGTCTGGGAAGAACATACTTTTTCTGTTGGAAAGCTCGCCGCCTATGAGCGTCTTGCATATTACGTCGGGTTTTTCAACTTTGACGACCTCGAAGACCATAAGTCCGTTGTTTAAAAGAATTTTGTCGCCCGGAACCATCTGTTCGCAGATGCCGGCAAACGAAACGGCAACGCGAGTCTTGTCGCCAATAATATCCTCGGTAGTGAAGGTAAAGGTATCGCCGTCTTTAAGGGTAATTTTTCCGTCTGCAAAGGTCTTAATTCTGAATTCTGGACCCTTTGTGTCGAGTAAAATGGGAAGGGGAACCTTTTTGCGCTCGCGCAGTCTTTTAATCATCGCTATTTTTGCGGCGTGCTCCTCGTGCGTACCGTGCGAGAAATTTAATCTCGCAACGTTCATACCTGCGTCAACAAGGTCGGATAAAACTAACTCATTATCGCTGGCAGGACCAAGCGTACATATGATTTTCGTTTTTTTCATTTAAATTTACTCCCGATACGGGTGTTAAACCCAACCGATACACCCGTACAAAAATATTTCTTATACAATATTTTAATTGATTATGTAACAAAAATCAACGGATATCTGCAAAATAGTTGTTAAAATAGAAAATTTATGCTAAAATTTAATCAATTTGAGTTAATTATACGGTCGCGGGCTACGAAAGTAGCGTGAGGAAAGTCCGAGCATCTCAGGGCAGGGTGCCTGCTAACGGCAGGAGGAGGCGACTTCAAGGAAAGTGAACAGAAATATACCGCAGGATTTTCCTGTAAGGTTGGAATGGCGAGGTAAGAGCTCACCGTCTTCCCGGCAACGGGGAGAGCCAATTAAACCCCACCCGATGCAAGATTGGGCTATCGGCTTGCTTAAATGCAAAAGGCTGCCCGTCTGCCGACAGCCGTAAATATCGCTTGAGTTTACAGGTGACTGTAAAATTAGATAGATGACCGTACACGACAGAACTCGGCTTACAGATTAAACTCAAATTATTATGAGCGCCGCAACGTAAATCCGTTGCGGCGCTTTCAATTCAAATTGACAATTAGTATTGTTCAATATTTCTTGCAAAAATATTGCTTAACGAGTATAATATGAGGGTACAATAAAAATAAAGGGGTTTTTTATATGCAAAAGGAAAGATTGAAAAAATACGCAGAACTTATTGTAAAGTGCGGCTTAAACGTACAAGAGGGGCAGGAGATTATAGTCCGTTGCGGACTCGACCAGCCCGAATTTATAACTATGGTAGTGGAAGAGTGCTACAAGCGCGGTGCGGCGAGAGTTAAAATGGAGTGGCTGCATATGCCTATTACCAAGCTTAACTATCTTTACAGAACTGAAGAAACTTTGTCCGAGGTAACCGAAGTGGAAATTGCCGAGTGGGAGAGAAGGCTTAAAAAGAGTACCTGTATTCTTTTTATCGACTCCGACGACCCCGACGGTTTGAGCGGTACTGATAGCGGCAAAATTTCCCGCTCGGATATGGCGAGATTTCCCATAATCAAGCCCTATCGCGACGCACTTGAAAACAAATATCAATGGTGTATAGCTGCGGTTCCCGGAAAGGAGTGGGCACACAAGGTTTTCCCTGACCTGCCCATTGACGAGGCTATGGAAAAAATGTGGGAGGCAATACTTTCTACTGCCCGCGTTGACAGTGACCCCATAAAGGCGTGGGATGAGCACAACAAAAATCTTGCAAAGCGTTGCAAGTTCTTAAACGACTATAAATTTGCATCTTTGGAGTACAAGAGCGCCAACGGCACGGATTTCAAAGTCGGCTTGAATCCCAAGGGCATGTTCCACGGCGGCGGCGAATACACGCTTGGAACTAATGTTTACTTCAACCCTAATATCCCGAGTGAAGAGGTGTTTACTTCGCCTATGCGTGGACTTGCAGAGGGAAAAGTGGTTGCAACCAAGCCACTTTCCTATCAGGGCAAGCTGATAGAGAATTTCTGGGTACGCTTTGAAGGCGGTAAGGCAGTAGAGGTGTACGCCGAAAAGAATATGGACGTTCTTGAAAAAATGATTTCCATGGACGAAGGCGCGGCGTACCTCGGCGAGTGTGCGCTCATTGCTCACGACAGCCCCATAAACAACACGGGAATACTTTTCTACAGCACTCTTTTCGATGAGAATGCAAGCTGCCATTTGGCTTTCGGCAGAGGCTTCAACGAGTGTTTGGAAGGCTTTGAAAATATGACCGTCGAGGAGTGCCAAAAGGCGGGTATCAACAGTTCTATGATACACGTTGACTTTATGATAGGCAGCGAGGATATGTCCATAGTCGGCGTAACCAAAGAGGGTGAACGCGTCACTATTTTCAAGGACGGAAACTGGGCAATTTAATAAAATTATCAAACCCGACGCGCAGTCGGGTTTTTGCATAAAATTAAAAAATAATTATTAAAAAATTTTTCGCAAACATTTGCATTGTAATAAATTAGATGATATAATGAAGTTACTAAAAATCTTTTAAAAGGAAATGATATGAATTACGTTGAAAAAGTACTTGAAAATTTAAAGAACAAAAACCCCAACGAACCTGAATTTCTTCAGGCGGCAACAGAAATCCTTCACGGACTTAAACCTGTGTTCGAAAAGCATCCCGAGTATGAGGCTGCAGCGCTTTTGGAGCGCTTCGTTGAGCCCGAGCGCGTCGTTATGTTCCGCGTTCCCTGGATAGACGACAAGGGTAAAGTGCAGGTTAACAAGGGCTACCGCGTGCAATACAACAGCGCGATAGGTCCCTACAAGGGCGGACTTCGTTTTCACCCGTCCGTGAACCTTTCCATTATGAAGTTCCTTGCACTTGAGCAAATCTTAAAGAACAGCCTTACAAGCCTTCCCATAGGCGGTGGTAAGGGTGGCTCGGATTTCGATCCGAGAGGCAAGTCCGATAATGAAGTTATGCGCTTTTGCCAGAGCTTCATGACGGAACTCTATCGTCATATCACACCCGACCGCGACGTTCCCGCCGGCGATATCGGCGTAGGCGGCAGAGAAATCGGCTATCTTTTCGGTCAGTACAAGAGAATCGTCGGCGAATACAAAAACGGCGTTCTTACCGGAAAGGGAATTTCATACGGCGGCTCGCTTATCAGACCTGAAGCAACAGGCTTCGGCGCAACCTACTTCCTTGTAGAAGTTCTTAAACATAAGGGCGAGAGCATCAAGGGTAAGACCTTTGCGCTTTCCGGTTTCGGCAATGTTTCTTGGGGTGCAGCTCTTAAGATAACCGAACTCGGTGGTAAAGTTCTTTGCATTTCCGGACCTGACGGTTACGTACATATTCCCAACGGCATGACCAAAGAGATGATCGACTACATGCTCGTTATGCGTAGCTCGGGTCGCGACAAGGTACAGGATTTGGCAGATAAGTTCGCAGGCACAACGTTCGTCGCAGGCAAAAAGCCTTGGGGCAACGTCAAGGCGGATATCTATATGCCTTGCGCAACGCAAAATGAAATTCTTATCGCCGATGCAGAGGCTATCGTTAAGATGGGTATCAAGATTGTCAACGAAGTTTCCAATATGCCTACCACCAACGAGGCTATGGCTTACCTTCAGGAGCACGGCGTTCTCGTCTGCCCGAGCAAGGCAGTTAATGCCGGCGGTGTTGCCGTTTCCGCTCTCGAAATGTCTCAGAACAGTGAGAGACTCTCATGGTCTGAAGAAGAAGTTGACGCGAAACTCAAAGGTATTATGGCAAACATCCACGCGCAAATCGCCAAGGCTTGCGAGGAATACAATCTCGGCTATAATTTAGTTGCCGGTGCAAACATCGCAGGCTTTAAAAAGGTTGCCGAGGCTATGATGGCTCAAGGCATCGTTTAATAAGTTTTACAGTATCCCGCCAAGTGCGGGATATTATTTTAATTAAAGGTATAAGTTGATGAAAAAGTATAACAACGTGTTTGTTTTTGACCATCCGCTCATTAAGCACAAGGTGGCAATTCTTCGTGATAAGGCTACGGAAATGAAAAAATTCCGTGAACTTATCGAAGAAATTACTACAATTATGACGTATGAGAGCATGCGCGACGTGGAGCTTGTGCCCGTACAGGTTGAAACGCCTTTGGAGGTCACAACGCAGTACAAAGTGCCCGAGGACAGTATAGCAATCGTTCCAATACTTCGCGCGGGTTTAGGAATGGTGAACGGCGTTCATACAGTGTTCCCCACGGCAAAGGTTGGACATATAGGTATGTACCGCAACGAAGAGACACTTGAACCTTGCGAATACTACTGCAAACTACCCGACGGAATAGAGAATAAGACGGTATTTTTAGTTGATCCCATGCTTGCAACGGGCGGTTCGGCCTGCGACGCTCTTACGGCACTCAAAAAACGTGGCTGCAAGAAAATTAAGTTTATGGCAATAATCGCCGCTCCCGTAGGAGTGGAAAAGGTTGCCACGACTCATCCCGACGTAACAATATATATTTCCACTTTGGATAGGGAACTCAACGAAAACGGCTATATTCTCCCCGGACTCGGCGACGCCGGCGACAGACTTTTCGGCACTAAATAATCATAAAACGAAAACGACCTCTTAACGAGGTCGTTTTTTTGTTTTAAATAAATAAGTATCGGGTCAAATTATTGACCTGCGCTATAAAATCATTTTAATCAATTAAACCTAACAAATAGTCAACGGATTCTCCGAAAAATTTTGACAATTTAATAAGTGCAGAGGCAGTCGGCTCCGTTTTAGCAAGTTCCCACTTTGCTATTGCCGATTGACTGATTTTTGTCAATTGAGCCAGCTCCATTTGACTGATATTTTTTTCCGTGCGTAATTCTTTTAATCTTTCACTAAACGTCATACTTTAATTTTATGCAATTCAAGTAAAAAAAGACTTGACAAGTCAAATAAGACTTGATAAAATTTAAATTACAATAGTAAATCGGTCAATTAACAAGAATATTATCTTGACTTTAATGATCTTACGATTTATAATTTATCAAAAATTAAGGAGAGGATTTATGAAGACAGTAATTACGCACGAACGTTTGGGTGAAATAATATATGAAGAAAGCGCTTGGACGGGCCAAAAGAACATCTCAATAAACGGACAAAAACTCAATAAGGTAAAAAGAAATATTTTTCAGATTCCGGGAGGGGAGACCGTCACGCTTAAAGGGAACTTCTTTCTTGGAACAACGGCAGTTATAGGGGCAGAAACCGTAGCTTTGACGCAGCCTTACAAGTGGTACGAATACGTATTGTCAGTCATTCCGTTTATTTTAATTATCATTTGGGGAAATACTGTAGCGCTATGTAATATCGTTCCCATTGTCGGCGGCGCAATCGGCGGCGCAATAAGTGCACTATTTGTTGTAGTTAATCTGCTGTTGATTAAAAAAGTGAATAATATTGGTTTTAAAGTTTTAATTTCACTCGTCGTAACGGGATTATGCTTTTTGGCTTGTTATCTTATTGCGCTCGCAATTTTGGCGATTTTATAAGGATATATTACGTTGACCCCTCCGCAGGACTTCGGTGAAGTAGTTGTCTTGAGTGTAAGGAGTGGAGAGGTGGAATAGCGTTTGTTAGCTTTGCACAATCGCATCATCAATATTTTCGATTATTTCAGGAAGAAGCAGAAAGTGCCTTGGGCAATTTGCCCAAGGCACTTTTTAATGCGTCAATCAGAACGCAAGTCGAACGCTTATTTATTTTTCGCCATTTCTTCGCGTACTTCGATGAAGCATTTGACAATATAGTCCAAATCCTCTTTCGTGTGGGCAGCAGAGACTTGTGTGCGGATTCTCGCCTTGCCCTTCGGAACCACGGGATAGGAGAATGCGACTACATACACGCCCTTTTCCATCATACGACGCGCCATTTCGCCCGCCGTGCGCTCATCGTAAAGCATGATAGGAACGATAGGGTGTACGCTGTCGATGATATCAAATTTTGCCTCAGTAAGAAGGTTACGATAGTATTTGGTATTCTCTTCAAGGCGGTCACGCAGCTCGGTCGTTGCTGACAGCATATCGATAAGTTTCGAGGTTGCAACAGCGATTGCGGGAGCCAAAGAATTAGAGAAGAGATAGGGTCTGCTTCTTTGACGAAGCAGGGCAATGATCTCTTTTCTGCCCGAGGTAAATCCGCCAGAGGCGCCGCCAAGCGCTTTGCCGAAGGTGGAGGTAATAATATCAACTCTGCCCTCGACGCCGCAATACTCCGCGGTGCCTTTGCCGTGTGCTCCGACAAAGCCCGTAGAATGGCTGTCGTCAACCATTACGAGCGCGTGATACTTCTCTGCGAGGTCGCAAATTCCCTTGAGATTTGCGATGATACCGTCCATTGAAAACACGCCGTCCGTTGCTATGAGCTTGATTCTTGCACCTTTTTCGTCCGCCTCGATGAGCTTTGCTTCAAGGTCTGCCATGTCGTTGTTGTGGTAGCGGTAGCGCGCTGCCTTGCACAGCCTAATGCCGTCGATAATACTTGCATGGTTGAGCTCGTCGGAGATGATTGCGTCCTCTGCAGTCAGAATGGTTTCAAACAGACCGCCGTTTGCATCGAAGCAGGAGGAATAGAGAATGGTATCTTCCGTTCCGAGGAAGGTGCTGATCTTTTCTTCCAGTTCCTTGTGAATGTCAAGCGTGCCGCAGATGAACCGCACGGACGCACAACCGTAACCGCGGCGCTCGTAGCACTTGCGCGCAGCCTCGATGAGCTCGGGAGAATCTGCCAGCCCCAAATAGTTGTTGGCGCACATATTGAGCATCTTCTCGCCGTCCGCCGCGATAATTTTTGCGCTCTGAGGGGAAGCGATCACACGCTCGCCCTTGAAGAGCCCGTCAGCCTTGATTTTTTCAACTTCGTCACGATAAAATTGAAGTGCCTGTTTCTGATTCATATCTTTCACCTGTCTTTATAAATTTATGCGTGGAGCTTCGTCCAGTCGAGAATGACCTTACCGGATTTCCCGCTGTTCATTGCTTCAAAGCCCTTTTCAAAATCGCGCACGTCAAAGTGGTGCGTGATGATGGGGGAGATGTCCAGCCCGCCCTCGATCATGGCGGACATCTTGTACCACGTTTCGAACATCTGACGACCGTAAATACCGCGTATATTCAGACAACGGAATACAACGGTCTCCCAATTTATTTTCATGTCGTTCTTAGGGATTCCGAGCATGGCGATCTTTCCGCCATTCTCCATATTATCGATCATCTGATTAAACGCCACGGCACTGCCCGACATTTCAAGTCCGATGTCGAATCCCTCGCGGATATTCAGCGACTTCATGACCGAGCCGAGATCTTCCTTCATCGTATTGACGGTCGTTACGCCGAACTTCTTTGCAAGTTCGAGGCGGTAATCGTTGATATCGGTAATCACGGTGTGTCTGGCGCCGCAGAATTTCGTGATAGCAGCTGCCATGATACCGATGGAACCGGCTCCCGTGATGAGAACGTCCTCGCCAACGAGGTCGTAAGAAAGAGCGGTATGGGTCGCATTTCCGAACGGATCAAAGATAGAATACAGGTCGTCGGAAATGCTGTCTACGCACTTTAAAACGTTTTTTTCGGGAACTACGAGATACTCGGCAAACGCGCCGTCGCGATTGACGCCGACGCCTTTCGCCTCGCGGCACAGATGACCTCTACCCGCAAGACAGTTGCGGCAGCGTCCGCAGACCACGTGACCTTCACCGGTAACCCGTTCCCCGATGTGGAATCTCTCAACGTTTTCGCCGATTTCCACAATTTCGCCAACGTATTCATGACCGATTGTCATAGGCGTTTTGATGGTGTTTTGAGACCACTGATCCCAGTTAAAGATATGCAAATCAGTACCGCAGATAGCAGTCTTTTTGATTTTTATTTTTACGTCGTTTTTTCCGACGGTAGGAACGGGGACTTCTCGCATCCAAAGTCCGACGTCCGCTTTCTCTTTGACAAGAGCAATCATTTTCTCCATTGCTCTGTTTTCCCTCCTTGCGGATGATTTTTTTATAAAAATGTTATTTTAGCGTAATTTCAAATACATTAGATAGGTAATTTAACCTTTTATTATATCTACCCAGCCGTATTTATCTTGATACTTACCGCACTGAATTCCGGTAAGTTCATCGTAAAGCATTTTACTGATTTCTCCCATTTCGCCACCGTTGACAACGTAATCTCTGCCTTGATAGCCAAACTGACCGACGGGGGAAATTACCGCTGCCGTACCTGTACCGAACACCTCGGTCAGGGTTCCGTTTTCTGCGGCTTCCGCAACTTTGCGGATATCAACCTTGCACTCGCGCACTTTGATATGCTTGTCTTTGAGAAGCTGTATTGCGCTCCTGCGGGTTATGCCGGGCAAAATGCTACCGTCTAACTCGGGGGTATATACTACGCCGTTGATTACGAAGAAGATGTTCATTGCGCCAACTTCTTCAACATAACGGTGATACTTTGCGTCCAGCCACATTGCTTGGTCGTAACCTTCAGCCTTAGCAAGCTCACCTGCCTTCATGCTGGCTGCATAGTTGCCTATTACCTTGTTGCCGCCCGTGCCGCCCTTTGCTGCGCGGACATAATGCTCTTCAACGAGAAGTTTAACGGGTTGCAATCCATTTGCATAGTACGAGCCGACAGGTCCTACTATTACGAAAAAGGTGTAGGTTTTGGATGCGTGAACGCCGAGAGCGGGTTCAGTTGCAATCATTGTGGGTCTTATGTACATAGCCATGCCTTCGGACGAAGGAATCCAATCCTCTTCTAAAAGGACGAGCTGCTTTATAGCGTCATATATAAACTGTTTGTCAAAAACGGGCATACACAGACGCTCTGCCGAGTCACACATTCTGGCAAGATTGTCCATAAGGCGGAAGAGGCGGATTTTGCCATTTTTATCCTTATATGCCTTTGCTCCTTCAAATATGCCCTGCGCATAGTGCAGAACGGAAGAGGAGGGGTCTAATGTTAAAGGTTGATAGGGCTGAATACGTGCATTTCCCCATTTGCCGTCCGCATATTCCATTATGAACATATGGTCGGAGAAATATTTTCCAAAGCCGAGCGCGCCCTGCGGTTTGCTCTTTTTGTTTTCAGTCTTAATTATTTTAATATCCATAAATTATTTTCCTCTATAATTTTATTGCTTTATAAGCCCGAGTTCTATTGCCTTATTTGTGAGCTCGTCGCGGAATTTGGGATGTGCAATTGAAATTATTGCCTTTGCTCTGTCTGCAACCGAAAGCCCGCGCAAATTGACAACTCCGTATTCCGTAACGAGGTAGTGCAAGTCGTTGCGCGACAACGATACGGTTGCGCCGGGTTTAAGCTGAGGTACGATGCGGCTGATTTCCACTCTTTCATCGCCGTTTCCGGTGCGCACGTTAGCCGTGGAGTAGAGGGCTATAAACGCCTTGCCGCCCTTCGACATCTGTGCGCCTATCGCCGTGTCCATTTGACCTCCTGTGCCGCTGTACTGCCGAGAACCAAGACTTTCGCTACAGCACTGACCTGTTAAATCCACCTCAAGAGTGGTGTTAATAGATATCTGGTTGTCGTTTTTTGCAAGCGTTTCATAGGCATTGCAGTAGCTGCAATCCATTACAAGTACGTCGGGGTTGTTGTTTACGTACTCGTAAACCTTATTGGTGCCTAGCACTATGCTTGTTACTATTTTGCCCTTATGTAATGTCTTTTTACTACCGTTTACAACGCCCTTTTTGGCAAGCTCTGCTATGCCGTCACCCAAAAGCTCGGTGTGAATGCCCAAATCCTTCTTAGTTGCAAGAAACTGTACTACCGAGTTGGGAATAGAGCCTATGCCTATTTGCAGACAATCGCCATCTTCTATATATTGAGAAATATAGCCACCGATAATGCTGTCCTTTTGGTTGATTGGCGCGGGATTATCCTGCACCATGGGGAAGTCTACGGGCACGAAGTAGTCCACTTCGGACTCGTCTATTACCGCATCGCCGTATGTGAAGGGCATATTGGGGTTGACTTCCATAATTACAGTTTTAGCTCGCCTTAACACCTCGCGGTCGTAGATATTACTTAAACCAAGCGAAATTTTCCCATTTTTATCGGGAGGCGTGCATGTGCCTACGAAGAGGTCGGGCTCCTTGCCTGCACAGATAGTTATTGCTGTTTTGCGCAGGTGCGTGGGCGCATACGATACCGTTTTCAGGGTGTTGTATGCGTTGCGCATAGGTCCCGAAAAGAATACGCTGTTTATTTTTATGTTGTTGCCATATTCGGGATTCTCCAAAAAGGGATAGGACCTCATTGTGAGACACATCCATATGCTCAGTCCACGGTCTTTATCAAGTATCTTATGTAAATTGCTTAAAAAGCCCTGCGGCTCCACGGTAGCATCGCCCACGGCTATTTTGTAATTGTCTTTTACAAGCTCAAGCGCTTGGTCTACTGTTATTGTCTTTGCCATTGAATTCTCCTGAAAAATTACAGGTTTAAACGCGAAATAAAATGTCTTCTTTTAATTTTCAGAAGACATTTTATCTGCAATTAAATCTATACGAGTTTGCTCATATATTCATAACCCGCTTTCAAACACTGGATATTTACGGGTATGATCTTGGGTTTTGACTCGAAAACATGCTCAACGGCGTGAATTGCCGAGTCCATGGATATATCCTTGAAGATGGGAAGGAGTACACCCAGCATAAATACGTTGGCGCCCCTTTTGTTTATTGCAGAGGCAAGCGTATCTACGGGAATTTCATATACTTTGCAGTCCTTTCTCGTCGCCTTAATGCCGACTATATCGGAATTGGTTATAATAATTCCGCCCGGCTTGACCATACCCTCGAATTTTACGAGGGAGGGCTCGTTGAAAGCAATGAGTATATCGGGGCTGTCTATAACGGGAGAAGCTATTTCTTCCGCAGAATATATTACCGAGCAGTTTGCCGTGCCGCCGCGCATTTCGGGGCCGTACGCAGGAAGCCACGAGGTGTTCAGATCTTGTTCGATGGCGGAATACGAAATAAATTTACCAAGGGACAGAACTCCCTGTCCGCCGAAGCCGCTGATTATAATTTTCATATCAGTTTTCCTCCTTGGTTATGTCTTTATATACGCCGAGCGGATAGAACTCGCAGCCCTTGGTCTTTACGAACTCCATAGAGTCAAGCGGAGTCATATGATAGTTCGTGGGGCAGTTTGCAAGTACTTCAATAAATGAAAGCCCTTTCTTTTCCATCTGAATTTGGAACGCCTTTTTTATTGCCGCTTTTGCCTTGCGGACATGGGGAACGTCGAAGCAAGCAACGCGCTCTATGTAGGCAGGACCGGTGAGGGTAGCAAGCATTTCGCTCATGTGCACGGGATTGCCGTAGACTTTGGGATCGCGGCCGTAGATGCAGGTGGTAGCCTTTTCACCGGGCATCGTGGTGGGAGCCATCTGACCGCCCGTCATGCCGTATATTCCGTTATTGATGAATATTACAGTGATGTTTTCGCCTCTCATACAAGCGTGAACGGTTTCAGCCATACCTATGGAAGCGAGGTCGCCGTCACCCTGATAGCAGAAAATTATGTTTTCGGGGTCAACAACCCTTCTTACGCCGCTGGAGACGGAAGGCGCTCTGCCGTGCGCCGCCTGATACATATCGCAATTGAAATAATTATAGCCGAATACAGCGCAACCTACGGGCATAATGCCGATAGCGTTGTCCGTCTTGCCCAACTCTTCCAGAACCTCGGCAATAAGCTTGTGCACTATTCCGTGCGTGCAGCCGGGGCAGTAGTGTAAATGAGCATCGGTAAGCATCTTAGGCTTTGTAGCTACAATCTTCATATTATTTTACCTCCTTAACAAACCTTACCACGTCTGCAGGCATCATTATGTTGCCACCGCAGCGACCGTAGAATTCAACGGGCTTCAAGCCGTTTACTGCCAAACGAACGTCTTCAACCATCTGACCCATGCTCATTTCGACGGTTATAAACTTTTTGACGTGCGCTTTCTGTGCCGTTTGGTTTATGATTGCGGAAGGGTAGGGGTAGAGGGAGATGGGGCGGATAAGTCCTGCCTTAATGCCCTCTTCGCGAAGAGTTAAAACGGCGGCTTTGCAGATACGAGCAACCGAGCCGTATGCAACAAAGACATACTCCGCATCTTCGCAGAGGTACTCTTCGTATTTGGTTTCCTTTTCGGCAATAACCTTGTATTTTTCAAAAAGACGAATGTTAAATTCCTCTAAATCGTCGGGTTCGTTGCGGATGGAGTTAATAAGACGCTGTTTGCCGTCGGAATGACCGCAAGCTGCCCAGTCCTTTTTAGGCAGGGTGCTGATGTCGCGCATGGGAGGTATTTCAGCTGCCTCCATCATCTGTCCGAGCATACCGTCGCCGATAATCATAACGGGAGTACGGTATTCGTCTGCGACGTCAAATGCGCGATATGTAATATCAACGAACTCCTGAACGGTGCAGGGTGCGTAAACTATGCAGTGATAGTCGCCGTGGCCGCCGCCCTTAGTTGCCTGAAAGTAGTCGCTCTGAGCGGGAGAAATTCCTCCGAGACCGGGACCCGAGCGCATCATGTTGATAATAACGCAGGGTACTTCGGCGCCTGCAATATAGCTGATACCTTCCTGCTTTAAGCTGATGCCGGGGCTGGAAGAACTGGTCATAGCTCTTGCGCCTGCGCCTGCCGCGCCGTATACCATGTTGATAGCAGAAACCTCGCTTTCGGCTTGAATGAAAGCGCCGCCTACTTCAAACAGTCTCCAGGACATGTATTCCGGAATTTCGTTTTGAGGCGTGATGGGATAGCCGAAGAAATATCTGCAGCCCGCTGCAATTGCCGCTTCGGCAATGGCTTCATTACCTTTCCAAAGTTTTTTCATTTCAATTTTTTCCTCCTATTCCTGTGTGGTCAGTCGCGATAAACGGTTATTACACTGTCAGGGCACATGATAGCGCAGCTTGCGCACCCTATGCACTCTTCGGCGTTAATACATTCTGCCACTTCGTATCCCTTTGCGTTGGTACGCTTGGAGATGGTTATAATCTTTTTGGGACAAGCGTTGACGCACAAGCTACAGCCTTTGCAGTAAGCTTCGCGGAACTCAACCTTTCCTTTTGCCATAAAAAATCCTCCCATGTATTTTGTGCTAATTTAGCTACTAATGAAATGATAAATCAAAAAGTTGACAATGTCAATCAATTTTTGAAAATTCACAACATGAATTTTATTTTCAATAAAATTTTGTTTGTGACAAGATATTTATATATTATTATAATAATAATATGCTCGATAATATACTTGTGCAGATGTAAGTTCTACATAGCATACGGCGCCGCAAAGTGTTTTTCCCGGTTGCTTTTGTCTCTGAAAATTGAAATTTATTTTTCGTGATATATAATTTCCTTATTATGCTCTTTTGCATAATACACTTCTTTTGAAACAGCCTCGCCGATATATCCGCCAATATTTACGATATAGACTGCATCAGACATATCAATTTTCTTGAAATGGGCTTGCGCTAATTTTTCAATTTCTTTTTCGCTTGGTTTAGTGGTTGCATTTACAACAGGTGTAAGAACACAATAACCTTGTTCAACTTCAAGTTCCAGAGCAATTTCTTGCATTTGTCTTGCAAATCTCATACTTCCACATAAAGTAATTACTTTCATACACGTTTATATCTCTCCGCTAAATTACTGTATATCGTAGAATTATTATAGCATGAACGTGTAGAATAGGCAAGTTGATTTGTACTCCCGACGGGAATCTGCGTTTCCCAAGGGGGAACCCTCCGCAGAGCGTCGGCAACACAGTTGCCTCGCGCGAACCGATGGGTTCGTTACCGGAGGACACAAAAAGCGCCTTGTGCTGTATGCACAAGGCGCTGTTTGGTACTCCCGACGGGAATCGAACCCATAACAAACCCGTAGGAGGGGGTTCTTATA
>JAFLVP010000007.1:0-20960 GCA_022508265.1 Clostridiales bacterium
ACAGGACTTGAACCTGCACGGTTGCCCACAGGATTCTAAGTCCTGCGCGTCTGCCAATTTCGCCACATCAGCATAATATTACTTAATTATTTTAATTCAACAGGCGCAAAATGTCAATTAAATAAAATCAGCCGACCGAGCAATTCTAATTTCTTATAATTTGCGTATAAATATTGACTATTGCATAAAAAATTGATATAATTAGCATAGGAATATATTAAATGGATGAAAAGCAACCTTTGAAAAAACCAAATAAACGGGATGTAATACAGTTTCTGAAAAAATACGGAATTGTTACGATAGGGTGCTTAGTATATTCTTTGGGGTTATCCCTCTTCCTCGACCCTCATAACCTTGCCTCGGGCGGTGTCTACGGCATATCTGTAGTTATAAGATATTTCTGCGGGACCTATTTGAGCTGGCACTGGCTTGAGACATGGATGCTTATAATTGTACTCAATATTCCGCTGCTTATTTTAGGTGCAATATTCTTCGGCAGAAACTTTCTTTTCTCTACCCTTTATTCGTCCGTTGCGTCTTCTCTTTTGATGTCCCTTTGGGAAATCGTTCTTCCGGACTTTATACCCGTATCAAGCGATAAGCTCATATGCGCGCTGATAGGCGGTGCGCTGTTCGGTATAGGGCTTGGAATTATTTTCAGAATGGGCAGTACTACGGGCGGAACGGATATAATCATAAGAATACTCAGAAAGAAATTCCGCTATATACGCACGGGGCTTATCTCCATATGCATTGATTTTATTATAGTGCTGATTTCGGTTATCGCAATACCGAACTTCGAACACTGCTGTTATACGGTAATTTCAATCGTATCGTTTACCGTGATGTTTGACTGGATACTCTCGGGCGGAAACGCGGCAAAGCTGCTTTTTATTATTACAAGCGATGATAAGTCAAAGATTATATGCGACAGAATATTAAAGGAACTTGACATAGGCGCAACCTACGTGGACGGCGAAGGCGCGTACACGAGCGACAGCAAGCGCATTATAATGTGCGCAGTGAAGAACTTTTTGTATCCCAAGCTTCGGGATATAGTGCGCGAAGTCGACCCGCTGGCGTTCACTATCGTTTCGTCTGCAAATGAAATCTACGGCGAGGGCTATAAAAATCATACGGACGACGACGTTTAGTAAATTTTACCGAGTCTGAAATTTTTCAGATAATTGACACGATTATACTGATATGATAAAATTTTGATATAAATTAGTTGAGGTATCAACAAGATGAGTAAACTTGTTGCGCTCACGGGAACTACGGGGGCTATGGGTGGCGAAGTGCTTTTAAGCCTTTTAAAGTCTCCCCTCGATTTGCGTGTGCGCTGTATTATATTCGATAAAGAAAAAACCATTCCCTCTTTCGTTAAAAAGACGCTTAAAAATTATGAGGGCAGGGTTGAGGCGTTCAAGGGAGATATTTCCCGCTACAACGACTGCGTTAAGCTTATAGAGGGCGCCGACTACGTTGTAAACTGCGCCTCATTAATTCCCCCCAAGTCCGACCACGACCCGGACGGAACTTATAAAAGCAACTACGTCGGCACCAAGAATATTGTGGACGCAATTCTTGCCGACAAGCGAAATAAGGAAATTAAACTTATACATATTGCCACGGTTGCACTCTACGGCAACCGTGCATATCCGCATATGTGGGGGCGTGTGGGCGACCCCATTATCTCAAGCGACTACGACAACTATTCCCGCCACAAATTGAAAGCGGAAAAGTACGTTTTGGAGAGCGGGCTCGATTACTTCGTATCCCTCCGTCAGACGGCGGTTTGGCACAAGTATCTCGTTAAAAACAATATGAAAGACGGGCTTATGTTCCATACCACCTGGAACTGCGCGCTCGAGTGGGTTACCGACGTTGACAGCGGAATACTCATTAAAAATATAATAGAGCGCAACGAAGAGGGCAAACTCACCGATTTCTGGAACAGAATTTACAACGTCGGCGGGGGCGAAGAATGCCGCAGGACGGGATTCGAAACCTTTGAAGAGTGCTTTTCTCTCATGGGCAAGGGCGCGAAAAAGTTTTTTAAACCCAACTGGAACATCTCGCGCAACTTCCACGGCGTATGGTTTTACGACAGTCAGGAATTGGAGGACAAGCTGGGCTTCCGCACGGAGACGGGCAAAGAATTCTGGGGCAGAATGAGTAAGAAATACTCCTATTTCAAGTTTGGTAAAATTCTGCCCGCGTCGCTCATTTCCTCGCTTGCAATTAAACGCTTGTTCAAGAATACAAATGCACCTATGTACTGGTTAAAACATGACAAAGAGGGCAGAGTAAAGGCGTTTTTCGGCGGACGGGAAAAGTATGCTCAAATTCCCCACAAATGGGAATATTATAATCTCTTATGCGAAGGAAAGCTTGCGGACGGTACGGAAATCGACTACGCTGCGCTCAAAAAAGAGGAAAATGCAAAACCTTATTTGTTGGATCACGGCTACGACGACAGCAAGCCGCTTGAAGCTATCACTCTTGAGGATTTGCAGTCTGCCGCAAAGTTCAGAAGCGGAAAATGCCTTGCTAAAAGCTATGACAGCGCGCATTTACACGAAAAAGTGCTTTGGAAATGCCGTGACGGACACGAATTTGCGCTTACGCCCTACACCGTTTTAAAAGGCGGCTACTGGTGCCCGCACTGTTGCGAGCCCATGCCCTGGAAGTACGGCTCAATAGCCGATATCCCTTTCTATAAGCAGGTCTACTTCGATTCGCACGATTTGAGCGATATTAACGAGGTTTATCCCCTTTCCGAACACGAGGAAGATTTTATTAAAAAATGAAGATAATTATTTACGTGTTTTCCGGTACGGGAAACACGTTTGCCGTTGCAAACCTTTACAAAAAATATTTCGAAGCAAGCGGCGAAAATCAAGTTACAATTTATAAAATTTCAAAAAAGAGCGGGGAGGCTCCCTCTCCCGCGGATTTTGATATCGTAGGTTTAGGCTATCCCATACATGCGTTCAGCGCGCCCGAACCTGCGATTAAATTTTGTAAAGGCCTGCCCGTGTGCCAAAATAAGCGCACTTTTATATTCAAAACCTCGGGCGAGGGACTGCATTTAAACGATTTTTCGTCGCAGAAGTGTATTAAAATACTCAAAAAGAAGGGCTATGACGTAATGCTCGAACGTCATATAGTTATGCCCTACAATATGATTTACAGGCACAACGACGAAATGGCAAAGCATATGTGGATATATGCGCACGCGTTGGCGGATATAAATTGCAGAGAAATTTTAGAGGGCAAACGTGAAAAGGTTAAAAGGAGCGCAATTTTGGGCTGTTGGATGCCCCCTATTCGCTTTATCGAACAAAAATTTGCGCATATGCACGGCACTGCATTTAAAGTTGACAAAAAGAAATGTGTAGGCTGCAACCGTTGCGTAAACGTCTGCCCGCAGAACAATATCGAAGTTGCGGACGGGAAATATAAATTCGGACACAAGTGCGTGCTGTGTATGGATTGCTCGTTCGGTTGCCCCAAGGACGCAGTAAAGGTCGGCGTGTTCAAATTCTGGAAGGTCAACGGCAGCTACCGTCTCGATGAGCTTAAAGGGGACGAAAGTTTGCAATTCCCGTATATACCGACCCGCGCAAAGGGAATATATAAGCTGTATAAAAAATATTATAGAGAGTGCGACAAGCGCCTTAAAGAAGCCGGTATAAATATTAACGACTATGTTCACAAAAATTAAAAGCTATTCTGCGCTTTCAATTTTTCGTGATTTTGGGGAACTATGTTCCCCTTGCCGAGATATATAAGGGCAAACGATAATTAAATCTCGGCAATTCCCCTCCACCGTGCGAGCGAAGAGACGCTTTGCACACCTTATTGTAGAGATTTCAAATAATATGGTGCAAAGGCGTAAGCATACGCAAATTGGGTGCGAAAGTAAAAAGCGTGGTTTTTCCTTCCGCCGTTGAATATTTTTAATAAGTTCACAAAAATTAAAAGCTATTTGTGGTATGAAAAGTTTTTTTAAGAATTTGGGTTGCGGCGCCGTAATAGGCGTTGCGGTAATAATTCCGGGAGTCAGCGGCGGAACACTTGCCGTGCTTTTGAATATCTACGACAAGATGATAAGCGCCGTAAGCAACCTGAAAAAGGATTTTAAAAACAGCTTCAAATTCCTGCTGCCCATTGCTTTGGGAATAGTAATTGCCTTTGCGGCAATGTACTTTCCGCTGCAGTTTGCGCTCGAATACGCGCCCCTTCCGACCGTGCTTTTATTTGTCGGGCTAATGCTCGGCTCATTTCCTAAGCTCTTAAAAGACAGCGCAAAACTCGGTTTTAAAAAGCTTGATATTTTAAACCTGATAATTCCGCTTGCGGCGGTTGTCGGAATTTGCTTTATTCCATATATCGGCGACGTAAGCTTGAATGTCTATATGCCCGTTCAAACATATTTTATACTGATTTTAATGGGTGCGATTGCCGCGTGTGCGCTCGTCATTCCCGGTGTCAGCGGCTCGATGATGCTAATGATTTTCGGCTACTATAAGCCCATTCTGGACACGTTTAAAGGGCTTTTTACTTCCTTCGGGCACTCGGTTGCCGTGCTCGGGCTGTTTGCGCTCGGGCTTATCGTAGGCTTTTTCAGTATCGCAAAACTTATGAAACTTTTACTCGATAAATTCCCCCGCGGAACGCATTGGGCGATAATCGGATTTGTAATAGGCTCTGTTCCCGCAATACTCATTGCGTTTGACTACCCCTCCGCTCCCCTCGATGCAATTCAGATTGCAATCGGCGTCATACTTCTTCTTGCCGGCGCAATTGCAAGCTACGCCTTTACAAGCTGGGCAGAAAGCCGCCTTAAAAAATCGGCTGATACTCACACTCTTGAAATCGGCAACACGGAAAATTAAAAACATAAATTCATATGCATAAAAGCACATTAAAAAACGAGGCGGTAACCGCCTCGTTTTAATTTTGTTTTAATTAGTCGTTGTTGTCAACCACGCTGTTATAGTTTACGTTGATTACGGGGGACATATTTTTGTATTCCTTCACGCCCGTACCTGCGGGAATGAGCTTACCTATAATAACGTTTTCCTTCAAGCCGATGAGCGGGTCAACCTTGTTCTTGATAGCCGCATCGGTAAGCACCCTTGCCGTCTCCTGGAAGGACGCCGCCGACAGGAAGGAATCGGTAGAAAGAGCGGCTTTTGTTATTCCCAAAAGAATACGCTTTTGAAGTGCGGGTTCGCCGCCTGCTTCGATTGCCTTTAAGTTCTCCTCCTCTACGGTAAACATATCGACCGTTTCGCCGGGAAGAAGTCCCGTAGAGCCTGCGCTCTCTATTCTTACCTTTCTGAGCATCTGGCGCACGATAATTTCAACGTGCTTATCGTTGATATCAACGCCCTGCGAACGGTAAACGGACTGAACCTGTTCGAGGATATAGTCCTGAACGCCCTTTACGCCCGAAATTCTTAAAATATCCTGCGGGTAAACCGAACCGATGTTCAGAACCGTGCCGGGTTGAACGACGTCGCCCGTCTTTACATGCAGACCCGCGTTGAAAGGCAGGGTGTATTCCTTTTTCATTTCGCCAGTGTCGGGGTCGCGTACGACGATGTGCTTGAGATTGTCTTTATCGTCAACCGTAACCACGCCCGAGACCTCGCAAAGGGTTGCACAGCCCTTGGGTTTTCTTGCTTCGAAAAGCTCTTCGACTCTGGGAAGACCCTGCGTAATATCGCCCGTAGCCGCGATACCGCCCGTATGGAAGGTACGCATGGTGAGCTGTGTACCGGGCTCGCCTATGGATTGAGCCGCAATAACGCCGACCGCCTCGCCCGTCTGAACGGGTGTATTGGTGGACATGTTTTTGCCGTAGCATTTAGCGCAGACGCCGTAACGCGAGTTACAGGTGAATATCGAACGGATTGCAACCTGCTCTATGCCCTCTGCAACGATTTGCTTGGCAAGTGCGTCGGTAACGAAGTCGTTCTGCGCAACAATTACGTTGCCGTTCTTGTCCTTGACGTCCTCGGCAACGAATCTGCCCTGAATTCTGTCTTCAAGCCCTTCGATAATTTCGCCGTTGGGACCGATAATTGCCTTAACAACCATACCGCGGGGTTTTTTGCTGCCCGCCATACAGTCGTCCTCTCTTACTATGACGTCCTGCGAGACGTCTACAAGCCTACGGGTAAGATAGCCCGAGTCCGCCGTTTTAAGTGCGGTATCCGCAAGACCTTTTCTGCCGCCGTGCGAGGAAATGAAGTACTCGAGAACGGAAAGTCCCTGCCTGAAGCACGATTTAACGGGAACTTCAATCTTTTTACCCTGAGGGTTAACCATCAGTCCGCGCATACCCGAGAGCTGTTTCATCTGAGCCATCGAACCGCGGGCGCCCGAGTCTGCCATCATCCAGATGGGGTTGAACTTGTCGAGCGTCTCTTCAAGCGCGTCGGTAACCTTGTCGGTTGCCTCCTCCCAAGCGTTGATAACCGCGTTGTATCTCTCTTCTTCGCGCAAAAGTCCGCGCTGATACTTCTTTTCGATTTTGATTACTTTGTCTTCCGCCTCTGCAACGATGTCCTGCTTTGCTACGGGAATATGCATATCGAATACCGAGGTGGTAAGTGCGCCGATAGTCGAATATTTATAGCCGAGCGTCTTGATTTTGTCAAGGACGTCCGCTGCCCTCGGAGCTCCGCCCGTCTTGAAACAGCGCTCTACGATTTTGCCGAGCTGTTTCTTGCCGACTGCAACCGCATTGCCGAGGAACTCGTAGGAAACCTCGTATTTGAGATAGTCCTGCAAGCTTTCGCGCTTGACAAAGCCCAAATTCTGGGGCATGTTGGAGTTGAATATAATTCTGCCGACGGTAGTCTTTACAATGCCCTGCACGGTCTGACCGTAGTAAGGGGAATTTTTATCCTCCACGGTCACCGCTCTGCGCACGAAGATTTCGTCCTGCATGTGAATATTTTTGAGCTGGTAGGCAATCATTGCCTCGTCTTCGGAGATATACGCGCCGCCGCGGTAGAGCTCTGCGCCCTCTTCGCCTTCGGAACACTCGTAATATCTGTCGCTTACGCAACGGTAGTATTTGCCGTCCTCACGGCGGATAATCGTAAGGTAATATGCACCCAAAACCATATCCTGCGCGGGCTGCATAACGGGCTTACCGTCCGAAAGCTTTAATATATTGTTGGAAGAGAGCATCAAATATCTCGCTTCCGCCTGCGCCTCAACGGACAGGGGCACGTGAACTGCCATCTGGTCGCCGTCGAAGTCCGCATTGAACGCAGTACATACGAGCGGGTGAATTTTAATTGCACGGCCCTCTATAAGAACGGGTTCGAACGCCTGAATGGAAAGTCTGTGCAGGGTGGGCGCACGGTTCAAAAGAACGGGGTGCTCCTTAATAACCTGCTCCAAGACGTCCCAGACGAAAGGTTTAGCCTTTTCAACAGTGCGCTTTGCGCTCTTGATATTGTGGCACTGACCGCTTTCGACAAGCTTTTTCATAACAAAGGGCTTGAAGAGCTCTATTGCCATTTCCTTGGGAAGTCCGCACTGATAGAGCTTTAGCTCGGGGCCTACGACGATAACCGAACGGCCCGAATAGTCGACACGCTTTCCGAGAAGGTTCTGACGGAATCTGCCCTGCTTACCGCGGAGCATACTCGACAGAGATTTGAGCTCTCTGTTCGAAGGTCCCGAAAGCGCCTTGCCGCGTCTGCCGTTGTCGATAAGTGCGTCAACCGCCTCCTGAAGCATACGCTTTTCGTTCTTGACAATCATATCGGGTGCGCCGATTTCAATCATTCTCTTCAAGCGGTTGTTGCGGTTTATTACTCTTCTGTATAAGTCGTTCAAGTCGGAGGAAGCAAATCTGCCGCCATCGAGCTGAACCATCGGTCTTAAATCGGGGGGAAGCACGGGAAGAACGGTCAGAACCATCCACTCGGGGCGGTTGCCGCTCTTTCTGAACGCCTCTAAAATTTCAATTCTCTGAACTGCCTTGACCCTCTTTTGGCTTGAGGTGCTGGTGTCGATTATAAGCTTGGTTTCATCGCACTCCTTGTCGAGGTCCACTGCCATTAAAAGTTCGCGTATAGCCTCTGCGCCCATACCGACTTTGAGACCCGTCGTTTCGCTGTCGCCGTATTTTTCTTCGATTTCGCGCAGTTCTTTATCGTTTATTACCTGCTTGTATTCGAGCATAGGCACGGTGCCGGGGTCTATTACGACGTACGCCGCGAAGTAGATTACCTGTTCAAGCGCCTTGGGGCTCATGCCGAGAATAAGACCTATTCTTGACGGAACGCCGCGGAAATACCAGATGTGCGACACGGGAGCGGCGAGCTCGATATGTCCCATTCTTTCACGCCTTACCTTTGCGCGGGTAACTTCGACGCCGCACTTTTCGCAGGTGATACCCTTGTAGCGGTTGCGCTTGTATTTGCCGCAGTGGCACTCCCAGTCCTTCATCGGTCCGAAAATGCGCTCGCAGAAAAGTCCGTCCTTTTCGGGTTTCTGCGTTCTGTAATTTATGGTTTCGGGCTTGGTGACCTCGCCCTTGGAAAGTTCCCTTATTTTCTCGGGAGATGCAACGCTGATTTTTATAGAGTTAAAATCGTTTAATTCGAACATTTTCTATCCTCCCTTACTCGTCGTCCTTGTCGTCGAACAAGTCGATTTCGTCGCCATCTTCGTCCTCGTCGAAGAGAGTAAATTTGTCGTCCAAGTCGCCCAAATCGTCAAACTCGTCCTCATCTTCCCCGTCTCCTCCGAAGAATTCCTTGCTTGCAAAGTCGTCCTCGTCGTTGTCGAATATGGAGATGGAATCAAGTCCGATATCGTCGTCCTCGTCGTGCTTGACAATGTCGAACTCCTCTTCGGGTATCTTGTTTTCTGCTTCCTGCTGCTCGCGCGCTCTTGCGGTGGGAATTGCGTCGTCCTCGTCGTCAAGCTCGCGGATTATGAGCTCTTCGCCCGACTCTGTCAGAACTTTGACGTCGAGTGCAAGCGACTGCAACTCTTTCAAGAGCACTTTAAATGCTTCGGGAATACCCGGTTCGGAGATATTGTTGCCCTTTACGATGCTCTCGTAAGTCTTAACTCTGCCCACGATGTCGTCCGATTTAACGGTAAGAATTTCCTGCAAAATATGAGCTGCGCCGTATGCTTCGAGCGCCCAGACCTCCATTTCGCCGAAACGCTGTCCGCCGAACTGCGCTTTACCGCCGAGGGGCTGTTGGGTAACTAAACTGTAAGGGCCTATCGACCTTGCGTGAATCTTGTCGTCAACGAGGTGGTTGAGCTTAATCATATACTGAACGCCGACCGTTACTCTGTTTTCGAAAGGTTCGCCCGTTCTGCCGTCGTAAACCTGAATTTTACCGTCTACCTTGCCCTCGGGATTTACGAGGTTGTTTTCAAGGAAGAGCTTTTTAATATCCTTCTCGGTCGCACCGTCGAATACGGGTGTGGCAATCTTCCAGCCGAGCTGTTGGCAGACAAGACCCAGATGCACTTCGAGCACCTGTCCGATATTCATACGCGAAGGAACGCCGAGGGGGTTCAAAACTATCTGCAGGGGCGTGCCGTCTGCAAGGAAGGGCATATCCGCCTGAGGCAAAACGCGCGAAATAACGCCCTTGTTGCCGTGACGGCCTGCCATCTTGTCGCCTATCTGAATTTTACGCTTCTGCGCAATATATACGCGCACGAGCTTGGAGACGCCGGGCGAAAGCTCGTCCTTGTTCTCTCTCGTGAACACTTTTACGTCTACGACTATACCGCCCTCGCCGTGAGGAACCTTTAAGGAAGTATCCCTGACCTCCCTTGCCTTCTCGCCGAAGATTGCACGAAGCAGTCTTTCCTCGGGAGTGAGCTCGGTTTCACCCTTAGGGGTAACCTTACCTACGAGAATGTCGCCGGGCTGAACCTCTGCGCCGACCCTTATAATGCCGTCTGCGTCGAGGTCCTTTAAAGCGTCCTCCGACACGTTGGGGATATCCCTTGTAATCTCCTCTGCGCCGAGCTTGGTGTCGCGCGCCTCGGTTTCGTGTTCCTCAATATGAATCGAAGTAAATAAGTCGTCCTGAACGAGCTTTTCGGAGATGAGAATAGCGTCCTCGTAGTTGTAGCCCTCCCACTCCATATAGCCGATTAAAATATTTTTACCGAGCGCAAGCTCGCCGTTGTTGGTCGCGGGACCGTCGGCAATAATTTCGCCCTCCTCTACTCTGTCGCCCGTGTTGATTATGGGGCGCTGATTGAGGCAGGTGCCCTGGTTGGAACGCTCGAATTTTTTAAGGTTGTAAACGGTTTCGAGACCGCTGTCCTCTTTTATGGTAATCTTGTCGGAAGCAACGCCTACGGCAACGCCCGCATGTTTTGCGCGAACCATTACGCCGCTGTCGCGTGCGATTGCGTGCTCGATACCAGTTGCAACGATTGCGGATTCCGTCTTCATAAGGGGAACTGCCTGACGCTGCATGTTAGAGCCCATCAGCGCACGGTTGGTATCGTCGTTTTCAAGGAAAGGTATGAGCGCCGTAGCAACCGAAACGAGCTGCTTGGGGCTTACGTCCATATAGTCCATTTTTTCGGGGCCGTACTGCGTGATGAGGTCGCGATGACGGCAGCCGATATGAGCGTTTACAAAGCGGTTGTTTTCGTCGAGGGGTTCGTTAGCCTGCGCTACGACGTATTTGTCCTCTTCGTCCGCCGTAAGGTAGTCAACGTGGTCGGTAACGAAAGTATCGATTACCTTTCCTTCCTCGTCGTACTTATGCTCTACCTTTCTGTACGGACTCATTATAAAGCCGTATTCGTTTACCTTTGAAAAGGTTGCAAGCGAGGAAATAAGACCTATGTTCTGACCTTCGGGAGTCTCTATGGGGCAGAGTCTGCCGTAGTGCGAGTGGTGAACGTCGCGCACTTCGAAAGTTGCTCTGTCGCGGTTGAGACCGCCGGGGCCGAGTGCGGAGAGCTTACGCTTGTGTGTGAGCTCTGCGGCGGGGTTGGTCTGGTCCATGAACTGCGACAGCTGCGAAGAACCGAAGAATTCGCGGATAACCGCGGACACGGGACGGACGTTTACGAGTCCCGCGGGGGTAATTTCCATAGCGTCCTGCGTAGCCATGCGCTCTTTAATGAGCTTTTCGAGTCTTGCAATACCTATTCTCAATTGATTTTGCAAAAGCTCGCCGACCGAACGGACGCGGCGGTTGCCGAGGTGGTCGATATTGTCTATCGTGCCGATACCGAACTGCAAGTCGATGTTGGTGGAAATGCTTGCAACGATATCTTCAACGGTAATGTGCTTGTGGTTGAGCTTTTCGACGACGGGCTTGATAGCCTTCTTCTCCTCCGACTCGAACTCACATCTATCGGAATTGAAGAGCTCATAGAATAGTTTGCACGCCGTAACGAACTTGTTGCGTGTTTCCCTTCTCTTTTCCCTGTTCTTCTTGTCCTCGGGCTTTTCGTCGTCGCTCTCGGGAGTTTCCGTTGTATAATAAATTGCGTTGATTTCGTCCTTGAATTTTTCCGCAACCTGCTCGCAGGGGAGGGTCTTGCACTCCTCGGCAAGAGAAAGCACGAACTTGAAGTTGGGATAGTGAATTGTAGGCAGAAGTCCGAAAGCCTTGTGGGGCTTATCCGAAACTGCCTTGAAGTTTACGGTGTTGTTTGCGATAATTTTGTGTCTGATTTCGCCCTGTGCGGGGTCGGAGACGAGAATAAATACCTCGTTTATACCGCAGTCCTGCATCTCGACTGCCTTTGCCTCGGAGACAACTTCGCCGGCATGAGCCAGCAATTCGCCCGTTTCGGGGTTGAAAACGTCATCCGCAAGCTTGCAGCCGGGAAGTCTGTACGCCAAATTGAGCTTTTTATTGAACTTGTATCTGCCGACCTTTACCACGTCGTAACGGCGGGGGTCGAAGAACAGATTGTTGAGGTGCTGTTTAACCGAAGCCTCGGTGGGAACTTCGCCGGGACGAAGCTTTCTGTAAAGCTCGAAAAGACCGTCAGACTCCGACTTTGCGGTGTCCTTTGCAATGGTGTTTTCAATTACTTTGTCGTCTGCAAAGAGGTCCAAAAGCGCTCTGTCCGAGCCGTAGCCGAGCGCACGGAGTAACACGGTTGCGCAAATTTTACGCTTTCTGTCAACGTGCACCCAAAGGGTTACGTTGCCCGATGCGTCTACGTTCTGTTCGAACTCAAGCCATGCGCCGCGGTTGGGGATTACGGTAGTGCCGAAAATTTCCTTGCCCGTCTTGTCGCGCGTGGACGCGTTGTACACGCCGGGCGAACGGACGAGCTGGGAGACTATAACGCGCTCTGCGCCGTTGATGATGAACGAGCCCGAGTCGGTCATGAGCGGGAAATCGCCCATAAACACGTCCTGGTCGATGACTTCGTTCTTTACTTTGTTGTCAAGGCGCACTCTTACGTGCATAGGAAGCGCGTAGGTTGCGTCGCGGTTTCTGCACTCTTTCTCGTCGTACTTGGGCTTTTCGTCAAACCAGTGGTCCAAAAAGCGCAGTTCGAAGTGGTCGGAGTAGTCGGTTATGGGCATAAAGTCTTCAAAGACTTCGGTGATGCCGTCGGTCATAAACGCTTCATAGCTCGACTTTTGTATTTCTACAAGGTCGGGGATATCTATGACTTCGTTAATTTTACCGAACTTTCTCCTCTCGGTTTTGCCATACTTGTGAACGGGTAAATTCATTGAAGAAAAGAACTCCTTTTGACTTTCGTCATTTTATTTAATCACATTTTGGCGATTATGCGTTTATATCTTTTCACCGCAAAAAATCAAATGTTCATTAGCTTGTTAACTGTCTCTTGACAGGCGGGCTTGTCTATCCCGTTTTTACCGCCCTGAAAAAATTTTGTTTTCAAGGCGAATTTTTTCCGCGTACTCTTTACAAATTTAATATTATGTAGTATACTTTAACAGTCGGCACGGGCTGAATTTTGTTAAAAAATGTCGTATTTTCCGCTCAAAAAATTATCAAAAAGTGCATTTTTGTGTAGAATACGCATTTTAATACAGTTTATTATTATAAATCGTACAAATAAAGATGTCAAGCCGTTTTTTAAAAGTTTTTAAATAAATTTATGAGAATTGATAAGTTTTTAAAGGTTTCGAGAATACTTAAAAGACGCACCCTCTCAAAGCAGGCATGCGAGATGGGAAAAGTAATTGTAAACGGCAAGGAAGTTAAGGCGGGTCACAAAGTTAAAGAGGGCGACAGCGTTGAACTGTGCTTTGCCGGCGGCTCGCTGAAATTCAGAATTTTAAAGATAAAAGAGACGGTTAAAAAGGAAGAAGCCGCCTCTTTATATGAGATTGTTTCAGAATGAAAAGTTATAAAATAAGCGTAATTATCTGTGCGGCGGGCAAAGGCGAGCGGGCAGGTTTTGAAAAAAACAAGCTTCTTGCCCCCCTCTCGGGTGCGCCCGCGCTTTGGCACACGCTTGAAAAATTTAATTTGCCAGAAATCGACGAGGTTATTATAACCTCTTCAAAGGACGACTTCGAAGAAATTTCCGCCCTCGCTTCCCCCTTCGGCTTTAAGGTGGTTTTGGGCGGAAAGACTCGGACGGATAGCGTTAAATGCGCCCTCTCCTGCGTTACGGGCGATATCGTTCTCGTCCACGACGGTGCCCGACCCTATGTTTCGCGCGAAATTATTTTAAACTGCATACAAAGCGTAAAAATGCACGGGAGCGGAATTTGTGCCGTTAAAGCCACGGACACGACCGTGTGCTGTAAAGAGGGCGAAATCGTTCAACGGCTTGAAAGAAACTCCCTCTACCGTCTGCAGACCCCGCAGGGCTTTTTCACAAAGGACTTGCGCCTTGCGTACGAAAGAGCAAACGGCGAGGAATTCACGGACGACAGCGCGGTGTATGGAAAATATATAGCCCCTCCCGTCATTTTCGAGGGCTCGGAGAGCAATATAAAGCTGACCTATAAAGAGGACTTTTTAAGGGAAATTCCCGCCCTTTCCGCAGTCGGCGGTAAGGTAGGCTTCGGGGTAGACACACACGCTTTCGGAGAGGGAAATTCCGTAACTTTGGCGGGAGTAAAAATTGCCTGCAAGAAAGGGCTTATAGCCCACAGCGACGGCGACGTAATCGCCCACGCCGCTATGGACGCACTTTTATCTGCGGCGGGGCTCAAAGATATAGGACACTACTTCCCCGACACAGACGACAAATACCTTAACGCCGATAGCATATGTATGCTTACGCAGGTCTGTAAAATTATAAGAGAGCGCGGATATGCGCCCTCTAACATATCAATTACGGTGCAGGCGGAGACGCCCCGCCTCTCCCCCCATATTGAAAATATGGTTGAGAACATAGCAACGGCTTGCGGACTTACAAGGGAAAACTGCGCGATAGCCGCCGGAACCTGCGAGGGGTTGGGCTTTGTCGGAAAGGGGCTTGGAATTACCGCCTACTGTTCTGTTCTTTTAAAAGAAATATAAGGTACGTTAAAATGGCAAAAAATAAGACGATAACTCAATTCGTGTGCAGTGAGTGCGGAGCAAGCAGTCCGCGCTGGCTGGGCAAGTGCCCCTCTTGCGGGAAATTTAACACTATGGCGGAGGAGATAATTGCCCCCGCCGAACCGCAAAAGGTCAGCTCAAAGCCTACGTCAAGCGCAAGAAAACCCCTATCCCAAATTACTTTCGAGCGGTACAACCGTACCCCTTCGGGAATTTCGGAATTCGACACCGTTCTTGGCGGAGGCATTGTGGCGGGCTCGCTCGTTCTGCTCGGAGGCGACCCCGGAATAGGCAAGTCTACACTTCTTACGCAGATTGCCGCACACCTATCGAAAACGGCAAAGGTTCTGTACGTTTCGGCGGAGGAGAGCTGTTCACAGCTTAAAATGCGCGCCGAGCGACTCGAACTCGACTACGACGACCTTCTGATTATCAACGAAACCTGCATAGACGGCTTGGAGAACGAGCTCGACGGCGTAAAATTCTGCATAATAGACTCCATTCAGGCAGTTTATACGGACGATTTGTCCTCCTCTGCGGGCTCGGTCGGGCAGGTAAGAGAGTGCGCCTCTAAACTTATGCGTATTGCAAAGAGCAAAAATATTACTTTCTTTATCGTGGGGCACGTGACCAAAGAGGGCGCGCTTGCAGGTCCCAAGGTCTTGGAGCACATTATGGATACCGTCCTCTACTTCGAGGGCGAAAATCAGGAGAATTTCAGAATACTGCGCGCGGTCAAAAACAGGTTCGGCAACGTTGCCGAGGTCGGCGTATTCGAAATGACAGGCGAGGGAATTAAGGCTGTTACCGACTACTCGGGTGTGTTCCTCTCCGAGAGCCGCGGCGAGGAGGCGGGCTCTGCCGTTACACCCTCGCAGACGGGCGCAAGGTGTATGAACGTGGAAATTCAGAGCCTTGTTTCCAAGACCCCGTTCGGGCAACCCCGAAGAATGCCGCTCGGGATAGACTATAACAAGCTCGTACTACTCATTGCCGTGCTTGAAAAACGGTGCGGGCTGCCGCTTGGCGGATACGACGTGTACATAAACGCAATGGGCGGAATTAAGTTGAACGAACCCGCCTGCGACCTTGCCGTCTGCGCCGCGCTTGCCTCTGCGTACTTCGGAACACCTATAGACAAGTACACGGCGGTGTTCGGCGAAGTTGGCTTGACGGGAGAAGTCAGGGCAGTTTCCTACTGCGAAAAGAGGGTTGCCGAGTGCGTTAAAATGGGCTTTAAACGGGTACTCGTGCCCGCAAAAAATATGAAGTCCGTCCTTAAATACAAGGACAGCATTTCAATCGTTCCCGTTCTGTATATAAACACGATGATAAAAACACTCTTCAAAGAAAATCAATAAAAAACGGCGGAGCTGACTGCTCCGCCGTTTTTATGTTTAGCCTTAACTAATGAATAATGCACCTCGCAGAATAGCAAGCTATTTTTGTGAACTGTATTACTCTCCGCTGTGGTCGAAAATGACCATAAAAAAGCCTTTGAAAATAATCTTTAAATCGAGCCCTATACTGCGCTTTTGGATATATTCGAGGTCGAGCTTTACCCACTCGTCAAAGGACATAGAGTTGCGGTTTTTCTGAATTTGCCAGGTGCAGAGAAGTCCGCCTTTGACCAAAAGCCTCTGCTTTTGCTCTTCGGTATAGCTTTCGACTTCGGAGGGAACGGGGGGACGGGGTCCCACCACGCTCATACTGCCGCCAATTACGTTAAAAAGCTGTAAAAGCTCGTCCAGCGAGAATTTGCGCAAAAACTTGCCAACTGGGGTAATTCTCGGGTCGTCCTTCATTTTAAATGCGGGGGGGTCGGCCTCGTTAAGCCCCGCATCTATAAGACGCCGTTTAAGCTCGTCCGCGTTCGGACACATAGTGCGTATTTTATAAAATTTAATTATCTTTCCGTCCTTGCCCACCCGCTTTGAAACATATATGGGGTTAGAAAAATCTTCAAGCCATTTTGCAAGCAGACATATCGCAATTATCCAGCTTATCAAAATGAGTAACAGGGTTGCCGAAACTATATCAAACAGCCTCTTGAAAAAGAGGTAACACTTGCCGCCTTTGGGCGTTATGGGAACAAATTCGGCATCATCGGTTTTTGCAGGTTCGTCCTCTGCAACCGCAATTTGAGTATTATTATCAACGTCGTCCGCTATCGATTCTGCGGTACGATTTTCCTTTTCCATAAGTAACCTTTGCCCGTTTTGTGCATATTTTCGCAATTTATTATAACAAAGGCACAGTTAATTGACAAGTAATTTTATAAAGTTATTTTTAAAGCAAAACGGGAAGGGGTTTACCCCTCCCCGCTTTTAGCGTGTTGTTAGAATTTCTCATACGCGTGCATAGAAGCAGTGAACGTATAGCCGTTTGCGGAAACAATGCTTAAATCGATTGCAACGTGTCCGTAGGTCTTCGATTTAGTAACAAGACCCGACTCAACAAGAGTAATGACTCCCGATGAGAAACTTGAATTTGAGTATTTATCAATGTTAATTATTTGCCTGGAAGTAAACTGTTCGTTGCCTTTGCTGTACCCATCGTGGTTGGTGTTGTTGCTTATATATCCGTATACATCACCGGTTATCGTCATATTTTTGATGACTTCCTCGTTACCGATAAACGCTACGTTTATTTCATTTGCAATAATCGTATGAGGATAAGTATAGCCTGTCAACCAACTGCCACCGACACTATCGCCTCTATTTACGCTTATGTCTATAACCGCCTTCACCCATATGAGTTGTATATTTGCACTTTCTGCGTTCGCTTTTTTAAGATCTTCAAAAGTTCCTATTACATAACTGCCGTTTACGAAACAGCTTGCACCTATATACTCATAATCACTGCCACTTAGAGCAAGCTTGCCGTTTTCATACGATAAGTATCCCGTATTTCCGCCTGCGACTTCACTCCATTTAAAGTGCTTGTCGATTTCGTTAAAGGTATCTCCGCCGAGAATGTCCGCCCAGCTGTAATACAGACCGTCTGCAACGAGATTTGCAACGTTGACGGATTTATCCTCCTTGCCCGCTATAAACTGCTCGTTAGGGTTGAGGTAGTTGAGCGTACCGCTGAATTGCATTACAGAAAGCGCGCCGTCCAAGGTAAGGGTCTTTAATACGCCGTTTTCGCCCTTGAACTTGATATCGATATTACTCAAACCGGTCATCCCTGCCATACCGCCGAGCGTCTCGCCGTTAAGTACGAAATGCCACTCGCTGGAGTTACCGCTTCCATCGTACGTGTAGGTGTTTATAAATTTACTGATATAGTCGCCGTAGTCACTAAACGTGGGGAATACCTTTTCGGTAGATTTTGACATAAACTGGTCGGCAAGATTTGTTACGGTACTGCTGAAACTCAAAACGTACGCAAGCTGATTGAACATATCGTCTGTAAAAGAGGTCACAGGCATAATTCTATACGAGGTTGCACCGCCGTCGATGGACTTCCTGATATATACCATATCGTTCCTTATGGAAATATCCACGTGAGCACTGTCCGACATAATGAGCGTTTGCTTGCTATAATTTAAATTTATATCGAAAGAAACGTTGTTGTCGTCGTCGATATTGATATGCAATGCGTTTATTGTAACGGGTATAGTTTTAATAGGTATTGAAAGTCTACCGAAATCGAGGTTGAGCTTTAACTCAATTTTGCCGTCGACGCAGTAGTCGTTGTTGAGCTTATAGTCGGCGAAGTAGCCTGCCGCCCTCTCCTCTTCCGTCGTTTCGTGCGTTGCCGAGCCGACAGCCATAAGAAGCAAGTCGTCAATGCCCGCGAAGTTGTGGTAGTCCTTAAACGCACTTGACGGGTCGGGTCTTGATTTACTGCTGTAATCAAAAGTTGCCGCAAAATCAAGCTTGTTTAAACCGTTCTCATTAAAATAGATATTGTTTATGCCAAGACTTGAAATAAGAGCTTTTTCTCCCGCAGTCTTGGTTATATAGAACGTCAAGTCATTGTATTCGGGAATACCGAACAGAGTTGCCGAATTCAAAGCCACGTCTATTCTGCCGTCTTCGCAGATCGCCTTCTTTATAAAGTTGCCCTCGGTAAGCTCTTTATCGCTGTTGTCGGACCCGTTCAGTAGACCTTCCAAGGAGTCAATTACCTTGTTGAGCATTGTAGAAAGGTCCGAGCCCAGAATATTGGGAATAAGACTTTCGCCCAGCGATTCGAACTGCGACTTAACAGAAGGTATGTAGTTTTGGATGAGCATCGTATCGAGCAATGCGTATATGCTTGCCACCGCGCTGTTGACCTGCTCGCTTTCGGTATTGACGTCCTGCAAATTGAGCATAGCGGCACCCATTGCGCCAAGGCTGAGAACTTCGTTCATTGAGCCGTAGAATTTGAGAGGGTTATAGCCCGAGGCGCCCTCTGCAAGCTTTGAAACGCTTACGTAGAAGTCAAGTCCCGTGCCGTCTGCGGTGTAACCGCCCTTGGTAAAGCCATTATCGTCGGTGTCGTTAGGATGACCGTCGAGAATATACACGTCGAGATACAGACTCTCGTCTGCGTCGGTGTTCTGCGCTATAAGGTCGAGCTTTGCGTGCAGATAGAGATCGTTGCTGACGTACAGCTGACCGTCTTCAAACGTTACGGGCATTGAGCCGCCGTCATCGTATTCGAGGAAGGCGTTGAACTTGTACTTGACATCGCCGTAGTCGGTGTATTGCCCGTTGTAGTTGTAAATTGTTCCTGCCAAATTTAAGGTTATAGTGTGCTGTAACAGCATTTCGGCAGTTGCACCGAGGAAGTCGAGCATATCGACAAAGCCGTCCTTGTCGAGCGGGTTTTCGCAGGGAACTTCGAAGTCGCAATATTTATTTACGGTTACGTCTGCAATAGTCAAATCAAAGCTTGAAGTACCGAACCTGATATTAGCACCGCAGCTTACGCCGCTACCCTTTAATGCAAGCTCTGCAAAGATGTTGCCGAGCGTTACGCTTATTCCGTTCTGCGTGGAGGAAATAGCTATAGATTTTAAAAGCGTTTGCATATCGAGCTTGCCGTCCTTGACGGGAAGAGCGAGCTTTTCAAAAATTTCGCTCATGCCTTCTATGCCGTCTTGGGCAATTCCAAGCATATCCAGAATATCCTGAAGCCCGTTCGCCGCCTGAACGTTTTGTTTAGCTATTTCGTTATATACGGCAATTACTCTGTTGTAAATAGTTACAATAACCTCGCCGAGCGCATCCAGGTCACCGTTCCCGATATCGAGCTTGACCGTAACCGCATCCAGCACTCCCTCTTCGCCGTCCTCTCCTGCGGAGTGAACTGTGCCGTAGGTTACCGTAAGCACGTCGTCCGTATATTCGATATAGAAATTATTGTACGTATTGTTGAGAAGCAGTGTTGTATCGAGCTTGAAGCCGAATGAATTTTCAAACGACACCGCAAGGTTGTTCACGACAAGCGAAATTTGCTCCCCGCCGAGCGTTACGCCGAGCATTCCAGAAAGGCTGAACCCTTCAGTCACGTCAACGTATCCGTTCTTTTCGTCGGCGGAAAGCCTTGCGGGAGCACCGCCAGATAAAAGAGTTGCGCTCGCTTTTATCTTTGCGTTGAAGATTTCATACAAGACGTCCGCCTTGATACCGCCGAATATATCGAGCGAAATATCCGCGCCGAAGAGCTCTGTATTGATTATTCCGTTTTCGATATGTACGCCGTTTACGATATCTTTGATTAACCCATTGAGGTTAAACCCGTCCGTATTGACTGTCGCACCGCCAAATGCCGAAAGCGGAAGCTTTATTTTTGAACCGCTGACGGAAATATAGAGAATATCGCCCTCATAATGAACCACCGCGTCGCCCAATTTTGCCCGAAGTCCCGCAAACTCGCCGTTTGAAAGGTCTATCTTGGCAACACCGTTTATAAGCTTTCCGTCAAGGGTAAGGTCTACGCCTACCGTTACTCCGTCGTTCAATATGTCGGTGTAGTTTGCCTTGTCGATTTCGGTAAGTTGTGCGGGTGCAGAGCTGTTACTCAAATATGCGTCTACTCCTATTCCGCCGAACGCGTCGTAATATGCGCTTACTTTTATTCCTTCAAATAAGTCAACCGAAATATCCAAGTCCAATATCTGCGATTTGATTATTCCGTTTTCTATTGTAAGATTTTCAAGTATATCCGAAAGGAGCGAAGTTATATCAAAGTCCACGCCTACAGGAAGTCCAACAGAACCGCCGAGCGCTTCCAAATCGAGTTTGTATTTACTGTCTCCGCTTGATATATAGAGGTTTGCTCCATCATAGTGTACGGTTATTTCTCCGAGCTTTGCGCGAAGTCCCACGAAATTACCGTCCAACAGGTCTATTTTAGCAACACCCTTTATTACTTTGTCGCCGAGCGTAAGGTCTACGCCCACAGTTACGCCGTCGTTCAGTATGTCGG
>JAFLVP010000007.1:21060-68187 GCA_022508265.1 Clostridiales bacterium
GTATGTCGGTGTAGGTAGCTTTATCCTGCTCGGTAAGTTGTGCGGGAACAGGGTCTGTGCTCAAATACGCGTCTACACCTATTCCGCCGAATGCATCGTAATATGCGCTTACTTTTATTCCTTCGAATAAGTCAACCGAAATATCCAAGTCCAATATCTGTGCTTTGATTATTCCGTTTTCTATTGTAAGATTTTCAAGTATATCCGAAAGGAGCGAAGTTATATCAAAGTCCACGCCTACAGGAAGTCCAACAGAACCGCCGAGCGCGTCCAAGCCGAGTTTGTATTTACTGTCTCCGCTTGATATATAGAGGCTTGCACCATCATAGTGTACGTTTATTTCTCCGAGATTTGCACGAAGTCCCGCAAACACACCTTTGGAAAGGTCTATTTTTGCAACGCCCTTTATTACTTTGTCGCCGAGCGTAAGGTCTACACCGACTGCAATACCGTCGTTTAAAATATCCTTATAGAGAACCTTGTCGGCGGGGTTTAAATCGGCGGGTTTGTCGCTTTCGTCTCCGAATTTGAGTGTCGCATCCAAGCCTATATTGCCGTACTTGATATTTGCCTTTACGTCTATGAGCGAAATTTCTTCCTGCTCCTCGTCGACGCTGAAAGCAAAATTTATGTTGATATCAATTCCGAAAAGGCTTATATCGGAATTTAAAGTTGCAAGTCCGCTTTGGCTGTCGTATGCGAAGTCGCCGCCGAGCAGTGAATCCAACAGGTCGCTCAAGAGGTCGCCCTCGCCATCGGCTGCGGGCAACTCTGTATTTTCTGAAGCTTTGGAGAGATTAAGCTCGCCGAGCATTATTTTGTATTTATTCTGTCCGAGCGCAAGGTATACCCCATACCCGTTCTGCTCGCTCAAAATGTGCGCAGTGATATTGCCGAGCTGTAAGGCTACGCTGTCGAGTCCGCCGTCCTTTAAGGCTACGCCTACAACGCCATCGACCGTCTTTCCGCCGAGTCCGAGGTCGAGCTTGAACACCGCACCGTCCGAGAGCACGCTTGCGAACGCACCCGCAAGGCAGTTTGTTGCACTTACCGAGAAAGCAGGTTCCTCGTCCTGCGCATCGCCGAAGTTATTGAGGTAGGGCTTGAAATCGTCGTAAACCGAGTTTACGCAGTCCTCCATTTCGTAGCTGAAGACAGTTTTCGTAGTAGAGGTACAGCCCGAGGTTACCTCGCCGAGACCGGCAATGCGAAGGGTTGCCTCGTACTTATCGTGTATTTCAAAGCTCAGAACGCGGTAGTTCTCGTCAAATACGTAAGTAACGTTAGTATATTCGTAGGTGGGAAGCTGCGAAAGCCCGCCCGTTACCGCCATTTGCTGCTTGTAGTAGTACACGGCGGAACACATATCGTTTTCCTCGCCGCCCTTGGTGTTTACGTTGAGGTCTGCGGTTACCGAATAGGTGCCGTCGCCGTTATTGACTACGCCTGTATCCTGCGCGTTTAAAATAGTGTTCTCGTTTAAAACGTACACCGAAAACTCTGCGGGAGGCAAGCCGCGCTTTTTCCTGAATTCGCCGACGGTAAGTCCAGCAGGCTGACCCGTTTGCCAATTGGTGTAAAAGCCGTTGGTGCTGTTTACGTCAACGGCATCGCGCCAAAGCACAACTTTGTCCGTCTGACAGAACTGCCTTGCCGATGTGGACGCACCCTTTGCTATATCAACCGAAATCAAAGCTTTGTTATAATACTTTTTATAGTTGTAGGTGCTCTGCTTGATATTGAACATTGCCGAAAGGGTCTGCTCCATTTCGGACGCCCAATAGGTCTGATTTTGCAGAGTATAGTTTAAATAACCAATCGTTTCGACAACGGTATGTTCCTCCGGGGAGGAGTTATCGGGGGTTTCGAAACATACCGTGCGGTAGTCGCCGTCAAGGTCGTCAAAATTTACGGGGGGCATATACGACCCCGAAATAATAATTACCATGGCGATAGAAATCAGTGCGAGCAGGGCGGGAAGCGCCTTTCTCAACCTTCTCTTATGCTTTACGGCAAGGGGCTTACGGCGATAGACCCTCGTTTGGTCCTCCGCCGTCTTTTTATCGTGCAAGCCCGCCTTTTTATTTATTGATTTGTCACGGCGTTTCCCCTTTTCGAAGCCCGCGCTTTTAACTACGGTCAGTTCTTCGAAGGGTTCGCCCTTTTTCTTTAATCTTTTCATTTTTTCAATGTTGCTTTGCGCATTATACTCCATTTTGTAATATGTGTATAGCGCAAGTATAATATTTATATGACAAAATGTCAAGTTTGTAATAAAAATATATGATAAATTTTAAAAAAATATTTTTATCTGTACCGCAATATATGTTGACCTTATACCGTATCTATTGTATAATCACAGTAGATACTGCCATGCAGTTGAATATATTTCGGTAAACAATAAAAGTAAAGAGAGGGTCTTTTCTGTTAAAATTTTCGCACTTGACAAAGACCCGTGCTTGCACTATAATAATATAAGCTGTTTTATAGCAATTTTCGGAAATCACTATTAACTTCCGACAAGGATTTCTATATGAAAGAAGCATTGCTCAAAATTAAACAAAGTAAAGCGGTTGAAATTTTAAAAAGAGTTTTATCGGATAAATATTTTGTCGTTGCCACTGCTTGCGTGACGGTGCTTTTTTATTATCTCAATCTTGAAATAATTACAATATATTACATAGCCTTAACGGGCATTTTGACGGTGCTGCTGCTTGACGATCTTACGCCCCTTCTTTCAAACTTTTTGTTTATGTGCATAATGATCTCCGTCAAGCACTCCCCCTCCACCTTCCGCGTCGGCGCAGGCAACGGCTCGGATTATCTTGCCAATCCCGCAATACTTGCACAGATAGTAGTACTTATTTGTCTGTATGTTATTGCGACGTTCGTGCGGCTTGCGTTTACGATAAAGCAAAACAAATTTAAAATCACCCCCGTATTCTGGACGCTTGTGGCGTTTTCGGCTGTACTTCTTTTAAACGGCGTATTCAGCACGAATTACAGGTTTTTGGACTTCGTCTACGGCGTGTTCCTTGCCTTTTGTTTCCTCGGAATTTTCTGCATAGTAAAGGACAACCTGTCCTGCACGAAAGAGGCGTACTTTAAAATTGCTTTTACCTTTTTCGTGTTCAGCGTTGCCCTGCTTTTAGAGCTCGCCGTCAAATATATTTCGGCGGGCGTAATACAAGACGGTAAGGTAAACAGAAATCTACTTGCCTTCGGCTGGGGTATGTACAACAACTTTGCGCTGCTGCTTTTAATCTGCGTTCCTTCTGTGATGTACCTTGCGGGCACCCAAAAGTACGGATATCTCTACTTTGTTTATTCCATATTCCTCTCTATCGGCGTAATTCTTTCAATGAGCCGTCAGGCTTGGGTTGCGCTCGTGGTAATTTATCTCATTTCGCTCGTTGCACTGTTGCTTAACGGTAAGTACAGACTTATAAACTCGATAATCACGGGCGTGGTCGGGGTAGTGTTTTTAATTGTGTTCCTCACGCTCAAAGACAAAATTTTAATTCTTCTTTCGGGCACACCGAATTCAAGCGGCGTAAAATCGGCAGTTCTGCTGCTTGTAGGCGCTCTGTATATAATTGCGATAAGCGTGCTTATAATAAAGTGCAAAAACAAATATATCAAGTACGGCGTCACGGGCGGAAGTCTCCTTATAATACTCATAGTTGCGGGAATTTTCCACGAAAAGACATTCGAGCTTCTGTCAAAGCTTATCGAGAGCTCTAACGGCAGAAACGTGCTTTGGAAGGACGCCATAGATAACTTCCTCTCCGCTCCCGTGTTCGGCATAGGGTTCTTCGTAAACCTTAAAAACGACCCCGGCTTTGCGGGTATGGAAATTATTCCGAATATGTACCACAACACATTTTTCCAGCTGTTGGGCTCCTGCGGAATTTTAGGGGTTTCGGCGTATATTGCGCACAGAGTGTTTACTGTAATTTCTTTTAGCAGGAATATGTCAATCGAACGCTCTTTTATAGGGCTTTCCATCCTCTGTATTCTGATTACCACGCTGTTCGACAACCACCTGTTCTACATTTTCCCGACCATACTTTACAGCTTCCTTTTGGCAATTTTGATTAAGGGACAGACTCCGGCAGAGGAATCAGAGCCCGCAGTAAAGGACGAGCCAACGGTTCAAACAGAGCCCGCCGCTCAAAGCGAGGCATAAAATTAAGTTACCAAATATTAAAAGCAGTAATTACACACCGTAATTACTGCTTTTTAAATTAACGTTTTATGGGGATAATCTTCCCCTCTTTATATATGCTGTTTGCGGGAACTATCCCTCTTACACAGGAAAGGGGATATATCCGCACTCCCTTTCCCGTTACCGTGCCGGGGTTTAAAACGCTGTTGCAGCCCACCTCGGTACAATCGCCCAAGATTGCGCCCAGCTTCTTCAGACCCGTGTAAAATTTTTCGCCGCTCACATCAATACTGACCGAGGTCTTATCCGACTTTAAATTCGAAAGAATTACCCCCGCACCCGTATGCGCACGGTAGCCCAGAATACTGTCGCCTATATAGTTGAAGTGCGGCGCCTGCACGCCGTCAAAGAGAATTGAGTTTTTAATTTCGGTTGAGTTGCCGACGACGCAGTTACTGCCGATAAGCGCCCTGCCGCGAATAAATGCGCCCTGCCTTACCTGCGTATTTGCGCCTATTATCGTCAGGGGCTCGATTTGGACACTTTGCGAAATTTTGGCGCTTTTATGTGCGTAGACCCCGTCAAAAATTCGTATATACTCCTTGGGAAGGGCACAAATTACTTTCATTATAATTTCGCCTATGTGCGGAATAATTTCAAAGGGATAAATAAACTGCGAAAGCTCTACGCCCGCAAGCGTATGCGATAAATCGAGAATATCCGAGGTTTTAAACATATTTTATTGTATTAAAAAAACCGCGATATTATTCGCGGCTTATTCCTCGTCTTTATCCTTATTATCCTGCTCGCTCTTCATGCGCCTGTACCGCATTACTCCGACTACGACGGTTCCCACCGCAACGACGATAAACCCGACCATTGCGGTATAATTTTGCATAACACCGTAGAATATCCCGAGTCCCAAACATATTGCGGCTATCACAAGCCAAACTATAAGCACCGTCTTATTCATAATATTATTATACCACCCTACTTTCCGATTGTCAAAATAATCTTGACAACTGCATTGGTTTTTATTAAAATGTTCTCTGTTATGATTGAACAAAATATTAAAAAATTGTTTGAAGAAATTCCCCAAACAAACCCGTTCGGGGAGAAGATTACGGTAGTTGCGGCAGTTAAATTTCAAACTCCCGAGGATATCAACCGCGCAATAAACGCGGGAATTACGGACATCGGCGACAACCACGTTCAGGAGTTCCGCGATAAGTTCGAGCTTATTTCGGGCAACCCCCGCCGCCACTTCATAGGCAGATTGCAGACCAATAAAATCAAGTATCTTTTGGGAAAGTGCGACCTGTATCAGTCGGTGGACAGGCTTCCGCTTGCCGAAAAGTTATCTCAAATGAGCGCAGATAAAGATGTGATTTCCAACATATTGATTGAGATAAATATAGGCGGCGAGCTTTCAAAAGGGGGCTTCCCCCCTCAAGAGGCGAAAGAGGCTTATGAAAAAATCAAGTCCCTCCCCCACCTCAAAGTGCGCGGATTTATGACTATGCTGCCCCTTGACGCAAGTGAGGAGCAAAGCATATGCCTTGCAAAGCAAATGCGCGAAATTTACGATACCGTCCGCGCATATGACAGTGACTGCACCTGTCTTTCGATGGGTATGAGCGGAGACTGGAAAATCTGCGTTGATGCGGGCAGCAATATGATACGCCTCGGCACCTCAATTTTCGGCGAACGGGTTCACAAAAATTAAAAACTATTCTATGCAAATTGTTTTAGGTTATAAATTTAAGCGCGGGGCGTTCGCCCCGCGCTTTCTTAATTTTTGTATTCGAAGTTTTTGAAAGTCTGCAAATCGTGCTTGAATTTTTTTATGTAGTACTTAGCCATATTGAGGTTCTGCTCGGAGTAGTTTCCGCACTCTTCTGGCTTTGCGCCGGGGATTTCGCCCTCGAAATTTATAATAAAATCACACATTTTTATCACGAGCGGGTAAATATCGGCGGATGTCAGATTTCCGAACATAAGAATATAGCAACCCGTTCTGCAACCCATGGGTCCGAAATAGACAATCTCGTCCCGTCTTTCGCAATTTCTTAAATAGGTCGCGCCGAGGTGCTCTATGGTGTGCAGGGCGGGCATATCTATTACGGGCTCTCTGTTCGGCGCGGTTATTCTCATATCGAAGGTAGTAATCACGCACTCTCCGCGTATATCCCTGCGCGAAACGTACAGCCCCGCCTCCAAATTCAAATGATTTATCTTAAAACTTTCAATCTTTTCCATAATTTCCCCTTCAAAAAGCGTTGCATACAGCAACGCTTTCATTTTAAATTATTCTGCTTTGATAGGGAGCACAGCCGCTATTCCTGCCCGCTTGACAGACTGTCCTCCGCCGCTACCTCGCCAGCTGCTACCTCTTTAACTGCCTCCGCCGCCGATGTAGTTGCCTCTTTATAGAGTTTGTCGGTCAATCTTCCCTTCTTTCTCTGGATAAAATATGCCGTCACAATGAGTGCAATAATTAGAACAACCGCTACAATCCAACCGAGCCAAATGAGCTCCGTGAGCCCCGACACAAGGAAAGTGACCAAGGTAATTCCGGCAACCATCAGGGCACTGGGGAACTGCGCTTTAACGTACCCGAGGTGATTACACTTGCAGGAAGCCGCAGAGAGAATTGTTGCGTCGGAGATGGGCGATACATGGTCGCCGAATACGGAGCCGGACAGCACCGCCGCAATCGTGAGAATCATCATTTCGGGGCCTATCTGTTGACCCATCGGCACGACGATAGGCACCATTATACCGAACGTGCCCCAGGACGTACCCGTCGCGAATGCGGTACCCATAGACACAATAAAAAAGATTGCGGGAAGCAGAGATTTTGCGTCGCCCATCCAATAGGCGAACGCCGTGACAAATTCGGACAGGTGCATCGATTCACAGACGCTTGCGAGCGTCCAGGCGAAGGCAAGGATAATAATGACTTCGGCAACCGACTTGAATCCCGTTCCGAAACAGCCCGTAAACTCCTTCAAGGTCATAAGCTTACGAGGCAGATATAGAATGATACATGAGAAAATCGCAATACATCCGCCCATTGCGAGAGCGGTATTGGTGTCGAACATCGCCTCCCCGTCCTTTTTGAGCAGCAGCAGAGTACAGCAGCTTGCTATGAGTACGGCAAGGGGCACAATGAGGTCCCAAATCGCGCCTTTTGAGCTGGATTTAATCACTTCTTCCGAGCTTGCCATTTCAAGCCCGCCCGTAACGTCGCCCGTTTCGATGGCGTGTTTTTCATGCTTGAACAGACCGAACATATCGATACCGAGCACGGACGTAGCTATGACGTAGAGCAACAGCAATATCGGATAAAAATTGCAGAAAATCGTTTTAACGTAATATCCGAACGCTTCTGTGGACGTTGTCTTTAAACCTTCGCCGATACTGCCTGAAATCGCGCTTGCCCAGCTTGAAATGGGAGCGAGGATACAGACCGCCGCCGAGACGCTTCCGACAATGAATGCGGTTTTTGCGCGGGAAATTCTGTACTTGTCGTTTAAGGGCTGCATAATGGGCCCTACCGTAAGGCGGTTAAAATAGTCGTCCATAAACAAGACGCAACCGAACCCCGCCGTCGCAAGCATTGCGCCCTTACGTGATTTAATGCGCTTAAACACCTTGTCTCCGAACGCTTTTGAGCCGCCCGCCTTTGCCATCAGCGACACCAGTATGCCCAATTCAAGCACGAAAATGAGGATACCCGCGTTTCCCGCACCCGTTATAACGGTCTGTCCGTCAACGACCGCGGTACTCGGTCCCAAGGCGCCCGCCATCAGGTTGAAAAGTTCGGCAAGCGCCGTGATGGGGTTGCCGTTACCTAAAAACATCGCACCAACGAAGATGCCGAGGAAAAGCGAAATATATACTTCCTTTGTTACGAGTGCGAGAATAATCGCGACGACCGTCGGCAGCAACGCCCAAAAGTATTGTCCCATATTCTGTAGCGCGTTATCCGCGGTTATGGCAACTTCTGCCATTGTAACAATCATAGAAAGATATCTCCTCTGTGTAAACTTAACAAGTCTTGTTCATTATATACTTTTTATTGCGATATGTCAATATATTTTCATTTTATGGAAAGCTACTGCGCTTTGTGAAAATATATTTTTAACATAAAAGACCCTGTTTGCACAAGGTCTTTTTGTAATTTAAATTATTCAGCTTTGAAAGGAAGCAAAGCCGCAATTCTCGCACGCTTGATGGCCGTGGAAAGCTCTCTCTGGTGCTTTGCGCAAGTGCCGCTCATTCTGCGGGGAATCATTTTGCCGCTCTCTGTAACGTACTTTTTAAGGCGGGCGATATCTTTATAGTCTATAGCCTCTACCTTTTCCTGACAAAAGAGGCAAACCTTTTTGCGCTGAAATTTTTTATAGCTCTTTTTTACGGGTGCCGTTTTATTTTCTTCCATAATTATCTCCTTAACTTAATTAAAAGGGAATATCGCTATCGTCGTCGAAGGGTTGAAGCTGAGGTTTAGCCCTTCCGCCGGACGCGGGCTGCGAAGGCTCGGAAAACTCGTCAAAGTCCGAAGAACCTGCGCGGGGCGAGAGGAATTCGACGTCCTGCGCAACGATATCAACCGCCGTGCGCTTGACGCCCTGATTGTCCTCGTAATTTCTGAGTTCGATAGAACCCACTACCGCAACTTTGGTTCCCTTGCGGGTAAATCTTGCGATGGTTTCGCCCAAGCCGCGCCAAGCAACGCAGTTGAAAAAGTCTGTCTTTCTCTCTCCGTCGCCGCCGGTGTAGCTGCGGTTCACGGCAATTGCAAAGCGGCAGATTTTGACGCCTGATGCCGTCTCCGTAAGCTCGGGGTCACGAGTCAAATTCCCAATCAAAAATACTTTGTTCATAATTTTTTCCTATTTAACCGTTATCATTCTTCTTAAAACTTCGACAGACAAATCGGAAACTCTTTCAAGCTCTTTAACAGCATCTCCGTCTGCTTCGAAAGTGAGTACGCAGTAGTCGCCTTCCGTCTTGTAGTTGATGGGATAAGCAAGCTTTTTAACACCCCATTTGTCAACGGAAACTACCGAGCCGCCCTTGGATACGATGATATCCTCGAACTTCTTTCCGAACGCTTCTTTTGCATCGTCTGCAAGTGTTGCGTCGAGAACGTAAATCATCTCGTAAGTTTTCATATTTTCACCTCCCGGACTTAATCGGCACGCCACCTGCGGCGTGCAAGGTTTTATAAAAAAGATTTTTATAATATAGGCATTTTATCACTTTTGATAAAAGCTTGTCAACTGTTTTTAGTCGCACCTTTTACGCCCTTAAATAAATTTTAACGGCTCGCTTTAACAGCTTTTCCGCATCGTTTTCCACCTGTCCTATACAGCAGTCGTAAAGTAAATTTTCAAGCGTTTTGCCGACCTCCGCGGGCGCGAAACCCGCCTTTATGAGCGCGTCGCCCTTTAATTTCAGCTCTTTTAAAGTAAAAGGTGTACCCTCGCTTTTCATTTCGTTTAAAATTTCGGTATATTTTTGAACGAAAGGCGCGGTGTCGGTTTGGTCCATGCACGCGCTGTAATCTGCCTGCTTGAGCATGAAAAGTTTATCTAAAATCGCATAGTTTTTGACTATGAATTTGCGCGCTTTGTTTACTTTTGCATCACATCTGAGGTCGTACATATGCAGGGCAATGAGCTGCGCCGTCTCCTCCGTCAGATTTTTGGAAACCTTGAGGCGGGCACATATGTCTCGCGCTATTCTTGCCCCCTCCTCCTCGTGCCCTGCGAATTTTCCCTCTCTTTCATAGCAGTACGGTTTGCCTATATCGTGCAACAGGGCGGCAAAACGCACCTTTTCGGGGGAATATTTTACGGCACGCAGAGAGTGCTCCAAGACGTCGTATTTATGAAAATCCTTGCGCTGGTCAAGCCCTGCACCTTTGTATAGCTCGGGCAGAATTTTTTCAAGCACTTTAATTTCCTGCAAAATTTTCAAGCCTCTGTACGGCCCGTCCGCACAGCCGTATTTTAAGTCGGAATAAAGTATTGCCCAAAGCTCCGCAAAAATTCTTTCAACCGAAATGTCTTTGATGAGCTCCGAATTGTCCCTTGCCCCTTTCAAGCACTCGCTGTCGGGCACGAAGCCCGTTTGGGCGGCAATTCGGGCAAGGCGCATAAGGCGCAGACCGTCCTCACCGAACACCTTTTTTGCGGGTGCTACCGTCGTAATCCTTTTAGCCTTAATGTCCTCTATCCCGCCAAGCGGGTCAACAAATTTGCCTGCGGCAATGTCGTAATACACGGCGTTGCACTTGAAATCGCGCCGCCTTGCGTCGAGGTTGATGTCGTCGGTAAAATAGGTTGCGGCGGGACGGTGTTCTCCCCTTATATACTCGTCCGAACGGAAGCAGGTATATTCGCACCACTCGCCGTCAACGGTAATTTTTACCGTGCCCGTGTTTTTATAAGTTGCGTCCGTCTTTATGCCCAACTCTTCGGCTGCACGCGAAAATTCCTCCGCGGAAATTGGCGAGCAGAGGTCGGTGTCGATATCTTCGGCAGTTAAGTTTGCAATAAAGTCCCTCACTCTGCCCCCCACGATATACAACGGACGGGGCAGTTTTTCCGCAAGAGCTATTAACGATTTCGAAAGAGTATCTTTCATAACAATTTAATTATAGCGGGTTTTGAATTTATTTGCAATTTTATTGAGCTTGCGATATAATTAAAAAAATAAAAGAGTTGCACAAGAGGAAAACAGATTGCATTACATAATCGCGAACGCTGCACGCGTAAACGGCAGAAAGGCAATGGAGCTTGACATTGTAAAAGACGTCTTTGAAAGGGCGGGGCTCGAATACGAGGTTCTTTTGACTTCCAAAGCGGGCGACGCCAAGACGTTTACCGAGCAAATAACGGGGTCCGGCGGGGTTCACACCGTTGTTGCGATGGGCGGCGACGGCACTCTGCACGAGATTATTAACGGCTTTCACGATTTTGAAAACTGCTCGTTGGGGCTAATCCCCTCGGGCACGGGCAACGACTTTGCCGAGGGCGCGGGCGTTCCCTTCGATACCAAAAAGGCGGCAGAGATTATTGCCTACCGCGCGCCTCAACCCATTGACTTTATCGAGCTGTCCTCGGGGCTTCGCTCGATTAACTCCGTGGGTATGGGCATTGACGTAGACGTCTTACAGCGCGCCTATGCGGGCAAAAACAAAGGCCGTTCCAAATATCTCAAAGCCCTTTTGTCCAGCCTTAAACACTTCAACGGCTGTTCCTTTACGGTTGAATACAACGGCATTAAGGAAAAGCGTTTCGGGCTGATTGCCGCACTCGGCAATGGCAGACAGTTCGGCGGCGGAATCAAGATATTTCCCGACGCAAAGATTAACGACGGATATCTCGATTTTATAATAGTCGATTATATTTCGAGAAGTAAAATTTTGGGCGCGTTTATAAAACTTATGCGCGGCAAAGTAAACTCCGTCAAGGGCGCGACGGTCGTAAAAACCAAGTCGGCAACCTTTATTCACGAGGACGAAAATTATATAATTCAGGCGGAGGGCGAGCTCTATCAAAATATGCCCATTGAGGCGCATATCGTAGAGGGCAAGCTCAAGTTCTATTTACCATAAGTAAAGATTTTATTTCAAAAACCTTGCGGGTTCGGCTCTCCTAAACTTAAACTATGACCGAAAAATATTTAAGGCGAATTTTAGACAACGTTAAATGCGCGGTGGTAGTCGTTGACGAAAACCTGAAAGCGGTTTATGCAAACCGCGCTTTCGGCACGCTCTTTCCAAAGGGCGATTTAAACGGAAATATCGGCGCGGTGACTGCCTGCACGGGTGATACAGAGCTCTGCGGAGTTGAGGGCGGCTGTAAGGGCTGTGCGCTTGCTTCGGCTTTCGAGGACGCCTTTTTATCCCAAAAGGAAGTTGCAAGGCGTATCTTTCAGAGGGTCAAGGTTGACGACAGCGTGCGCGAAATTTCCTATTCCATAACCGTGACACCCATTGGCGGCGGCTACTGTATGGGTGCAATCGACAACGCCATAGAGCTTGAAATTGCAAGGGAATTGCAGTCGGCAAAAAATATTCAGCAAAGGCTCCTGCCCGCAGGAAAATGGGCGGGCGGAAAAAAGTACTCGTATATGTATATTCCCTGCCGCGAAATAGGCGGAGATTTGCCCGACGTGTACACGCAGGAGGGAACTCCATTCGGCGTAGTTGCGGACGTTTCGGGCAAGGGAATTTCTGCGGGTATGCTGTCCGCGTTCGTCAAGGCGGCTTACGACAAGGACGCCCCCTCTCCCGCTCTTGCGCTTAAAAATTTAAATTCGAAATTTACCCAGCTTAACCTCGATGAGCGCAATTACGTGACGGTTGCTGCTGTGCGCATCGACCCCGAACACATAACCTACTCTATGGCGGGGCACAACGTCCCCATACTTTTAAAGACGGACAGCGGAGTAACAAGAATTATGCTGAACTCTCCACCCATATCAAATTGGTTTGAAAATCCCGCCTACTTCGACGACACTATTCCCTACAAAAAGGGGGATATACTCGTGCTTTTGACAGACGGCGTGACCGAGTGCAAGAACGGTCAGGGCGAGATGTTCGGCGTAGAGGGTGCAATTAAGACGCTGTCCTATTCCAAAACGGCAGACGACTTTATAAAGAACCTTGAAAAAAATCTGAACTCTTTTTGCGACAATTTAAACGACGACATCACGGCAATAGCCTTTGACTTATAAATTTCGAATGACGGTAAAAAATAACAGCGGTTTAAGCCGCTGTTATTTTTGAATTATTAGGATAACTTTTTAATTTTTTCCACGGCGGCGGCACGCCCCTCCACGCCGAGTTTTAAATAGATATTGCTTATATAGTTTCTTGCTGTGCCGTCCGAAAGCTTCAGAGCAGAGGCAATCTGCCTGTTGGAAAATCCGTCGAAGAGCATTAAGGCAATCTCCGCTTCCCTTTCCGAAAGATTGAACTGCTTTTTGAGCTTAAATTCCTTATCCGACGAAACCATAGTTGCGGCTTCGGTAATTTTTTTGGCGATTTTGGCGGGAAGAATAGTGTCGCCCGCATACGCGTTTTTAACGGCGTCTATAAGCGCGGTTGAGCCTATATCCTTTAAAAGATACCCGCTTGCACCGTTGTTTATTGCGCTTAAAATATAGTCACTGTCGTCGAATGTGGTCAGTATTATTATCTTTGTTGCGGGGCAAATTTCTTTTATACGCTTGGTTGCGACTACGCCGTTCATATTTGGCATACGGATGTCCATAAGTACGATATCGGGCGGGGTTTTCTCACAGTACTCCAACGCCTTAACCCCGTCGAGCGCAATTCCGCAAACCTTAATATCCGCACAGGTTTCAAGTACGGATTTTATGCCCTCCGCCAAAATTTGCTGGTCGTCTACGAGTAAAACTTCTATCACTTTATTTCCTCCTTGTTTTCGGGCCTTTCCCTATCCTTTAACGGCACGCATATTTCGCTCTCGAAGCCCTCTTCCTCTTCACCGTTGAACTTGGCGCTTCCGCCGAACTCCTCGGCACGCTTTCTTATTCCCTTTAAGCCGAAGCCCTCTTCTACCCGCCCGGGCACGCCCACGCCGTTGTCGGAAACGAGAAGCTTGAGCTGTCCTCCGCTTTGCTTTAACTCTATATAGAAAGCCGAAGCCTTTCCGTGCCTTATTCCGTTGGCGATTAGCTCCTTTGCGCTGTTGCAGATAAATCTGCGTATATCGGGCGGGACTTCGCAGTCGTCCAAATCGACCCTTGCCTTAATATCCGTGCCGTCCACCGTCTGGGCGACGATTTCCTCTATTTCGTCCTTTAAAGTGTGGGTTTGCTCTCTGCCCGCAAGCAGGTGTACGCTTTCGCGCATCTGTTCGAGGGCGTTCCGAGCCTGAATATTTGCCGAAATAATTCTGTTTTTTGCCTCGGCGGGGTCGGTGTCGATTAAAAGCTTTGCCGCCTCGGTCTGCATAATTACGGTGGTCATTGAGTGACCCGCGTTGTCGTGAATATCCTTTGCAATTCGGTTGCGCTCTTCAAAGACCTTTGTCTGCGTGAGCTGATTGTACGCCTCTTCAAGCCGCGCGCGACTGTCTTCCTCGGCTTTGAGCGAGGCGGACAGCTCCTTGTTGGTCTTGTAGAACTTTATAATAAACTGAACTATTGCGAAGTCCACGAACATTATCATAAGTCCGAAGAGAATACCGCTTAAAATGCTTACAATACTGTCGTACAGCGACGCGCCGACGTTCATTATAACCCAGCCTATCGTAAACGATACGATAAACAGCACGCAACCGACGCCGAAGAGTATGACTTTATCCTTAAACTTTTCCACCGTCATATAGCACTCGGTCAGCATTATGCAGTAGAGCGTGGACAAAAGCGAAAAGCCCGTCAAAAGACATATGGTCAATAAAAGTGCGCAGTTAATTCCGTAGAACACCATTTTAACGGCAAAATTTTTTACGGCGAACGCGCTGACCGACTCCATTGCGGCAAGTGCGACACAGCACATGACAACCGCCATAAACGCGCCAAGCTGTTTTCGTATACCTACCGCGCCGAACGCCTGCGCGCATACTATAATTTCAATAATTACAAGCAGCACTATGAGCGCAATTTTTATATACAGAACGGGATTTTTAAAGTTTAGCTTCTTTACCATAAAATACTTTTTATTGTTTACCTGTAATTTAATTGTAACATATTAAAAAAAAGTTGTATAATGTTTTTAATATAATTTTTTTAAGGTGACCGTATGATTAACGACATTATTAAGAATATTTCTCAAATTATCAGATTTCCCTCCTATCAGCAGCCCGCAGCCGAGGGCGCACCCTTCGGCGAAGATAACAGAAAGGCGCTTGACTATTTTCTTTCGCTTGCCGAGTTTTTGGGCTTTAAAACCAAGAACTACGACGGATATGCGGGAGAAGTCATCTTCGGCAAGGGCAAGGAATTTGCAATACTTGCCCATCTTGACGTAGTGCCCGCGGGAAGCGGTTGGAGCCACGACCCCTTCGGCGGCGAAATCGACACCGTAAACAAAAAAATCTGGGGCAGGGGCGCAATGGACGACAAGGGTCCCGCCATTATTGCACTGTTCGCCTTAAAGGCTTTAAAGAACGAGGGTTTTAAACCCAAGAGAAAGATAAAACTTATAGTCGGCTGCAACGAAGAGAGCGGCTGGAAGTGCATAGACTACTACAAGACTCACGCGCATATGCCCGACGAGGGCTTTTCGCCCGACGCCGATTTCCCCGTAATTTACGCCGAAAAAGGTATTATGCATCTCAAGCTCAAATTTAAGGCAGACGGCGACTTTTCTTCTCTTCGCGGCGGAGAGAGGGTAAATATGGTCTGCGACAGATGCGAATACATAGGCGAAATCGACCAAGATAAAATCAAGGAATACAACCTTTCTGTCGAGGATAATAAAATAGTTTCAAAGGGCAAGTCGGCGCACGGCTCCACCCCCGCCGAGGGCGTAAACGCCATACCCGCAATACTTAAATATTCGGGACTTAACAAAATCGAGAGCACTCTCTTCAATAACCCCTTCGGCCTCTGCGATTTAAAGGACGAAACGGGTTCGCTCACTTTCTCGCCCAACGTTATCGAGGGCGGGAAGAACTGCGTATACGTTACCTGCGATATCCGCTATCCTGCAACGCATAGCCGCGAGGAGGTTTTAAACGCAGTGCAAAATGCGGGTGTCGAGTACGAAATTTTATCCGAACAAGCTCCCCTCTTCAACGACAAAAACTGTTTTCTTATAAAGACCTTGTGCGAGGTCTACAACGAGGTTTCGGGAAAGAGCGTTCAGCCCGTTGCAATTGGCGGCGGAACCTATGCGCGCGCTTTAAAGTGCGGTGCGGCTTTCGGACCCGAGGAGGCGGGCGAGGAAAATACCGTTCATCAAGCCAACGAATACATAACTTTTGAGAAAATCGAGCGTTGTTTCAAAGCGTATAAGCTTGCAATAGAAAGACTGTGTTCACAAAAATAGTCTGCTATTCTGTGATTTCAATTTAAATAGAAAATCAATACTTAATAAATGAAGAAAGGAAAAAAATTACCTAAAAATATAATGTGCGTAGCTGTTTGCGCACTTATTATAGGAATTTTGACTTTAATCTGCGCTTCGGGACAGATTGCCTACGAGGTTGCGGAAACTTTCGAGTGCTGGCGACCCGACTATGAAAAAGTAGATATAAGCCCAATCCTCGATAAAGAGCAGTTGACGGACGATGACTACGCGCTGTTGTACGCACAGACGGGGCTTACCAAATTGGGCATAGACCGCGCACTTGAAAAGGGCTCGTCAGGCAAGAAACGTATTTTGTATATTCAGGACGACTATTTTAAAGAGCAAACTGTAAAGCACGACAAATTTTTGCCCTACATCTGCTTTTGCCATATCGACGGGCATATTAGCAATATTTATCTCGAGGACGGCGACGTAGTTGTCTCCGCCTCCACCCAGCTTATAGGTTGGCGCATGGGACACTCGGGACTCGTGACGAACGGCGCGGGCGAAAAAGTTTTGCAGGCCGCGGCAATTGGCACGGTTTCGGATATCGGCGATATAGACGACTTTACCGACGCGGTTGCCTTTATGGTTCTTTCCCCCAAGGTTGATAAGGAAATCAAACAACAGGTCGTCAAATACGCTAAAGAAAATCTTTTGGGAATATCCTACGACCCGTTCAGGGGGCTGTTCAGCTCGAAGAATAAAATAACCACCACCCAATGCGCCCACCTCGTGTGGTACGCCTACAATCAGTTCGGAATTGACATCGACGGCAACGGAGGCGGGCTCGTAACCCCGCAGGACTTTGCAAATTCCCCCAAAATGGAAGTTGTGCAGGTTTTCGGCTTTAAGCCCGACAAATTATGGAAATAAAATAATAACCAAACAAAAACACCCCTCACGGGGTGTTTTTTTAATTAACGTTTTCAATATTTGCGGGTTGTTCTTGGGGTTGTACCTCTTCTTTGCTCTGCTTGCTTAAATCTTTGAAAAAGATTACAGTCAGCGCGACTGAGACAGCCATTGCGACGAAGTCGGCTATGGGTGCCGCCCATAATATGCCCTCTATACCGAAAAATATCGGCAGTACACATATCAGCGGAATAAACAGAACTATGTCTCTAATTAGCGACGCTATTATTGCAAACACGGGTTTGCCTGCCGCTTGAAAGAAGATAGAAGTCATCTTTATTGTGCAGGTAAAGGTTAAAAGCATCAGGAATATACGGAAAACTTTTACGCCGAATTTCCAATAATTTGCGGGATTGACCTGCTCGGGGTCGGGCTGCCCGAATATAGCTACTACAGCCGACGGCGCGGCTTCGAATAAAATTGTAAATATAAGCCCCACGGCGACAGTACTTAAAAGAATGTTTAGGTACAACTTCTTGACTCGGTCTGTCTTTTTTGCGCCTACGTTATAGCCTATTATAGGTTGACAGCCCAAAACTATTCCAACAACTATATTTATAACTACCGTGAACACCTTGCTCTCGATTGCAATTATCGAAATAGGGATATTTTCGCCGTAGACGGACAGTGCGCCGTACTTTTTGAGCATTATATTGCACACAAGCGAAATTATTACTATCGTCATTTGCGTAATGAACGACGAAAGCCCGAGTTTTACGGGATGAGAAAATTCCTTGAAATCGGGAATAAAGCTCTTTAAATACAGCTTGAAGGTTTTTGTCTTTAAAATAAAGTACAAAAGACTTATGATAAACGAAACGCTCTGTCCTATAACGGTAGCCCACGCCGCGCCCGCCATACCCCAGTGGCACGCATAGATAAACACGGGGTCGAGAATTATATTCACGATTGCGCCCGAAAGCATTGAAGCCATAGACCAGCCGGGCGCACCGTCCGCGCGGACGACGGCGTTCATCATATTCATTGCCATAAATACGGGGAAAAAGCCGAGTATAATGTTGAAATATGTAATGGCATAGTCGATACTGCCGGGGATAAATTCGCCGTTTATAACACCGTCCGTAGTCGCGCCGAAAGTAAGTAGAAGTTGCCTTTGCAGGGGATAAAACACCGCCATTAAAATAAGACTTACAACGACCGTAAAAAGTATGCCCGTGCCTATTGCCTTGTGCGCATTCTGCGAATTGTTACGACCTTGACTTATGTTGAGATACGCCGCACAGCCGTCGCCTATCCACCAGGCAAAAGCCTGCGCTATAATGAAAATGGGGAACACCACTCCCGTTGCCGCGTTGCCCAACACGCTCAGTTCGCTGTTGCCGACGAAAATCTGGTCGACTATGTTGTACAGCGCGCTCACAAGCAGTGACAAAATACAGGGGATACAGAATTTAATCATAAGCTTCGATATCTTTTCCGTACCCAAAAACTGCGAATTTTCCATAAAAAGCCTCCGAAAAGTTATCGTCTTTGTCGGAGTAAAGAACGTCTGAAACCTGCGGAGAGCGCAAAAAAAGAGGGCGTAGAATTGTTGAAATTCTACGCCCTCCAAGCTGCTCAACGCATTAAATTTTATAATTTTTTTGAAAATTTGTCAAACAAATTTTTCCGAAATTTCTTAAAAATCAGCCGATAAATTCACGGACGCGCAAGGGAATTCCCACGCTTTTCGCTATTTCCCGGCAACGCGCAACCGCTTCCTCTCCTATGCAGTCCACCACGGAAAACCAGCAGTTTACGCCCGCCGTTTTGCAGGCTTTTGCAAACTCAATCATACCCTCAAACGCGCCGCCGATATTCGGACGGCATACGCCGTCATAACTTGCTTTGTCGGGGGCGTTCAAAGAGATATTTACACCGTCAAGCTTGCCCAAAAGCTCGGGGGCAATATTTCTGTTATTTATTATATTGCCGTGTCCGTTTGTGTTGAGGCGTGTTTTACCTCCGCGCGAGTGCACGAAATCACAGATTTTTAAAATAGCGTCAAGGCGGTAAGTGGGCTCGCCGTAGCCGCAGAAAACAATCTCTCCGTATGCGCAAGGGTTACCTATTTCGGCTATAATCTGCTCGGCGGTCGGCTCCCCCTCTTTGAGCCAGAGAGAATAGCCCTCGTACTCCGCGCTCTGGTCGCGCACACAGAAAGTACATCTGTTAGAGCAACGGTTTGTGAGGTTGATATATAAATTTTTATCTATTTTATATATATGTGTGTCCATAAATATGCGTCCGCTTTCTTTTATTGCAAAATTTATCTCTGCATTTATTTTAACACATATGCTTGAAAATTAAAAGGAATTGTCATAATCTTTTATGTAATTTGCAAAATATACAGAATATTATCAATACTTCACAACAATAATAGAAAATTTGTTGCTGAATCTCTTATTAAATGCTATAATAATTTTATAATTTTCTGCATCATATTAATCGGGAGTAAAAATCAGTGAAAAGGGTTATTTGTACAATCTTGTTTTTGGCGGTTTGCGCTTTCAGTATCATAACATGTGTCTCCTGCTCTGACGCCTCTGGAATTTCTATAAGATATTTAGATGAAAAGTTGTACGCAAGATATAGTTCAGGTGTGCCGGGTATGAGTTACAGCAGTAGTTATATGCCTGTTGATGGAGCTATTTCATTTGAAGAATATGAAAAAGAATCTGATATTTGCATTTCAAGGTCAAATATATATGTAAGATTTATGTTAACTTTTAATGATACACCTCAAAGATATAAAGCAATTGATGTTTATCAATTGAATTATTTAACAGTCGACTCCACAGAAAAATATATGAGTTTTAGGGAGGGTAAACATAGTAATGAAATAGAAATTCTTATTTATTTACAACATATGACTTATCCTGAAACCAACCATAAAGTAAAATCTTTAACTTATACAATTTTTGATTCTGTCACAGGAGAAAACGTACAAAAAACTTTTGATTTAAACTATAGTTTTAATACTAAACCTATTCATAACTTCTTTAATAGATTTGATAATGATAGTAAATTCAATACGGTTGCTATTGAAACATCAATAAGTAAATTTGAATTTTTGATAGAATCTAATATTGAATATGATAAAATATTATATCAAGTTGATAAGCGAGGGAGATTAGGGTATGCGGCAAAATATATTTCGATAGTCAATGAAGACACAATGGATAAGTCAGAATCTTATATATATGAATCAAACGTAAATGAATATTACTGGTATGTAGTTGTTACTATAGTCGGGTATCAGAAAGATAATGTTAATTATTACACATATCCTATGAGTTTTTCAATGATGATCTTCTAATTGTGTGCATTATAATGGGTTAAAAGGATACGCAATTATTCTAATAAAGATGAGGTAAAGCGTTTTGCTTTACCTCATCTTTATTTTTTATTAAATTACTAATAATTTTCGGCGTGAACTTCAAAGTAGCTTTGGGGATGAGCGCAGGTGGGGCAAATTTCGGGAGCCTTGGTGCCTACTACGATATGTCCGCAGTTGCGGCACTCCCAAACCTTGACTTCGCTCTTTTCGAATACTGCCGCCGTTTCAACGTTTTTAAGTAATGCGCGGTATCTCTCCTCGTGATGCTTTTCGATTGCGCCGACAAGACGGAATTTAGCCGCAAGCTCTGCAAAGCCCTCTTTTTCTGCGGTCTTTGCGAATTCCTCGTACATATCCGTCCACTCGTAGTTTTCGCCGTCTGCCGCAGCCGCAAGATTGTGCGCGGTGTCGCCAATTCCCTGCAACTCTTTAAGCCAAAGTTTTGCGTGTTCTTTCTCGTTTTCTGCTGTCTTTAAAAATAACGCCGAAATCTGCTCGTAGCCCTCTTTTTTAGCAACCGAAGCAAAGTATGTATACTTGTTTCTTGCCTGCGACTCGCCTGCAAAAGCTGCCTCTAAGTTCTTTTCGGTCTGTGTGCCTTTGTATTTGTTCATAATTAACTCCTTTGATTAAAATTTTTTGTTTCATTATATATAATTTAACCAAACTTGTCAACGCAAGAGCGTAATTCAAATGCAGAATTACGCTTTTTAATAATATACAGCAACAAATAAATGGTCTTGCCTATTCCGCAAGCGGAGCTCGGCAAAGCGTCGGGCAAAGCCCTCGCGCGCACTGTAGGAGTTCTCACGCTTACAAGATAGTAAAAACACCGTAAGAGGTTTTGCCGTTTCCGCAAGCGGAGCCTCGGCAAGGCGTCGGGCAAAGCCCTCGCGCGCACTGTAGGAGTTCTCACGCTTACGAGATAGTAAAAACACCGAGCAAGGCAACAGCCTTACTCGGTATTTTGGCGCACCGTAAGAGGTTCGAACTCCTAGCCTTCGGTTCCGTAGACCGACGCTCTATCCAGTTGAGCTAACAGTGCATAATATTAAGTTTTTTGATTTTATACGGCATAGCCTTCATTACCGTATCACTAAAGACCGAAGCTCTATCCGGTTGAGCTAACAGTGCATATGTTTTAACAGTGCGTATTTAAATTTGCTTAATTATTTTACTAAATATAAGCGTAGTTGTCAAACTGTTTTTAAAAAATTAAAAAATTTTGTTTTATATTTTTTAACTTAAAACCGCGCAGGTACCGACTGCGCGGTTTTATAAACCAAACTGTAAATTTATCCGTTGTAGCCGCGTGGGTTCTTTTGCTGCCAGTTCCAAAGAGATTGACACATTTCGTCTATGCCGAGCTCGGCTTTCCAACCAAGCTCTTTAAACGCCTTGTCCGCGTCCGCATAGCAAGCGGCGATATCGCCCGCACGGCGGGGTTTGATAGAATACGGCAGTTTACGTCCGCAAGCCTTTTCGAACGCGTGAATAACTTGGAGCACGCTATACCCCACTCCCGTTCCGAGATTGTAGGTATAAACTCCGCTCTTTGTAAGCTTTTCAATAGCGGCAACATGTCCTTTGGCGAGGTCAACTACGTGAATGTAGTCCCTGACTCCCGTTCCGTCTTTCGTGGGATAGTCGTTGCCGAACACGCCTATCTCTTTGAGTTCGCCTATCGCAACCTTTGCGATATAGGGCGTTAAATTGTTGGGGATGCCCTTGGGGTCCTCGCCTATAAGTCCGCTTTCGTGCGCACCGACTGGGTTGAAATATCTCAAAAGCGCAACCGTCCACTCGCTGTCGGCGGCATAGATATCCTTTAAAATAATTTCCTGAAAGTACTTGGAAGTGCCGTAGGGGTTTGTCGTGCCGCCTACTGCGCAGTTTTCGTCAAGGGGCAGTTTTTCGGGCGTGCCGTAGACGGTTGCCGACGACGAGAACACGATTTTTTTACAGCCGAACTCCCTCATCGCGCTGACGAGCGCGAGTGTGCCGTAAATATTGTTATTATAGTATTCGACGGGCTTTTCACAGCTTTCGCCGACGGCTTTAAGCCCAGCGAAATGAATTACCCAATCTATTTTATGCTCTTTGAAAATTTTTGAAAGAATTGCGCTGTCGCGGACGTCGCCCTCATACAGGCTTACCTTTTTGCCCGTAATTTTTTCAACGCGCTTTACGCTTTCGTGCGAGGAATTGGAGAAGTTGTCCAACACAACGGTTTCGTATCCGCGCTCCAAAAGCTCCACGCAGGTGTGCGAACCTATATAGCCCGCTCCGCCCGTTACGAGAATTTTCATAGTTTACTCCTCGCAATTATTGCTTGTTTTTTACCTTCATAAGGCGCACTACTGCCGCGCGTTCGTTTTCGTCCAATTTGCTCTTGATATATTTTATAGTTTCATGAAGCTGCGGAATCATAATATATTCAAGTGCGTTTACTCTTCGTTTGTTTCTCTCTATTTCTTCAGCCAAAAGACGCACCGTCTTTTCGACCTCGGCAAGTTTAACCATTTTGGGAAGTAGCTGCGACGCCTTCGTCACGGAATAGTCCGCCTCGCTCGTGATTTCGGAATATGCGTAGGGAAGTCCGTCCGAGCGTTTTTGACTTCTTAAATCCATAGACGGAACCTCTACGCCCATGACAGACCCGACTTTGCAATCTACGGTAACGGACACTGACGGCATAGCAAAAGCCGCCTCCGCGCTGTATGCGGGCGTTACCGAGCGGGCGATTGAAAATTGGCGCAGGGTCTCCGACAGTTCTTTTTCAACCTCGTCGCGGAGGCGCTTGTTTTCCTTAATGATTATGGAAAACTGCCTTATCATCTCGTCCGACTTATCTTTAAGGAGTTTATGCCCGCGCGTTGCAGTAGATAGCCTTACTTTGAGCTTTTTCAGCTCCATACGCGTGGGATTTACGTTAAGTCTTGCCATTTTATTCCTTATTTTCGCCGTGCAGATATTTGTCTATATACGCTTTTCTTATTCTCTTTAATTCACTCTCGGGCAGAATTTTCATAAGCTCCCAGCCCAAATCGAGCGTTTCCTCTATCGGGCGGTCTGTATCGAAGCCCTGATTTACGTACAATTTTTCAAACTGTTCGGCAAATTTTGCGTAGAGCTTGTCGGTATCGGACAGAGCCGCCTCGCCGAGTATTGCCGAAAGTTCTTTGCTCTCTTTACCGCTTGCATACGCCGAGAAAAGCTGGTTCATAGTGTCGGCGTGGTCCTCGCGGGTCTTGCCCTTGCCTATACCCTTGTCTTTAAGTCTCGAAAGTGAGGGTAAAACGTCGATTGGCGGGTTTATGCCCTTTTTATACAGGTCACGGGAGAGAATTATCTGTCCCTCGGTGATGTAGCCAGTAAGGTCGGGTATGGGGTGAGTTTTGTCGTCTTCGGGCATGGTCAGAATGGGAATTTGGGTAATTGAACCGCTGCTGCCGTGAATTCTGCCCGCCCTTTCGTACATCGTAGCAAGGTCGGTGTAGAGATAGCCGGGATAGCCGCGTCTGCCGGGAACTTCGCGCCTTGCCGCGGAAACTTCGCGGAGCGCTTCGGCGTAGTTGGTTATATCGGTTAGTATTACAAGCACGTGCATACCGCGCTCGAAAGCGAGGTATTCGGCGCAGGTCAATGCCATACGGGGAGTTGCAATACGCTCTACCGCGGGGTCGTCGGCAAGGTTGGTAAAGAGAACGGTCCTTTCGATTGCGCCCGTCTTTTTGAAGTCGTTTACGAAGAACTGCGCCTCCTCGAAGGTAATGCCTATTGCCGCGAACACGACCGCGAATTTGCTGTCGCCCCCTCTCACCTTTGCCTGCCTTGCAATCTGTGCGGCAAGCTCGGCGTGGGGAAGTCCGCTCATCGAGAACACGGGTAATTTTTGACCTCTTACAAGGGTATTTAAGCCGTCTATTGCCGAAATGCCCGTCTGAATAAATTCGTCGGGATAATTTCTTGCGGCGGGGTTGATGGGCTCGCCGTTGATGTCCAAAACCTTTTCGGGAATAACGGGTTCGCCTCCGTCGCGGGGGTTGCCCATACCGTCAAAGACTCTGCCGAGCATATCCTCGGACACGGCAAGCTGTTGGCTGTGACCCGTAAATCTCGCCTTTGCGGTGGAAATCTGCAGTCCCTGCGAGTTTTCGAAAAGCTGAACGACTGCCTTGTCGCGGTTGATTTCAAGTACCTTGCCGCGCCTTATTTCGCCGTTGGAACAGATTATGTCTACAAGTTCGTTGTATGTTACGCCCTCGACGCCCTCTACAATCATAAGGGGACCGACGATTTCGCGTATGGTCTTATACTCTTTAAACATCTTCATCCTCACTTTGACTGAAACTCTTCATTTCCGTCTTGATAAGAGCAAGAATTTCGTCAAGCTCGCCGATATCTTCTTCTTTAATATACTTGGCTCTGCCTATCCTTTCCTTGCACGAGCACGCAAGCACGGCGTTCAAATCTGCATAGTTTGCAACCGCCTCCCTTGCCCTTGCGTCGAATTCGTAGATGAGTTTAAGCATCATATACTGCTTTTTCATCGAGGTATAGGTGTCAACCTCGTCGAAAGCGTTCTGATGCAGGTAGTCCTCTCTTATAATCTTTGCCGTCTCCATCGTGAGCCTGTCGTTTGACGAAAGGGCGTCCATACCGACGAGACGAACGATTTCGTCGAGCGCCGCCTCTTCCTGCAATACCGTCATTACGAACTGCCTCAAGCGGTAGAAATCCGCGCCGACGTTTTTGTCGAACCAATCCTTAATCTTGTCGGCATAGAGCGAATAGCTTATAAGCCAGTCGATTGCGGGGAAGTGCCTCTTATACGCAAGTGATGCGCTGAGGCCCCAGAAAACTTTGACTATCCTGAGGGTTGCCTGAGATACGGGTTCAGATAAATCGCCTCCGGGAGGGGAAACGGCGCCTATCGCCGTAACCGAGCCCGTCTGATTTTTAGAGCCGAGAATTTTGACCGCACCCGCGCGTTCGTAGAACTCCGCAAGGCGGCTTGAAAGGTATGCGGGATAGCCCTCGTCGCCGGGCATTTCTTCAAGTCGTCCGCTCATCTCGCGGAGCGCCTCCGCCCAACGCGAAGTCGAATCCGCCATTATAGCCACGTTGTAGCCCATATCGCGGAAGTACTCTGCAATCGTAATGCCCGTATAAATCGAAGCCTCACGAGCGGCAACGGGCATATCCGAAGTGTTCGCAATGAGTATCGTGCGCTTCATTAAAGGTTCGCCCGTCTTGGGGTCTTTGAGGGCGGGGAATTCGTTTAAAACGTCCGTCATCTCGTTTCCGCGTTCGCCGCAACCGACGTAAACTATGATATCCGCGTCCGCCCACTTTGCAAGCTGGTGCTGAACGACCGTCTTTCCGCTGCCGAATGGACCGGGAACGGCGGCTACACCACCGCGAGATATGGGAAAGAGCGTGTCTATAACTCTCTGACCCGTAACCATAGGCTGGTCGGGGGTAAGCTTTTCGCGGTAAGGTCTGCCGCGGCGCACGGGCCATTTACGGAGCATGCTCACGGGCTTTTTGCCGTTTTTAGTCTGAATTACGGCAACCGTGTCCTCTATGGTAAACTCCCCTTCGGAAACGGTAAGGACAGTGCCTTCAATTCCGTTGGGAACTAATATTCTGTGTTCGATAAGCTCGGTCTCACGAACGGTGCCGAGCACGTCGCCCTCCTGCACGGTGTCGCCGCTTTTCAGAGAGGGAACGAATTTCCATTTCTTTTCTCTGTCGAGGTTGTTTACGCTGACGCCCCTTGAAATGCGCGCGCCGTATTTAAAGAACAGGGTGGTTAAGGGGCGCTGAATACCGTCGAAAATGCCCGAAATAAGACCGGGCGCAAGCTCGACCGAGAGAGGCTCGCCCGTGGAAACGACTTCCTCGCCGGGACCCAAGCCCGAAGTTTCTTCGTAAACCTGTATAGACGCCTTGTCACCGCGGAGCTCTATAATTTCGCCTATAAGCCCCTTGTCCGAAACGCGGACGACGTCGTACATTTTACTGTCCGCCATGCCCTCCGCAATAATCAGAGGTCCTGAAATTTTTACCGTCTTACCTGCCATAATTTATCCTTATTAACTTCCTAAAATTTAAATTGACACGGGAATATGCCCCGTTTAACGCTATTTGTTGTCTTTATTAAAGAGGATATCCACGCCCAGAGCGCGCTCCATAGCCTCTCTTAAAAAGTTGTCGCCGTAGCCCGTGCTGCCCTTGTCCGAGGGGACCGCCAGAACTACGGGATAGGGTTCTTCGTCAAACCTCTTTAAAAAGGTTCCCAAATCCTTTGCAAGCTCCTCCGTCACGAAAATAACGGAGTATTCTCTTGCAATTTTGCGAATTATCTCCCTCGCCTTCGTATCGTTTTCCGCGGGGAACGCGTCTACGCCCGCCGCCTTGAAAACTATAATACTGTCGCCGTCGCCGACGATTGCCGTCTTTCCGTTCATAATTATTCCTTAAAAATTCCGAAGTCTTGCTTTAATTTCGTCCGCAGAGAGCCCTGCCAAAAGGCAGGAGAGCACTATTCTTACATTCTCGTTTTCGGTGCGACGCCTGAAAATATAGTACATAAAGGGCTGACTGCGCTTTAGTTCGTATCTGTGCTCTGATAAAAAGTCTATCTCGAGCGCGGCAACTCTCTTTTCCGTCTTCATAAACGGCAGTCCCGTTATACGGGTTTTGTAACACTCTTTCCAATATTTTTCAAGATAGGTACCGTCGAGTGCCCGCTCTGCCTTTTCCTCGTTTTCGTCAAATAATACAAGCAACTTATCCAAAGGGATTTTTCCGCCCGAAATTACGTTATTTGCGGCATATTCGGGGGTGTTTGAGCGCATCACTATCAAAATATTGGTCATATCGACCTTTTGAGTGAGCAACTTTTTTAAAAGAGCGTTGCGCTTGCAAGCCTTTAAAAGACAGGCATATAACTGCTGTTCGAATATCTTTCCGACCTCCGCACCGGAGATGTTCATACCGTCATTTTCAAAGAGCTCAACTGTCGATTTTATCCCTTCGAGAAGTTCGGGATATACGCCTTCAACCTCCTCGCCGTCCACTGCTTTTTTAAGCGTATCGAGGCTCAAAAGCCCCTGCGGCGCAAGCATTTTATCGGCACCGCTGTTTAAATATTTCGCCTTTACAAGCGCCTTTGCGTTGTGAAAATCGCGCGGGGCAAAAAAGTATGTCTTTATTGCGTTATCCGGGGCATATTCGCGGGTGAATTCGTCAATATCCGCCTCGTCGGCTTGCAAAACCTTCTCGTAATCGAACACCGAATTTACGTCGGTATTCTTTATAAAACCGTTCTCCGAAAGCGCACGGAAAGCCGTCTCCGCACTCATTTCGCAAAACGTCAATATTTTGTCCTTTAAAAGACTGTTTTCTTTCACGGCAATTATGCCGTTAATATACACCAAGTCCTTTGCCACAATCCACCGCCGTTATTTGTCGAGAAAAACTTCCGCCGCTATTTCAACCTCGTATTGCTCTCTGTCGGCTAAAAGCAGAGCGCTATACGATACGTCCTTGTCCGCAACTTTTCCGCGTAGCACGAATCCGCCGTTTACGCCCTCTGCATTTAAAGCTATTTTCAACTTTTTCTCCGCGCATATATCAAGGCGGGAGACCTCTTGCGCGTACTTGAAATCGGGCGCAAACGCTATAATATCGCCGTCCTCTGCAAACTGTTGCAGAATTTTATCGGCAAAAGCAACTGCGTCCGCCTTTTTCAGCTCTTTCAACTCCGAGAGCGCGCGCTCGTAAATACTGTCGATGACTCTGCGTTTTTGGGCAAGCAAAACCTTGGCGGAGTCCAATCTTGCTTCCGCCTCTTTGCCGCTTTTAATTGCCGCGCATTTTTCCTCTGCTTCCGCCTTAACGCCCTTTTCGTCACGCTTTGCGCTGTCTTCCGCCTCGGCAATAATGCCCTCCGCCTGTTTTTCGGCGGCGGCAACTATTGCCTGCGCTCTGTCCTCTGCGTCGGAAAGTATCCTTTCGACTATTCCTTCTTTGCTCATATAATATCCTTAATAATTACGCAATGAGCATTATGGAAATGATAAGTCCCAAAATCGCGTAGAACTCTATCATTGCGGGGTAAATTATCAGCTTCATGCCGAGCTTTTCCTGCTTGCCTGCCGCATAGATACAGTTTACCGCCGACTTGCCCTGTAGAATACCCGTGATAAGACCGGAAATAGCCATAGGCAGAACCTGACCGAAGAGCTCCCAGCCCTGTGCAACGTTACCGGATGCTATGATGCCGATAATAAAGCCGTAGATACCCTGCGTTGCGGGAAGCAGCACCAAAACGAGCACCTGACCGAACTTTTTTGGGTTCTCTCCCAATACGCCCGCTGCCGCAGAGCCCGTCTTGTAAAGTCCTATCGCCGAGCCTATGCCGCACAAGAGCACGCACACTGCAACGCCGATAATTCCAACGAAAGTGTCCATATATAAACCTCCAAAATTTTTCCTTAAATATTTAATTTATTTTTTAAGCCTTACGTAATCGTGTCTGGAGCCGAGCGGAGCGAAAAGCTCGCCGTCCCCCTCGAAGAACCTGCCGTAAAATTCAACGTACTGCAATCTTGCGTCGTGAATATACGCACCGAGCAAGCCTATTGCAAAATTAAACGCGTGTCCTACAACCAAAATGAAAATGCCCAAAACTATAAGCATCGGGTTGCCGCTGAAAAGAAAACCGACGTTCCCGTTCATACCGGAAACCGCATAGTCCGAAATAATTTGTGCGATAACGGCGCCCGAGAGCATAAGTCCGTACAGTCTTGCGTAGCTCAATATGTCCGAGGCGTAATTTATAATTCCGTACGCCGCGCCGAAACCCTTCGTGAACTTACCGAAGAATTTTTCTTTTCTGCCGGCGGTCAGCATTGCCATAACGAGCGCCGCCGCCGCTACAATTCCGCCTCCGTACGCAAGTTCTATAAAATCAAGTTCGTCAACAAGACCTGCAATTGCTATACCCACGCCGAACGAGAAAATTGCCCAGATTACGCCTTCGCAAATTCCGTCGCCTATATAGCCCCGTCTGAAACACTGAACGGTTTTACAGATATATCCCGCAAACAGATGCACAACGCCGAGTTCAAGACTGATTATCAGTACGGAGGGAACCTGTATTCCCATAAACGCCCATCTGTCTTCACGTGCGTCGGGCAGTACCGCGGGGTATCCGAACTTTATTCCGAATATCGAATTGAACAAAAGACCCCATACTATGGCAAAGATACCGCCTACGGCAAACACTCCGGACAGCCTTGCAAGCCCTCCGCCTTTGGAGCGCAATTTAAACCAAAGCGCACCGCCGCCTAAAAGCATTATGAGCCCGTAACCCACGTCGCCCATAATAAAGCCGAGAAAGAGGCTGTAAAAAAACGCCATTACGGTGTTGGGGTCGAACTCCTTCGAGGAGGGCGGCGAGTACATATCCGTTATCGTCTCGAAGTTGCTTACAATCGCGTTGTTGAGGTATAGTGTGGGGGGAATTTCGTCTTCGGCGGGTTTTGAGAACTCGTAATACGCCGCGTTCGTGACCCCGTCAATTGCCTCGCCCACCACTTTTTCGCTCTCCGTGGGAACGTACGCCTCCAAAAGGAAGGTCTCCTGCGTTGCGCGAAGCTTTTCCGCAAGGGCGGCTTTTTCAAGCTCGAATTTAAGATAATCGCAGTATATTCGGAGGGGTTTTATAAATTCCCGCATTTTAAACAGCTCGTCGGCGTTATCTCTCAAGCCGTCTGTTGCGGCTTCGATTTCGGCTACCGCTGTCTTATATACGCTCTCGCCCGAGCCCTCTTTAAAGGGGCAGGCATTAAAAGACGCGCCCTGCAAAATTTTGTCGCCGTCCAAAGCTTTATGGAAGGCGGCAAACACGAGCGCTTCGTTTTCCTGAATATTGAGTTTGGAAATATAAAAGAGGGGCTCCTGCTCCTTTTCAAGCACTTCAAACGCTTGAACGGGAATGGTGCCGAGTCTGTAAATAACGCGCGTACCGCTTTCCAAAATCGAAAAGGGCTGTTTTAAAACGCGATAAATGCTTGCAGTCTTTTCAAGGCGGCGGCTCTTTAAAAGAGAGGCTTCGAGCTCCTTCTTTTGCTCTTCGAGGGTGGTTATGCGGGCAATGTACCCCTCGATTTGCTCTCTCTTCTCGCCCGCTTGCAAAAATTCGGAATAGGACAGTGAGTACTCGCTCTCTATCTTCAAATCTTTAATCTTATTGTCGCTGATAAAGCCCGAAACTCCCCTTACGAGATAATCGAGCGCACCTTCCAAAACGCGGATGCGCTCTTCAAGCTCCGAAAGACTGCTACTGCAAACCTGCGTATTGTCCAAAACGGTATGAGTTTTTACCTCCGCCGCGCGCGTTCTTTGAAGAGCGTTTAAAATTTTATCCCGCTCGTATAAAAGCGCAACGAGGTTGAGCTTGCTCATTTCAGCAATTGCCACGAGAAACCCTCCCGACGATTTCGCTTACCTGAATATCAGTTCTTTTAATAACCGAATTTGCATACTCTTCGGCATTTTCAGCATTGTCCCGAATTGTCTTTTTGTAGTATTCTTCGGCTGAAAGTTGCGCCGTTTTCAACTGTTCTTCACGGTAAATCTTAAGTTTTTCTTCGCTGCGCTTTAAAATTTCAGCCGCCTTTTTTTCTGCGTCGGCCAAAATTTGCGCAGCTTTTTGCTCTGCGCTTGATTTTATTTCTTCTGCCTGCCTTTCGGCTTCGTTGACACGCTTAATTATATCTTCCATTGTTTACCGTCACCAATTATTGTACTAGTATATTTTACCACAAAGCATAAACATTTGCAAGATTTGCGTGGTCTTTTTTACGAAAATTATATTTCATATTTACAATGGTAAACGTATTTGTGCAAATTTAACATAAAATGAAAAAATATTCATAAAAATTAATAAATATTATTTCTATGGAAAAATAGTTGCATTAATAATTATTTACTGATATATTATATCCAAAATTAAAAAAAGAGGAATTAGTATGAAAAAAGCATTTATTGCATTGGCAACACTCACTGCGGCCGCAACGGCACTTTGCTCGCTTACGGCTTGTACGGGACCCGGACAGAAGGTTAAGGTAATAGAAATCGAGCTTACTACCGAAGATTATGCATACGGCATCAATAAAAGCAACACTGAATTATTGACGAGCGTAAACAGCTATCTTGCAGAGTGGGAAGACGACGGTTCGCTTGATATACTTATCAACTCGTACTTTGACGGTACGGCAACGTTCAGCTATAAAAACAAGACGGCTACAGCACAGGCAGGCGACTTTGTGGTTGCAACCAACGCTTATTTCCCTCCCTTCGAATCCTATAACGACAGCGGCGCCTTCTATGGCGTTGATATTGAAATTGCTTACAAAATAGCAACCGCTCTTGAAAAAACGCTGTTTATTAAGGATATGGAATTCGACTCCATTATTGCAGACGTTCAAAATGGAAACAGCGATATCGCTATGGCAGGTATCACCGTAAACGAAGCGCGCTTGGAGCAGGTCAACTTTGCAACTCCCTATTACTCCTCTGCACAGGTTATAACCGTTTTGGAGGGTGATACGACTTTTGCAGATTGCACGACGTATGAAGAAATTGAGGCAATTTTAAATAGCAAATCTTCAAGCTATACTATCGGAACGCAGTCCGGCACGACCGGCTATATGTACTCCCACGGCGACGAGGACTTTGGATACGACGGTTTCCCCGTTACCACCAAGGCGTACAGCACGGGCGCACTTGCGATGAAGGATTTATCAAACGGAAAAATCAACGCAGTAATTCTCGACAAGCAGCCCTCTCTGATGATTGCCGAGAGCATTAACAAAAATATTTAATTAATTTATGCGTAATTTTGAAATATTCTGGACAAGGTTTACAAGCCCCGGACATTTTAAGAACTTTTTAACAGGCTTACAGAACACGGCAGAAATTGCCGTGTTTGGTTTTGTTATAGGTTTGGTCTTGGGCTGTATTCTTTCCACGATTCTTATACTACCCAAGAAAAACTTAATCGTTACGATTTTAAAACGCATTATCGACGTGTACGTTGCTATCTTCCGCGGAACGCCTATGGTCGTGCAACTGCTACTTTTCCACTTTGCTTTATTCAGTTCGGTTTTAATTCCGCCCGTTGCAGAGGCATCTTTGATTTTCGGTTTAAACAGCGCAGCTTATATGACGGAGATTATAAGGGGCGGTATAAATTCGGTTGACAAGGGTCAGTTAGAGGCAGGACGCTCCGTGGGATTGAGCTTTACAACCACTATGTTCCGCATAGTTATTCCGCAGGCAATAAAAAACGTTATCCCCACCCTCGGCAACGAATTGATTTCGCTTTTAAAAGAGACGTCCGTTTTAAGCTTTATTGCGCTTTTGGACCTTACGAAGGCGTTCAGAAATATAGCCGAGTCGACCTACGAATTTTTTGTACCCTACATTGCGCTTGCCGTAGTTTACCTCGTTATGGTTATAATTTTAACCGTAATTATAAAGCTCATCGAAAGGAGGCTTAGGAAGAGTGAAAAGAAATAACGGAGCAAAATTTTTAAAGACCGAAGTTACGCCCGTTGAGCCTTACGACCCCGAAGCGCTTATCGAAGTTCAGCACCTTACCAAAAACTTCGGCACGCTGAAAGTGCTTGACAATATTTCGGACAAGATACGTCAGGGCGAGAAAATTGCAATAATAGGACCCTCGGGCAGCGGCAAAAGCACCTTCTTGCGGTGTTTGAATATGCTTGAGGACCCCACCGACGGTTACGTATTTTTCGAGGGCAACAACCTGTGCGATTTAAAAGTTGACATAAACGAACAGCGCAGAAGAATGGGCATGGTGTTCCAACAGTTCAATCTGTTCAACAATATGACCGTTTTGAAAAACATAACTCTTGCCCCCGTTCACGTGGGTTTGCAGGATTTGCACAAGGTGCAAAGAAAGAACTTTTGGATAAAGTTTAAAAACCTTTTCAAGAAAAAGGATAAAAAAATACCCCTGTATCCTATTCAGACTACCGCTAAAAAGATTAAAGAGGACGCAAAGGAAAACGCCATGCGGCTTCTTTCAAGAATCGGGCTTGCGGACAAGGCGGGCGTATACCCCTCCACACTCTCGGGCGGACAGAAACAGCGTATTGCTATCGTGCGTTCGCTTGCTATGAACCCCAAAGTTATGCTCTTTGACGAGCCAACATCCGCACTCGACCCCGAGATGGTAGGCGAGGTTTTGGCTCTTATAAAAGAGCTTGCCACCGAGGGCATGACTATGGTAATAGTCACGCACGAAATGGGCTTTGCAAGGGAGGTTGCAACCCGAGTAATGTTTATGGACGGCGGTAAAATTTTAGAGCAGGGACCACCCTCCGAAATTTTCGGGAATCCCCAAAACGAAAGACTTAAAGACTTTTTATCAAAGGTATTATAAAAAGAGCGGAACGCGTTGCGTTCCGCTCTTTTTGTTTAATTAAATTAACCGAATAGGTCCATCCAAAAAGCAACTCCGAAAATTGCTATAAATGCGATAACTACGAAAAGTATAGGCACTATAATTTTAGCAATCAATCTATCTATTATCCCTCGGGAGGAGGACAGGGCTTTTCTTTGCAGAGCCGCAGGAATTATCATTAAAAAAAGAGCCAATATCCCGAACAGGAAATTAACGCTGATTGCAAAAGCAATAATAAAAACAACTCCGATAAAGAGTACTACGGACAAAATACTTAATAAAATTGATTTACCGCTCATTTTTTCCCTCCAATTAAAGTTTAGCACATATCGCGCTAATTTTCAATATATAGAGTTATTTTTTTGATTATTTTTATGTTTTAATTCTCGTTTGCTATGCCTTCTCCGCTTACTGTGAAAAGCTTTTTGCAGAGCTTGCCGCCGAGGGCTCTGTCAACAATATAAAATATTACAAACACCGCCGAGCCGATTACGGTAACAATCAAATCCCAGATTGTGTCTTGCAGGGGGTTCAAGCCCTGCTCCCAAGCCTTTTGAACATCGCCCACTGCCATAATTTTTTCAAGTATTCCGAGTACGCGCTGGGGGTCTTCGTGGGTCATAAGTGCGCCTACGTACTCTATTATTTCCCAGATTGCTCCCATGCCGAGAGTGCCGAGAAATACCACGATTACCACGCCTGCGGGCGAGAGCTTATCGCCGCCCCAGCGCATTAAGAGTGTATAAACCATAGCGCTGCCGACAAGCCCGAACCCCGTGTGCAGAAATTTATCGTATTCGGGTACGAAAGCGTAAAAATTCAATGCCTTTGCAAAATAAATTCCCATCACCACGAGATAGCACGCCATTATCGTAAGCGCCATAGGATAGGGCCTTTTGGTAATTATTCCGAGTACGGGAAAAATTGCGGGCACGAACAGGCATAGAGCAAGCTGAATATACACCGTTTTCAGTCTGTTGTCCGTTACCCCGTAAATTATGCCGAAAACTATAGTGAGTACGCCGAATATTATGGTTGGCAGCCAGATTTTTAACTTTTTATTCACTTTGACCTCGCGTTCTTCTGCTTTTATTTATTTTATCATAAATTTGCGAAAATTAAATAGTTTCTTTATAATTTTCATCCGAATTTTGAGGTTTTTCTTTTTTGCGGATAAGCGCATATCCGTATTTGTGTCTGAAAACCGTCAAAAAAATCACGGCAACGGCGACCGCAAAGATATCGCCCACACAGTTTGCCGCCCAAATGCCGTCAAGACCCCAAAATATCGGCAGAACCATAAGCGAAGCAATCTGAAATACGAGCGTTCGCAAAAAAGAAATAATTCCCGAGATAAGCCCGTTGTTGAGGGCTGTAAACATAGACGAGGCAAATATGCCGTAGCCGGCTATTGCAAATACCGTGGAGTATATTCTGAATCCGCGCACAGTCAAATCCCGAAGCTCTGCGTTGAACCCGAATATGCTTACTATGGGGAAAGCCAGCGCCTCGGAAAATACCGTCATAGTAACACCCAAAGCCGTAACTATTATAAGGCTCTTTTTGTACAGGTTTCTCATCTCCTCACTGTTCTGCGCGCCGAAGTTATAGGCAATGAGCGGCGCACTGCCGACTGAATAGCCCATAAACACCGAGAAGAAAATCATCATTATGTAGCCGATTGCACTGTACGCCTTTACGCCTTCCATTCCCACAATTCCCATAATACGGTTGTTATATAGAAGAATTATCAGCGCCGAAGCTACGTTTGAAAGAAATTCCGACGAACCGTTGGTGACGCACTTTAAAAAAGCTCTGCCGTAGAACCTCGTTTTGGTAAGTCGCAAAAGACTTGAATTTTTACGGAAAAAGTAGAACAGGGGAAATATTCCGCCGAAGAGCTGACTTGCCGCCGTTGCCGCCGCCGCGCCTGCAATTCCCCACTTAAAACCCGCAACGAATAGCGCGTCGAGCGCCATATTGGTGACACCCGCTCCCGCCGTTACGATAAGTCCGAGTCTGGGCTTTTCGGCTGCGACAAAAAAACTTTGGAAGATATTTTGCAATATAAAAAAGGGCTGTGCGCCTAAAAGCACCCTGCCGTACAGAATACACATTTCAAGTATGTAGTCTCTGCTGTTTTTATCAATCGTCCTGTCCATATCCACGAACCACTCGGCGATCGGGGGAACGGCAAACTGCCCGCCAACGGCAATGGCAATACCTATGCCCGCGGTAACGTACACAAGCATTGAAAAATAGGCGTTCGCCCTATCTCTGTCCCCTTCGCCGAGCGTTTTCGAAACGAGCGCACTTCCGCCCGCGCCGAGCATAAAGCCTATTGCCCCGCAAATCATAATGAACGGGAAAATAAGATTTATAGCCGCAAGTGCGTCGCTCCCCACAAAGTTTGAAATGAACAGCCCGTCCACAACGCTGTAAACGCTGACGAACACCATCATTACAATAGACGGCATGACGAATATAATAAGTTTTTTATATGTAAAGTGATCCGATAGCTGTATTTTCATATTTACTCTTATCACATTGTACGGATATATAAATATATGTCAAGCGAATTTTTGCAGCCGTTTTATAAAAAAATCTTGTATTTTTTGAGCATTGTGGATAAAAAATATACAAATATACAAATATAATGTCGTATGAAGTCGAAAAACAGGCTATACAGTTCAAATGTTAATAAAATGTGGATAATTTTTATACATTTATAAATTTTAGAACTTTAAACAAAGGTTTGTGTGGACAACTTTTTGTGGATAAATCAGTCTTAAACTACCGAAATGTGCATAAAAGAGCGGAGTTATCCACAATTTTAAAGGCGTTTGCGGAATATTCCGCAAACGCCTTTAATATAATAGCCTTTTACTGCTTTTCTACCTTTCTGCCGTAAATTGCAGATATGTTGTTAGAATATCTTTGCATATTCTCGCACGACTTTAAGGGTATGCTGTCCTCGTACTCGTTGAGCTTTTTAATCTGCTCACGCGAAATTTTAGCTGGCACGTCTATTTCCACGGTAACATAGAGATTGCCGGTGCCGTTTACCGTCTTTACGCCCTTGCCGCGCATGCAGAATTTTGTGCCCGAGGCGGTACATTCGGGAATTGTGAGCTCCAGCGTATCGTCTATGCCGGGGACGGAAATTTTGCCGCCCATAACCGCCGTCTTGTAGGAAATGGGCACCGTTACGTACAAATCCTTGTCGTCACGGCGGAGCATTTTATGCTGTTCTATGTTGAAAAAGACGTATAAATCTCCGCTCTCGCCGCCGTTGCCTGCCGCCTGACCGAAGCCGCGCTTTCTTAAGCTGCTGTCCTTGTCCACGCCCGCGGGAATATTTACCGTAAAGCTCGTCTCCTTTCTCTGGTATCCCTTGCCCTTGCAGTCGGGGCATCGGTCGGTAATCTTCTTGCCCGTGCCGCCGCAATCGGGGCAGGCGCCCACCTGAATAGTTCTGCCGAATATGGTGTCTTGCTGGAACTTTACTCTGCCCTGACCGCCGCAGCGCTGGCATTTCTGAAATGCCGTGCCGCCCTTTGCACCCGTGCCGTTGCACGCCGAGCAGGGTTCGTTGCGCATATAGCTTACAGTCTTTGTGCAACCCTTGATTGCGTCGAGGAAGGAAAGATTTACGGTGTGCTTGATGTCCGCGCCCCGCTGAACGGTTCTCGCACCGCCACCGCCGCCGAAGGGACTTCCTCCGCCGAACATAGAATTTATTATATCCTCGAACCCGCCGAAACCGCCGCCGAAGGGATTACCGCCGCCGAAGCTTCCCATTCCGGGGTGTTCAAGCTCGTAGTCGTACTGTCTTCTCTTCTGCTCGTCCGAAAGCACTTCGTTGGCTTCGTTAATTTCCTTGAATTTTTCAGCCGCCGCCGCGTCGCCGGGGTGGAAATCGGGGTGATATTGCTTTGCAAGTTTTCTGTAAGCCGACTTTATTTCGTCCGCCGAGGCATTTTTACCTACGCCGAGAACGTCGTAATAGTTTTTCTTGTCCGCCATAGCTTTCTCCGTGTAATTATACTGACCAGCGCATTTAAATGCACACTAAAACCTTTTAAAGGGGTGTTCAAAAACACCCCCGAAAAATTTCAAGTTTATATATCAGTGCTGGCTGAATTCCGTGCCGTCGTCGCCGCCCGGATTGGAGCCCTGCGTGTTTTGATAAATTTTAGCGATGACGGGCTGAATTTCCTGCGCGAGAGTATCGATTGCCGCCTTTATTCTGTCGTTGTCGCCCGATTCAAGCTCGGTCTTTGCCTTTGCAACGGCGTCCTCGACAATCTTTTTGTCCTCGTCCGAGAGCTTGTCGCCCGCCTCTTTCAAGGTCTTTTCAAGTCCGTCAATCATGCCCTCGAGGTTATTTTTATTGTCAACCGCCTCTTTGCGCTTTTTATCCTCTTCGGCGTACTTTTCGGCGTCCTTGACAGCCTTGTCGATGTCCTCTTCCGAAAGGTTTGTGGAAGCCGTAATGGTTATATTCGTGCTCTTGCCCGTACCCAAATCCTTTGCGGTAACGTTTACGATGCCGTTTGCGTCTACGTCGAAGGTAACTTCGATTTGAGGCACTCCACGGGGTGCGGGAGGAATATCCGTGAGCATAAATTTGCCGAGTGACTTGTTGTCGCGAGCAAACTTTCTCTCGCCCTGCAACACGTTGATTTCAACGCCGGGCTGGTTGTCTGCCGCAGTCGAGAACACCTGACTCTTCTTTACGGGGATAGTCGTGTTTCTCTCGATTAAGGGAGTTGAAACACCGCCGAGCGTTTCGATACCCAAGGTAAGGGGCATTACGTCGAGAAGGAGCACGTCTTTAACTTCGCCCGATAAAACGCCGCCCTGAATTGCCGCGCCTATTGCAACGCACTCGTCGGGGTTGATGCCTTTGAAGGGCTCCTTGCCCGTAATCTGCTTAACTTTATCGTATACGGCGGGAACGCGGGTTGAACCGCCGACCATAATTACCTTTGAAATATCCGAGTAGGAAAGACCTGCGTCCTGCATAGCCTTTCTCATAGGGTCTACCGTGCGCTCTACGAGGTCGGAAGTGAGCATATCGAACTTCTGCTTTGAAAGGTCGATATCAAGGTGCTGGGGCGCGCCGTCAACTACCGTGATGAAAGGCAGGTTGATGTTCGTGGAGCTCATGCCCGAGAGCTCTATCTTGGCTTTTTCCGCCGCCTCTTTGAGCCTCTGCATAGCCATTTTGTCCTTGGAAAGGTCAACGCCCGTGTCCTTTTTAAAGGTGTCTACGAGGTAATTTATAATCTTATTGTCGAAGTCGTCGCCGCCGAGGTGGGTGTCGCCGTTGGTGGCAAGAACCTCGAAAACGCCGTCGCCTATTTCGAGAATAGAGACGTCGAAGGTGCCGCCGCCGAGGTCGTAAATCATTACTTTCTGGCTGCCCTCCTGCTTATCGAGTCCGTATGCAAGCGCCGCCGCCGTGGGTTCGTTTATAATACGAAGTACGTTGAGCCCTGCAATTTTGCCCGCGTCTTTGGTTGCCTGACGCTGTGAGTCGTTGAAGTATGCGGGGCAGGTAATAACCGCGTCGGTTACCTTGCTTCCGATATAGCTCTCCGCATCCGCCTTGAGCTTGGAAAGTATCATTGCCGAGATTTCCTGCGGGGAATATCCCTTTTCGATGTTTACCTTGTATGACTCGCCCATGTGGCGCTTGATTGAAATAACCGTCTTATCGGGCTGAGAAACGGCAAGTCTCTTTGCCGCCTGACCGACTATACGGCTTCCGTCCGCCTTAAACGATACGACCGAGGGGGTGGTTCTGTTGCCCTCGCTGTTGGCGATAACTACGGGCTCGCCGCCTTCCATTACGGCTACGCATGAGTTAGTAGTTCCCAAATCTATTCCGATTACTTTTCCCATTATATTTCTCCTTATTTAAAGTGTTGCTTATTTATTTGATTTTATTACGATGCCGTCACAGTCACCTGTGCAAAGCGGATGACCTTTTCTCCGCATTTGTAGCCCTTTTTGAGGACCTGTTTCACGGTATTGGGCTTTTCGCCCTCCTCGCAGGGGAAGTTCATAATTGCCTCTGCAATATTTTCGTCAAACTCGTCGCCCTGCTTTATTTCTATCTCCTGAATTCCGAGAGAGGCTAAAACGGTGTTGAAGTTTTTTATAATCTTTTCAATTCCCGCTTTGGTCTTTTCGTCCGATGTGGAGTCGAGCGCGTAACCGAAGTTGTCGGCAACGGGCAGAATTTTTAAAACCGCCTCCGCCGCGCCGTCCGCATACGCCTTCGAGACGGCTGCGCTGTTGCGCTTTCTGTAGTTGTCGTACTCGGCGGAAACGGAGTACCACTTGCGCTTATAGTCCTCGGCAAGCGCCTGCGCCTTTTCAAGCTCGGAAGGCTCGGCTGAAACTTCCGCTTCCTCTTTATTATCCGTCTGTCCTTCTTCGATTGTTTCCTGTTTTTTCTTTGCCATAATTTTGACCTGATTTTACCTTACATTATAAATATAAAACTAAATTTAACCCGTTAAACAAAAAACCACATTTTTTTAATTAAAAAAATAAGGCGGAGAGCTTTGCTCCGCCTTTAAACTGTTTTTATTCAGACGATTTCAAATCCGAACCCGAACCCGGAATTGTCCCGTTGCGCTTTTTCCTGATAATTATAAAAGCCAACCCCCCTGCCGCAATCAGCGCTGCGCCGCCGACCGAGAGCCCTACAATCAAGCCCGTATGGTCCTTGCCGCCGCCCGGCGTGTCCTGTCCGCCGCTATTGCCGCCTCCGCCGCCTTGGTTGCCGTCATCGGGGTGGTCGAGGGGCTTACGAAAATCCTCGCCCGAGCTTTCCGCGTCGGGGGTTAAATCGGGAATTTCGGGCAGGGTCGAAGGGTCGGTTAGCAGTCTTAAAGATATGCTGTCAATATTAAAAGTGCCGCTTATGCCCGAAATTTTTACCGTATGACTGCCCGCCGTAAGGGTCGACGAAAGATAAGCAAGCCCCGCTATCTCGTTCTTCGAGCCGAGTTTTACCGTCTTTACGGGCGTCTTACCGCCGTCAATATAAATTTCAAACTCGCCCAAGCTCTCGGCAAATCGAGAGTAAACCGCAAACTGCGTGCCGTAGAATGTAAATTCCAAAGCCGAACCCTGTTCGCCCTCGTAGATATGACCGAAAGTGCTCTGTGCCTGTTTTGCAGTAAGCCCCACACTGCCTGTAAAAAGTCCGTCGGGCGAAAAACGGGTAAATCCGCTTATTCCCTCTACCGTTTCCGCATTGTTCAAATCTTTATATCTGTGGTCGCCGACAAAGGTAGAGTCGGAAGAACCCTCGTCATATTGTTTGAACTCTAAAATAAGTATTTTGTCCTCTACTTCGAATCTCTTGTCGTCGCGCTCGATAGATATGCTGACGTAAATTTTGCCCGACATAGCTTTTGACCTTGCGGGAATATAATTATATGTATGCGAATTTAACTTCGAAATACTTCCGTTTTCGGGCTGGGTTACTCGGTTTATCTTGTAACTGAACCCGTAGGGCAGCTCTAAAACTTTGTCAAAATCAATTTCAATTTGCGTGCCGTATTCTATTACATAGGGTTGCATAGTCCGAATATACGCACTCTCGCCGTTTAGCTCGTAGCCTGCGCCCGTCTGATAAACGCAAGCCGACGGAACGAACATTGGATAATTCTTTTCCTTAACCCAGTCCAGAGTTTCCTGCGAAATCTCTATCTTGCACAGCTCGGTAAAATAATACGTCATATCGTGCTTTGTCACTTCTACGAGCGATTTGAACCACCTGTCCGTGCTCTGGGAGTATCTGCTGTCCTCCTTGACGGCTTTAATAAAGAGGTCCTGTCCGAAGCTGTGAATAATAGTTGCGTGAACAGCGAGGTCGTTTTCTCTCTCGCCCTTTAACTGTTTTAATGAAAGGCTCGCGCTCGAATTTCGGGTCAGTCCGTCCAAACCCTCGTCTTCGCTTTGGATATTGCGCTTTGAAGAAATATCGGTATACAAGCTGTACGCAATGAGTGTAATCGCGTCGTTTGAAGCTCCGTCGTTCGTGAGCCCCCAGCCCGAAATAAATCGGCTGTTGTATTTGTTTAAAATATCGTGGCAACCGTCCTTTACAATCGCGTCATAGTCGAGTGCGGCAGAAAGCCAAGCGTCGGGACAGTTTAAGGTATTTTGGGGAACGAGTTGCGTCGTTACGAAAGTATCGTAGATAAAATTTATTCCGTAAGAGCTGTTAAAGGTCGACCTTTTGGGGAATTGATTTGCAAGGCTTGCGACCTCTTCCCAAAATACCGCCGCGTTGTAGAGCTGTGAATATGTGTACTTTTCTGCGTACTTTTGAGGTCCCGAGTGCCTTACGCCCCTGTCCCAAACTTCCAAATCAAAGTAGGGCGCTGTGGACGCGGCGTTTGCCTTAAACTCGTCCTCTGTGGTATAGCCCAAAATGAAATGACTGTATCTTACCCCGCCCGATAGAGTTACGGTAAAGGTCGAACCGCCGTTCACGGGCGCAATATATACGGGTCCGCCGAGGAAAGAGCCGAAATAGCCTGTTACTGTGCCGCTTTCTTCGTTAATTTCAAGCGTGGAAATGCCGTCTACCAAATTCATAGCATTTACTATGCAGGGCATACGGTTGTAAGCGTTTCTGCTTGCTATTACGTTTGCGCTTCCGTCCGAAAAGGCCTGCCCGATAAATACTTTAAGCCCGCCGCTTGCCTCGAAGTCGGCTTTATCCATAGTCAGCGTTAAAACTTCGCCCGCGGGAGCGTACAGCCCCGTAATTAGGTTGCCGTAAGTGCGAGAGCGATAGGAAATTTTCTTGACTACCGCCGGCTCGTTATCGGAGACGTTGCCGTAATACATATCCGCTGACGCCTCGTGCCTGTACAACGCTCTTCCCGTAGGTTCGCCCTTTAAGTAGAGGTTGCCGTCCTTATCCATACCGTCGTAACTTGCACCGCTTATATTTGCAAGCCCGTCGCTTAAAAGCTGTCCGTTTTCTTGCCAGAGAGCCGACTTTTCGCTACTTGTCTCCTCGCCGTACAGCGTAGTACCGTATTTGGGGAATACCGTTGCAAAGCCCTCGTTTTTAACCTCGGGCTTTTGCCTTTCGACCGTATCCAAATATTCGGCGTAATATCCGACCTTCGTATTTGCCGTATACCGTGAATTATAATCGTCCGTAGCCGCACTTGCGCTTATCGGAAGGGTAAAAATTCCGCTTAAAAGCGACGCAATAAAAATTGCGCCGACCGCGAAAATCGATTTTGATTTAGCTTTTGTAATTCTCATATCGTCACTTGCTATATATTCGGTTGCAATAATTTTATCATAAAAACAGCGAGTTTACAATATTTTAAATGCGCAGTTTTTAAAATTATTTGACAAGCAAACTTCGGCGTTATAAAATTTATCCGTTATATCATTTACGAGGATAAAATATGCAGTCTTTACACGAAATTTATAAAATAGGACGCGGGCCCTCGAGCTCGCACACGATGGGTCCCGAAAGAGCAATAAAAATTATGAAATGGCGCAGTCCCGCCGCAGATAAATTTAAGGTAACCTTGTACGGCTCGCTTGCGCTCACGGGCAAGGGACACGGCACGGACACCGTAATTTACGAAACGGCAAAACCCGCCGACTGCGAGGTGTTGTTCGACTGCCTTACCCCCTGCCCCGTTCACCCCAACACTATGGATGTAGAGGCGTATAAGGGCGGAAAGCTTATAGATAAGGCGCGCATTTACAGCGTGGGCGGGGGAACCGTAAACTTCGAGGGCGAGCATGCAGAAAAGTACGAAAAATACGCCGACGACACTATCTACCCCCTCAACTCGTTTGCGAAAATTTCACAGTACTGCGCAAGCAAAAATATGCGTATCTGGCAGTACGCCGTTGAGTGCGAGGGAGAAGAAATTCTTACCTTCCTTGCCGAAGTCTGGGAGAGGATGAAACAGACTATTCACGAAGGGCTTACGGTAAACGGTATACTCCCCGGCGAACTCGGCACAAAAAGGCGCGCACAGCTCATATACAATCAGCGCCACATTGACGAAAGCGCGCAGACGAAGGAAAACAGACTCGTCTCCGCCTACGCTTTCGCGACGAGCGAGCAGAACGCATCGGGCGGAATAATAGTAACCGCTCCCACCTGCGGTTCTTGCGGGGTTCTTCCCGCCGTTTTATACTATATGCAGGAAATGCGCAAGTTCTCCGACGAGCAAATAGTTCACGCGCTTGCAACTGCGGGAATTGTGGGAAATATCATAAAAAAGAACGCCTCCATAAGCGGTGCGGAGTGCGGCTGTCAGGCGGAAATAGGTTCGGCTTGCTCTATGGCGGCGGCGGGACTTGCAGAGCTCTTCGAAATGGGGCTCGGGCAAATTGAGTACGCCGCAGAGGTCGCGATGGAACATCATCTGGGTCTAACCTGCGACCCCATCGGCGGCCTGGTTCAGATTCCCTGCATAGAGAGAAACGCCGTTGCCGCAATGAGGGCAATAAACGCGCTATCTCTTGCAAACTTCCTTGCGGATACGAGAAAGATAAGGTTCGATTTGATAGTTAAAACGATGTACAACACGGGCAAGGATTTAAACAACAGCTACCGCGAAACCTCATCGGGCGGTCTTGCCAAATTCTACCACCCCAAAAATAAAAAACAATAAAAAATACTGCCGTCATCGGCAGTATTTTCAGTTTATGGTAATTTATTAAAGCAAATGTTTTCTTATCGCCTTTATGGCGGTGTCGGCAATCAGGAGCGAGCCTTGGTAGGTGGGGTGAACGCCGTCCTCGGAAAACTCGGTATAACGGTATGTCTGTACGCAGAGTCCGTTGAACATTTCGTCGTACGCAACGAATTCGTCGGCAAGGGGAATTACAACCTTGTTTATTACGTCAAGCTCGGCATCGAACAGCTTGCGCATACGGAATTTGTCGGGCGCGGGAAGTAAGAAAGGTTCAAGGAATATAACAACTATCCCCGCCTCTTTAAGCCGTTTAATCAGCTCTTTTAAATCACGCTCCAACTGCTTTAAATCCAATTCTTTACCGAACTTGAACTTATGCAGTGTGTTGTTTATGCCTATCATTATTACGACTGCGTCGGGTTTTAAGGAAATCACGTCGTCCTCAACGCGCGCCAAAAGGTCGCAAACCTCGTTGCCCGTCACCCCCTTGTTGATAAGCTCTATGTCCATATCGGGATAGATGGGACGGAGCTTGTCCGCCAGAATTTTTACGTAGCCGTTGCCGAGCGACTTTATATCCGACCTGTCGCGCCCGCAATCGGTTATAGAATCTCCGAAAAATACTATTCTCATAATTTCCCCCTTTACTGTAATTCAAGCCCACTGTTGAGGTTGAATACCCGTATATATTTTAACATACAAATGTTATGGCTTGCAAGTGTGCGAGCAAAATTCTTGCACGAAAATTTGAAAAGAATTAAATAAAGTTTTGACAAGCGCATAATTTTATGATATAGTATTTTAGCGTTAAAGAAATTTTAACGTAAAATTTAATTACTTTGAGCGGACGTACCCAAGTGGCTCAAGGGGCTCCCCTGCTAAGGGAGTAGGGCGGGAAACTGCCGCGCGAGTTCAAATCTCGCCATCCGCGCCAAAACAACGGAACAGCAAAAGCTGTTCCGTTGTTTTGTTATGGTAAGTCGCTTGAACCCTCGTGGTTCACACGAGCCTTGCTTGCAAAGCGACGCTCTGCCAAGGGTTCCCTTTGGGGAACGGCAGAATCCCTCCGTCCGCGTAATACAGACGCACCGCCAAGGCGCAAATCTCTCCCCCGCGAACAATATATAAAAAAGCGGGAATAATAAATTCCCGCTTTTAAGTTGCAACAGTAATTTGAAAGTTGCTATTCAATTATGAGTTCTTTTTAATTACTTCTTGCGGCGCTTCGATTTCATTTGCAAAAGTATGCTCTGTCAATTCAGATAAAATCTTTATTTTGGCATTTATAATGGGCCTCATACAATTCGGAACGTGCTCCTGATGAGCTCTGTGTATAGCCACACATTCTTTACAATTGCCATGATAGCGACAGGCTTTTGTGCAGGGGCAATGGTCTTTATCTTTATATTCTTCTCTGAAAGCAGACAGAAATTCTTCCTGTATGCGCAAAAATTCCGGTCTGTTTCCGTTATGATACTGTTCCATAGCCTCTTTTTCTTTTTGATTACCGTCAATAATCATCTGCATATCCTCCCTGATATTTATTCGTGTTCTTTACAACTTAACTTTTCGACTTCCAGCTTAAATACCGCAACAGCGTTTAACATTTTGCCGTCAAACGCCCATTCGCTTTTATGCGTTGTATGCTTCATAATCAAGCGCAGTCCGTGCTCCTTTTCATCGGCGTTACAAACCATACTTACTCTGCCGTTACCTATTATACTTTGGAAACGTGCCGTATAGGTGCAGGCTGTTCCGTTATTGCTTTTCGCATAAACCTTATGGTTTGTATCCATTTCAAAACCGACATACGGATTTTTGGCAATCAAGTCGATTTTACGGCCTTCTTTTGCACCGTGGAAATAGAATACTATGCGTTGCCCGCTATATTCAAACCCGAAATTCAGCGGCACAATATATACTTCGCCGTCATCCTGAAATCCTATTCTGCAACATTGGCAACTTTCCACAATGTCAATAATCGCCTGCCTATCGGTAACTTCTCTGTCTTTCCGTCGCATAACTTTCTCCGTTGAATTGCTGATTATCTGTAAACCATTATAGTACAAAGCAGAATAAAAGACAAGAGCAACGGAAATATTTCCGTTGCTCTTTATTAGTATTTTTATTAAGAATATTAAAGGTCGAAGTACATCTCGAATTCTGCGGGAGTGGGAATCTTGTTGATTTTTTCAAGCTCCTTACGCTTCTTCTCAACCCAGATTTTAATGAGTCTTTCGGGGAATACGCCCTCGCAGGTCAGATAATCGTGGTCCTTTTCAAGAGCGGTAAGCGCTTCGCCTAAAGACGTGGGCAGATGCTGAATCTTCTTCTTGTCCTTGTCGCTTAAATCGAACAGGTTGAAATCGAAGGGGCCCCAGCCGTTTTTGCGGGGGTCGATTTTATTATTAAAAA
>JAFLVP010000008.1 GCA_022508265.1 Clostridiales bacterium
TTTTACCTACGCCGGGAACACCTTCCAAAAGCACGTTGCCTCCTGCAATTATTGCGCAGATGACGTTATCGACAACATCCTCCATACCGACGATATCTTTAGCCAGCTCGGACCTGATTTTAGCGATAGCCTGGCTGAATTTTTCAACCTTGGCTGCGTCTTCTTTGCTTACGGGAGGAGCCTCTACCTCTCTCTCTTCGGGTTCGGCAACAGCTTCGGCTGCCACAGATTTATGCAGCTCGCCCGATTTTGTATTGCCATTTTCCGCTGCCTGTTGTTTTTTCCATTCATCAACGGTTAAGGGCGCCGGAGTTGCCGTTTCCGCTGACTTTTGGGTGTCCTCTGCTGTGTTCTGCGATTTAATCCATTTTTTCATTTTAATTTTCCTCACTATTTTGATTATAAATATCGTTTAATCGTCAAAGCCGTAACCAAGTAATTGTAAATATACTCTTGCCGCATGCTCCTGTTCGGGAGTAAGATAACCCTTTTGGACATACTCATCCAAAATTTCCAAATACTGTTTTAACAGCGTGTCGAACTTCTCGTAGTCGCCCGTCAGGGGATTGAAAATTTCGTCGTCGCCGCCGTAAACAATATCGCCACCACCCCAGCCGCCGCCACCTATTGATGGATCACGGTCTTCGGGGTTATCGTCCGGTTTCGTGCCGGAACCGGGACCTATGCCGCTACCGGGAATGAGTGCGTCCATACCGAAGATAAGGAACAGTCTGTATCCTACGAATGTACCCATAGCATAGGTGTACGCCTCGTCGCCGATGGCATCGGTAAGGTTATTCGCAAGGTTTGAATATACGGTCAGAAGCTTTCCCTGCAACACTGTATTGCTGGAGCTGGCAATGAGTTTCTGCACGCTTTCCATATCGGATATAAAGTCGGAGATTACCCCAGCATAAACGTTTGCGTTTTTTCCGCCTACAGCGGTTAACAGGTTCTGTGCCGTACCCAACACCTCGGCAATCTTAGCCGCAAGCCCGTCAGCTTTACTTATAGACGTTTTTTCGTTGAGCTTGATTGTGTTCGGCGTAACCTTGCCGGTAATAATTGTAAGCTTTTGGGTGTCGTAGAATTTTACGTTGTTGTAATCGGTGAGCGTGTAAGAATTATAAGTAGCTATACCATCCTTTACCGCAGTAGCTATTTCGGGGAAAATATTTTCCGAGTCGCTTATAAATTGCAAATAGTGAAGCGTTGCGCCGACTGTTTGGTTGACATTATATACCGTCTGCTTTACACAGGTGCGCATTTCGCCTACGGTTTCAGCCTCGCGCAGGTTCTCAATAAGGTCTTCAAGCTCGCCTACGACGTCGGCCTTCAGCTCGACTGTAAAGTTGGAATCGTTTACATTGTCAATAAGCTCGCGTACACGCGCTTCCTGGAAAGGAGTCAGCTCGTAGGGCGTGTCGTCCTCATCGGTAAAACCGGGACCGGGGTCCTCAATGCTACCCGAAGCAATCTGTCTGGCGGGTATAAAGAAGGACGTAAAGGAAATTGCGAGCGCAACGAAGACGATGACGCAATACTGCCACACTTTGGCAAAGCTATATTTAACGTGGGGCAGGTTTCTTACTTTTTCGCCAGCATCTTTACGCTGTAGCTCAATTATATATCCCGACTGCTCTTTGTAGGCGAGAGCCGTCTGCGCCCTTTCGTCGAGCTTGTGCTCTTCGTCCAGTCGCTTTGCGGTTCTCTTGTCGGTAGGTCTTAACATCAGAAAGACCGCCGCTCCGCAAGCGAGCGCAACGCCCAAGCCTATCAGCACGTAAAATCCGACGTTTATGGTGACCGCGCTGAGCTTGAGAGAAAGCAATACTACGCCCACAGCCAAAAGTCCTGCGGAAATACCGCAGATAATACTCTTGATTATTGCTTCTATTAAGTATTTTCTTTTATATTTTGAAAAAACATTTTCAGTAAACATATTTATTCTCTACAAATATATCGTAATTATTTACCGCAAGCGGCAGAGGTTGGTTCAAAGACGTCGGCATTATCGAAGCGTATTCCACTACGGTAACTTTCAAGAATATAGACGTTCTGTCCTTTTGATTGTGTCTGTCGGAGTCGTCCGCAGTATTGAACACGAACTGTAACGTAATGCTACCGGCAGACCTGAGTCTGATATATCCCTGGTTTGTATTCGTTTCTTTTGCGAAGAAGGCTATGGGATTTGTACCGGCATCGATAATAGTTCTGTTTTGGGTTGTAGAAGTGTAACGGTAACCCGTAATTCCGTAGGTAGAACCCATATGCCAAATAGGTACTTCTATACTCTCATCTGTAAGGGGACTTGTTCCTGTGAAATAAATTTCGTAGGGGTATTCGGGGGAGGATATACCCGAATCGCGTACAACGGTAACCGAATATACGCCGTCCGACTCCTTGACAATTTCGGGAAGAGGCTCTTCACCCGTCCACTTGGGTTTTAAGGTTCCTGCAACAATCGGAGTATAACAGGGAGCTATATAGGGAACCAAATCGTAGGGGATGTCGGTAGCACCGAGCTCCACCGTTCTCGTAACATGGCCGCATTCCGTACAGCCGTAATATTCCATTCCGTCATGATAGGGCTGTGCCGGTACCGTTCTTAAGGGTTCTTCCGCCACATTGTGAGGCTCGATTTCCGTTGTCGCCGAGCAATGCGCAGTTTTACAGGTGTGATAGTGACCCATATCTGTACCTACCCATTCCTCATTGTAGTAGTGATTACCTGTGGCTGGAATTATTTCCTCGGCGAAGGTATGACACAGTCTGCACTCGTGAATAACAAAGCCGTCGAGATAGCACGAGGGGTTGCGCCTGTCGTACTCCCTCCACAGATGCGCGCCCGTGGCGGGAACTTCGTCCTCTTTCTTTTCGCCGCAGACCTCGCATGAATAAGTGCCAACGCCTGCCGTATTGCAAGTGGGTGATTCCGTAGCGACTTCAAGCTTCCAGATGTGTGCAGCCAAGCTGTCGCGCAGACTGCAGTCGCTGTCAAGACAATCGTGCCAGTGATACCTTTCGTTGTGCGACCACTTTTTGCTCCATTTGTGTCCGGATTCCTCGTAAGTACAGGCAACAAAAGCAAGCGCGCAGGACAGTCCGCATACAGCAATAAGCAAACTCAAAAATAATTTTCTCATAAGACGCTCCTTATTAGAAGAACCTTTGTCTTTTATTAACAGTTAATGCATAAATTCTCATTTATGCAACACCAAAGTGCAAAATTGCCACATTTTGCGATTATTTATAATAATTATAACATATGATACAATATTTATCAAGTATTTAACACACTTTCCCGTAAATTTCCAAAATAAAAATCCCGCCCCCTCTTGCGAGGGGACGGTCTTTTTAATCGTTACAGTATTTTGACTTTTATCAGTCTGCTATATTCCATTCAATCTTGACCTTTACCATCGTGCCGTACTTGGCCGAAGACGAAGTCATCGACAGTCTGAGGTAAGCGTAGGAGGAGGTGCCGTCGTAATAGGAGTTCACGATAAGCTCTTCGCCGTACGCAATTGAAGTTGTGTAATTGCTTGAGGTCGAGCCTGCATAGATGCTTGCAGATTCGCCGAGAAGCATACCGTTTACGGCGGTTATAGTTACCTTGTAGTACGCACCTGCGATTATGCAATCGTCAGCATCGTAGTATACGTGATTGTTGCTAGTTGAGCTGTGGTAACCGTTGATTGCCATCAGATATTCTCCGCCGGGCTTCCAGGTGAAGTCGATTTCCTCGAGCGTTACTTTTACGTTCTCGTACGTGCCGAATACGTTCTCTTCGGTCGTGATTATCTGGAGGTACGTAGTGGAAGTTGTGGGCTTGAAATCGCCGACGTAGACATTGTGACCTTCCGTGCTGTCAACATCACTCTTAGCCATGTACAGGTAGAGTCCGCTTGAAGGGATATACAGAAGTACCCAACCCGTTTGAGGATTGTTTGCGCCGAAGTCAAGCTTGAGCCTAAAGTTGCCGTTGGTAGTCGTTCCGATTTTGCTCGAATCGAGGCTAAGACCGAACTGCGTTAAAGTGTACTTGGTGGAGTCAATGGTTATAGTCATCTCCTCACCGTCAAGTTCAAGTACGCCTTCCTCTTCGTTAATTTCTATCTTTCTCCATACAGCCTTGAGAACTACATCCTCATTTTTAACAGTGATTGTGTTGTTTGGATCGTATCTCTTACCGTCTTTATCAGCCCAGTGCAGGAATATGTATCCCGCTCTGTTGAAGGAGTTATTTTTTACGGTAATCTCTTCACCCGTTAAGAGATAGGTATGAGCCGACGTAGTACCGGATACGGTTGCGCCATCTGCGATTTCTTCAGGGGTAAGACCGTTTTCGTAGGTTACGTCATACACACGAACGAACTTGACTCCGATTACAGAGAATATGTATTTCGTATAGAGTCTCAAATCGAGATCTTCAACGCCTTCGAGCTTGGTGGTCAAATCCAGGTTGGAGCCGTTAGCGCCCGAAGTTATACTCAAGCTGAAGAGGGACGAGCCAGACGAGCTTCCTTTGTTTGCATAGGCGTAAACAGTACCTGCAAGCTTGCCGCCGGTGAGGTCGTAATAGTAAAGCTTATACTTACCTGCCGGAATATTGAAATCCAAGAATATTCTGTCTTCCCCTTTCATGATTTCGTCATAATCGGGGGTTACGGGAATGTAATACGTCTCGCCGTCAGCCTTGAGCTCGGGTTCCGTGTAATTGTCAAGCTGAAGGGTCATATTGAATGCTTCGAAGGTCTCGTCTTTATAGCTCATCTTGAGGCCTGCGGATTGCTCGTGTATGTACAGGTAGCCGAAGTATACGTATTTGCCGTCCTCTTTATTTGTCTCGTCCTTGACAAGGTAGATATTATAGGTGAGAGCAGCGCCCGTATTAATGTTACCACCTTCCATAGTGAACATAAGATATTCACCGTGGTCAGCCGTAAGAGTTGCAGTAATTAAGTAGTTGGTACCTGTAGTAAGCTCGTCAAGGTCAATGTTGATTGTCATTGACTGCTTTTCTGTCGGGTCGATACGTACGGTCACGTTATTTGCCGAGCCGAAGCCGAGCATGCCATCCATAAACTGTCCGTCTTCGAGGTCCTTCTTCCAAGCCGCAATATAGGTCTGACTTTCGTTTACGGTTACATTGGTGCCTACGTCAAGAATTTGACCTATGCCACCGAGCTGCCATCCAATGAAGGTGTAACCCGTTCTCTTGAAGGAGTTTGCCTTGAGGGCATGCGTTGCGCCCTGAGCTACCGTTGCAGAGGATACGCTACCTGTTATAGGATCCTCGCCCTCTTCAACCTGACCGCCTGAATAGGTAACAGTTACGGTGTTAAGAAGCTTGAAGAGAACAGGAACTGTCGGGTAGGTAGCACCGTTGACGTGGAGGGACCAATTGCTTGTGCTTCCGCCGTCGGCGCTATCCTCTATTTTCTTGGAGCCAAAGTATGCTGAGTTTGCACTTACATTAGCGGCTACCTGGCTTGCAGTTGCATTTACAAGCTGACCCGAACGCAATGTGAGCCAAAGCTTAACATCAACATCCGATAAATTCTCTACGGAGAAGTAGAAGGTCGAGTTTGTTGCGATGGCGCTATGTTTAAAGTAGAAGCTGGTTGAAGGAGCGTTGGACCATTGACCCTTATTGGGGTTGACGGGTACGATTATCGCATCGCCGCCCTTGGTAACCGTAGGCGCAGTGTAAGTTACGAGAGTTGCGGTAAGTGTAGCAGCTATACCTGTCGGGAAGATAATGCTCGAACCTGTTGCGGCAACTCTGGGGAAGCCGATATAGGTGTAACCTACTACTTCTTCTTCTCCATCTCCATCTTCGCCTTCATCACCTTCTGCTACAGCTTTTACACCTTCTGTTCTGATGAGATAAAGATCAGTTTCGCCTACTTTACCTTTAAGAATTGTACCGAGGTCGGTATCCGAAACAATCGTAAGCGTGTAGTTGTCTACCGTTACGCTTTCTCCGAGGTTGAATGCCGCCTGCTTTTCTTCTGTTACTGTGAGAGTTCCCTTGGCTTCCTCGCCCTTGCCGAGAGTTGCCTCTACCTTTTCGGGTGCGGGAGGTTCGGGAGGTTCGGGAGGTTGTTCGCCAACGTCAATCTTGTTCCACTGTGCGACGAAGATAATATCCTTGCCTTGAAGAGTTACGGATTCAGGGAAATTATATATCTTGTTGGTCGCGTCGCCCTCAATCTTAAAGCCGATGAACTCGTAGCCCTCTCTTGTGAATCCGTTTGCTCTTACTGTAATGGTAGAGTCACTCTTGAGCATGGTGTGCGAAGCTATTGAGCCGCCTACTTCCGCAAGGGCGTCTGCATCATCGCCGCCCTTATACATTACAATATAAGTTCTTCTTAATTCAATCTTGGCAACGCTGTTGTATCGCGACGAACTGTTACCCATAAAGTATATAGCTTTAGTTCCTGCGGGGATGGTCAATTGTTGATTTTGATCTTCTGTCCAGTAAGAGGAACTTGCCGCTGTTGCAACGCCTTGCGCGTTAACGGTATAGATTGTGAAGGAGAATTTATCCTCCTCTTTAATATGTTTACCGTCAACATAGTACGTAAGGGCATAGTCGAGGGTAATGGACTCGTCTATTTCATAGTATACGATATAAGGAGCCTTAGCGTTGTAAGGATGTACGAAGATTTCGAGCTCTTTACCGATTTCTATTTTCTTCAAGTCATACTCTTCAAGCAAGAGGGTAACCTTCGTCTCGTCCGCGGGTTTCTGATAGAAATGGAAATATCTGCCTTCTCCCTCATTAACCACCATTATCGCTTTGTATACGTAATGGCCTTCCGAGGACGCCGTGTCGTCCCTGTCGAGATAGACGTTGTTAGTACTGGGTGAGTTGAAGTAGAAATACATGATTGAAGGATATCCTGCGTTAAGGATACTACCTAAATCATGGTCTAACTCAAGTGTGATAATGTACGTGCCAGCTTTAACCTCGTCCTTAAGGAATACACGACCGCCTTCGTAATCGGAACTCAATACGAAATTGGTAACTTTGCCCTCTTCGCCGACTCCAAGTTGAGCCTGGTTATAGACAAGCTTTCTCCATACCGCCTTTATAACTACGTCGCGAGCAGGCATTTCAAAGGTTGTGCCGAGCTGTAAGTAGGTTTCGTCGGGGTTGTATTCCGTAAAGTCGGGATCTATAGTATAGCCCATGAACTCGTAGTCAGGTCTCTTGAGCTTATAGCTTGAGGTATTTGACGGCAAGGATACTATTTCGCCTGCCGCACGAGAAGCGGAGCCGCCGACTGAACCCGTGGACTCACCGTTATCGTTCTTATCGTAGGAATACGAATAAGAATTTGCAAGCCTTACGCCCAACATTTTACCTGCGTGTACGGTGTACGTAGAGGAGTTGCTGTATACTCTGATGTACAGTTCAATGCCCTCTAAATCTGCAGGTGCAGTGTAATCTGTTACGCCGCTAGCGCCTGCATTCATTGATATTGATGTGCTTGATACTGTGGCCGTTCCTCTTCCCGTGTAAAAATAAATCAACACAGTTACACCGGAGTAGTTTTGCAGGAACAACCTGTACTTGGTGCCGGCCTGAACGCTTTCGCCAAAAGTAAAGGTGAACGCCGTAGTTGCGTTTATAACCGTTGTGCCTGTTGAATAGTAAGCGTTGACTACCGCTTCGATACCGGAGTCGTCAACTTCGAGTACGGAACCCGTGTATGCAGAAAGGTTGAGCGTAATGTTGTAGGTCGTTGAGCCGGAAGCCGTTATAAAGGTAACGGTAGTTTCCTTGAGAAGTTCTACTTCCGTCTCGCCGTCTTCACCGTCTACCTTTACTTTATCGGAAGTAAGTGCAAAGTGAAGGATATAGACGTTATGACCTTCAGTGCTGAACTCTTTGCTGATAATCATACTAAGAGCTTTTCCGCCGATTTCCACCTGAACCGCGTTGCCGAAGGTTGCAGTGCCGAAGTCAGCCTTTAATGTGTACCTGCCGGCTACTACTTCGTCCGTGTCAAAGTTAACTATGGTTGAGGTGTAGCGCGCAGTGTCAATAGAGATTGTGAGCGGTTTCGAGGTGCCGAGCTTTTCATCGACCGCGTTGACGGTAGGCTCTCTCCACAGCGCCACGAAATTCAAATCGTAGGAGGGAAGGGTAATACTTTCACCCTCTTTATATACGTTGCCGCTCACGGGTTCGAGCCAGCCTGCGAACTTGAGGTTGCCGTTTGTGAACGCGTTGCCCACAAGTACATAGGTTGTGCCGACCGTTACGTTGTTGCTTCCGGTCATAGAGCCGGTTGCGCCCGTGCCGCCCGAGTAGGTAATATTGATTTTGTCGAGCCGGAGCGTGAAGCTGACTTTCACTACAAGCACTGCGTCTTCAGCACCCTCGTAGTCTTCACCCACGGTATAATATAAGTTGAAGCAAGGTCTTGCCTGTATATTAGCAGATAAACCGGAGTAATAAGTCCTCTGCGTTACGGAGCCCTCAAGACTTATATTACGTTTCCAAGTTACCGATATGGGAAGATCGTCGTCGCAGACATAGAAATTACCGAATACGTTCACACCCTCGGGCGCTTCAAGCACATCGATGGTATAGGTATAGTAACCTCTTACGGGGAGTTTGGTATTGTAAGTGTCACCGTGGTACGATATACCGTCTGCAATTGATTTGGGATAGAGAGCGAGATAATATTCGCCCGATTTGTCGATAGATTTTACAAGGTCGTAATCGCCCGTTTCCGAACTCAATTCAAGAGTCAATTGTACACTATGAACACCTATGTAACCCGTAGCGTCGCTCGTGATATCGAAGGTCGAGAAATTAGACTTGAAGTATATGGTTACAGAACTCTTGTTATAACCGATGGTAAATTCAGTACCATCATATGTAATACGGTAGCTTACACCGCTTGCGTTTCCGGGACGTTTAACGGACAGTTTGTAGTAACCTCCGGGCATACCCGCCTTAACTTGAACTCTGGTAGCCGGGCCGAGATTGGGTTGAACAGGAACCGATATCGAACCGTCCGCACCGAGGGCGAGCGCAGGTCCGTTATAGTACATAAGTGCGTTGAGGTAGTCTTTTTCGGAACCCGTTGCACCTGCAAACAGAGATGCGCAGTCCTTTATAAACTCATAGAGTTCGTCAGTGAGTGCGTATAAACCGTCGGAGTTGACTTTATCTGCATATGCTTTAAGCATTTTGCCATAGATATAGCGATCCCAGACGTTCTCTATAAGGGCATCTTCCTCCGACTGTCCTTCTTCAATATGAAGGTGAACAGCATTAAAGTAGGATTCGTCTTCGGTTATCAATTCAAGAATGCTCTTGGAAGTGTGCACTCCTGCCTTTACCTTGGTCAGCTGTACGAACAGCTGTGCGCCGGATGAGCCCAAGGTGTAGTTGTCCTTGCCCTGACGATAGGGTTCGGCGGGAGTTGTTAAGGATACGTTAGCGGGGGTGTATCTTATGTCACCCTCTGCCTGCTGTGCGATATTTGCAGGAACGGCTACGTCTATATCCGTTGTCACTCCGGTTTTCAGAAGAACGATAGTGGTAATGCCTACGTTGAAATTAAGCGGGTAGGACTCCTCTTCTGCCGCATATGCGGGAGGAAGAGCGCTGAGCTTGATTACGTAGGACGAACCTTCTTTAACTACAAAATATGCAGTCAAAGTACCGGTTGCACCCGTTACGGTCCTTACGATTACAGACTTATTGTCTGCGTCGTCGTAGTAGATACCTACTTCCGCGCCCGCAAGGGGGTTTCCGAGTACGTCTTCAACCACAACCCTGTATTCTACGGGTTCGTAGAGGGTTATTTCGACAGACTTCTCAGATTCTACGTTAAACGTAGGCTCCTCGCCTACGGGAATACCGCCGACCTGGTTGGAATTACCCGTTGCGCTGACTCTAACACCGTAGGTCTTAGTGTCCTTAACGGGTACGTACAGATTGAACTTGCCGTCTTCGTCAAGTTTGATAGTACGCCATACGACCCTATCCTCTCCATTTTCATAATATATATCGAGGTAAGTGTTCGTTGCTTCCTGACCGTCATCGAACTTTGCCGCAAGAGCAAATACGACGTATTCGTCAAAGTCGCTTCCCTCCACGGTAAGACGATAGATTTTGCCGTTTGTGAACAAGTACTCAACATACTCTACACCGTTGTCCGTGACAGCTTCGGCTGTGTCTATCGTGTAATTACTTCCAATGTTCGCGTTGTCGATGGCGTCTTTGTATGTAGCATACCAGTCGTCGTGGCTCAATGCTTCGCCGTCTTCAAGCGCTCTGACGTAAGCATTGTACAAGCCGTCATACTTGTTGTTGCCGCCGCCATTGCCGTTGCAACTTCCGTTACAACCGACAATACCGAGTACTGCCGCTACAACGCACAACATTGTGAGAATGGCAATCAGAATTCTTTTGCCTTTTTTCATGTTGTTTCTCCTTTTTTTTATTTTTTTCATATTTTAAGGCTTTCGGGAACGCACATTTCCGCAAAAACCTAATTTATGCCTAATAATTTCGTATCTTTTACCGACGGCTTAACGCTGATTTCCGACTTGCATATTTATAGCGTTTTTATACACTTTACAATAAGCCGCCAATTATAGATATGGCAATTATAGCATATATAATTTTATAATGCAAGAATTTATCACCTATTTTTATAAAATTTCACATAGATTAAAATTTTTTGTCTGATTTCTGTTATAAATATACAAATGTAGAATTTGTTAGCAAAAATTTATTAAGTCAGACTCGGTTCGTCGGACTTTATTTATTGCCTGAGCTTGTAATAGACGCTGATTTCCCTCCCGTTTCGGTTTTTTTCGCCAAGCAGTATAAAAGATATTAGCTCCAAGCACATTTCGCGCGTGAGAGTTTCGCATTGTGCGTAGCGTTTTAATCTTTCTACGTATTCCGCTACGGTTTTATCGCCGTCGCCGAGCTTTATAAGCCTTTGCTCGGTTTCGTTTATTTTTTCTTGCACACAGTCTTTCTCTGCCTGATATTTGGTACACAGGCTGACGCATATGCTTTCGGGCATACCGTTTAAGACGTTTGCTTCAAACGCGCGCTCAATCAGTTTATCCAACTCCAAAAGGCGACTTTTCAAAGCGCGCAGCTGCTTTTCGTCGGAATACCTGCTCTCCGCATCGCGCTTTTCCATATTCCGCAAAAATCTGTCCCTCGCCCTTCGTTCGTCGATTTCTACCGTGCTCAACATCGAACGGATATCCTGCAAAACTAACCTTTCGAGTTCAATTTCGGCTATTCTGTGCGACGTGCAGTAATTCTTTCCGAGGTCGGTATATGTACGGCAGACAAAGCAGTGTACCGTGCTTTTATTTTTGTAAGAGGTCAGCTTGAGCTTTTTTCCGCAATCGGGGCAGACGAGCAGTCCCGACAGAGGGTGAATTGCGTTGCGCTTGTCTACTCTCCCCCTCGATACGCATTTGTTGAGTGCCTGTACCCTGTCCCAGACCTCACGGCTTATTATTGCTTCGTGGGCGTTCTCTTTTATTATCCGCTCGCTTTCGGGTACCTTCACTACCTTATGGTTTTTATAGGAAACGCTCGTGGTTTTATGCTGAATAACGTCGCCTATGTACGTGGGATTGCTTAAAATCCACATAACCGTTTTGGGAACCCATAAGGGAGAACAGCGTCTGTCCGACTTCTTTCCGTCGGCTCGCGTAAAATAAGTCGCTGGATTGGGGATATTCTCGATTGTAAGAATTCTTGCGATAATCCTCGCCGAATTGCCTTGCAATCTCAAATCGAAAATGCGCCGAACGACTTTTGCCGCCTCTTCGTCTATTACAGCCGTACGGTTATCGTCCGAACCCGCCTTGTAGCCGTAGGGATAATTCCAACTCGTATATTTGCCCGAACGCTGCTTGGCTTCCAAAACCGCCCTTATCTTTTTACTTGTGTTCGCGGCATGCCACTCGTTGAATACGTTCATTATGGGCATCATATCCATTGCGGCAGAGCTTCGGTCCGCAGTGTCGATATTGTCGCCTATTGCTATAAACCTTATGCCGTATGCAGGAAAAATGTAGTCGATATACTGCCCCACCTGTATGTAGTTTCGCCCGAAACGGGACAAGTCTTTTACGACTATCGTGTCGATTTTTCCGGACTGCGCGTCGGAAAGCATCCGCTTTATTTCGGGGCGGTCGAAATTCGTTCCCGACCAACCGTCGTCTATATACTCGTCAACTATCGTGCCGCCGCGTTCGGCTATGTATTTTCGCAGAATAATGCGCTGATTTTCGATAGACATTGACTCGCCGCTCTTTTCGTCGTCGCGCGAAAGCCGCATATATATTCCCGATTTTTTGAATTGCCCGGACATTTACGACAACCCCGTCTCTCTGCCTGCACGGCTCTCCGCAAGCTCCGAAATAACTTGATTTATATCTTTATCACCCGTAAAATGTCTTGTAACGGTGTATTTATTGCCGTCTATATCGTAGGTTGCTTTATCTTTCGGGCAAGACGAGTATTGTTCGATAAGTTCTTCGATTTTTTGCGTTTTATTAAGCCCCCCCATTTTAATTTATATGTATATATGAAATTTTTTTAAGCAGTGTGAAAAAGCGAGGACTTCCGTCCTCGCTTTAAGCCGATAATTGAGATTAAATTACTATGCCCACCCAATACTTGTAGTACAGCGAGCGGAAGAATCCGCAGTTTTTGAGGAGTACGGACTGTACGGTTTGAATATACCACATAACGAACGTGCGCTCCGTTTCGCTTACCTCATACTCGCCGTATACGCATTGTTCGGCAATTTTTATAAACCGTTTTGTTCCCCTTTCGGGCACGCCGAGTTTTTCGAGCACTTCGCTGTCAAATCCGCCGAAATACTTGCAGTCGTGTAACATTATTGCGTACGCGGAGCGTCCGAATTGAGCTCCGTCGGCGTTTAGCGCCTTTCGGCGCTTTACCCGCACGAGATGTCTGCGCAGTACGAATATCAGCGCTATTGCAAGCAGTACGGCTATGACCGAAGTTACGGGTATTAACACCTTGAGTGCGACCAAAAGTCCGCTGTTGCCGTCGGCAGGGGCGGGCGGTTCGTCTTTGGGGGGAGTTACGGGCGGCGCGGGCGGCTCGGGGTCCTCCTCGGGGGGCTCGGGGTCCTCCTCTGAAGGCGGGTTGGGAGCCGTGCCGCCTATGTCGGGATTGGTAGGGTCGACCGTTACGTCGGGCGCCTGCTCGGTGAAGAACGTCGGGGTCACCTCTATGGGCAGCCAGCCTATTCCGTCGAAATACACCTCCGTCCAGGCGTGAGTGCTGTCGCCCGTAACAGAAACCGTTAACGTATCAGAGACGCCGTTGTCCTCCGCGTGTACAGCGTAGCCTTCTATGTAGCGCGCGGGGAAACCCAGAGCACGGAACATTACTGTTGCCGCCGTTGCGAAATACGCGGCGTTGGCGCGATTTATTTTTCCGCCAAAAAATTGGGTTGCAAAGCTGTTTCCCACGCTGTCACAGTTGTCGGCGTAGGCGTATGCGTCGAGAAAGTATGCGCGTATAAACTGCGTCGCGGTGTTTATGGATTGAGTTTCAAAATCGCCGATTACACCTGAAAGGGCGGTTCGGGTTTGTGTATCCAAGTTGAGATAGGTATCGTAGACGAACGCACGGTACTGACCTTCGAGCTTGATATATTCGGACATCGCCTCGGTGCGGTTGGCGTCCTCCATTACCCACTCCGCTTGAGTTATTCTCTCGCTACTTTCGTCAGGCGCGAACACCGTATAGGAATACGCATCTGGAGTGAACAGTCCGCCGCGCAAACCTAAATCATAGTAAGCTGTGCCCACGGAGTACTTACTTAAAGTGTAAGGCACGTATATGTATCTGCGGTCGGCAGAGATATTCTCCACCTTGACGTCGTAACGATTGTTGCCGCTGTTTAAATTGGAGTATTCGGCGTACTGCACGGTGGGCAAGCCGCCCTCGCCGATATAGTCGAGAAGCCCCTGATATCCGTTTTCGACGTAGGTATTCTTGTCGGTCGGCGACCAATTTGAACCGTTTAACTCGCTTCCCACAAAGCCGCGCAGATACAGCGTGGGCGTGAGGCGGGATATCGTAAGTTTGAGCCGCACTTCGTCTGAGCTGCGCATACCCGACGATCTTGAAAGCTTGCCGTTAGGCATGCTCGTGCCGTACGCCGCGTCTTCAAAGGCGCCCACAATTGACTGTCTGAAGTCGTCCACCCCTCTGCTTCCGCTGAAAAAGTAGCACGGCAGAGCTGCGAGAGCTACAATTGCCCCGCACAGCAGATAACAGCACATTGACTTTACGGACATTCCGTTGTGCAGAGCAAGCAAGCCTATGCCGACAAGCACGATGAGAATAGCCGTGTAGTAATGCGGGTTCATCCCGATAAAAAGCAATACAATGAAAACTGTTGCAGACGTGCAGACGAACAGATAGGGTATTTTTACGGCGAATATCGCAAATACAGCAAACCATACCGCAACTACGGTTGAAAACAGGAAGGTTGCGCCGAAGCTTTGGGTTGCAGACAGGCTTTCAAAGCCTGCGTGGCGGGTTGAGTTTATAGTTTTGACTGCGCCGTTGATAAAGCTCAAAAGTCCGTTTTTAAACGGGGTAAAGCCCACCCCTATGCAGAGCACGGTCACAAGCGCAGCTCCGCCAAAGATGAAGTATTTCGCATACTTCTTTTTCATAAAAAACTGCGGAACTGCAGCCACAAGTGCGCCAACGGGCAAAACTGCATAGTACGCCGCATTGTCGGGAAGCGTCGAGACGAGCGTTAAATACAGCGCGAAAAAAGCGGCTATAGCAAGCGCTATATCCAAAACGATGTTTCCCGACTTGTTTTCGGGTTTTACAGTTGTCGTTTTAACCGATTTTTTCATACTTTAAGTGACCTTAAATTCTGCACGCCGCAAGGGCATCGTGTATGTTGTCGAGGGGAATACTGATTACACGCACGCCCTGATGTATAGTTTCGCCGGAGTTTTCGCCCACTTCGACAGCCGTAACCTCCGCGTCCGTGGCGTAGCCGAACTCCTCGTAATTTACAAACGGAGATACGAGGATTATTTTAGTGAACACGGCGCACTCGGGGGTACGGGAGAGATAAAACATTGTTTCCTCGTTGCCGTCGTTGACTTTAATACTCATTAGCTTTCCTACAGCGCGCACGAAAGTATCGCCGTCGCCTACCTCAGAGCTTTCGAATTCGCCGCCCGTAAACCAGCCCACGCTGTGCGTACAGCCCGTATTTTTGAGCGCGTTGGAGATTGAAACGGCAACGTCGAGCACGCCGTTTAGCTGTGCGTCGGTGGCAGTGTTTTCGAATTTTGCGCGGCTTAAATCCACAAGGATTAGTATGCGCCTATCGTCCGTTGCGCCGAATTCCTTGGATTTGAGAGTGCCGAACTTGCCCGACAGCTTCCAATGCACCGTGTTTGGCGAGTCGCCTACTATATAGTCGCGCACGTCATAGACTTCGGTAATATCTCCTCCCTTTTTGGGAAGCGACGTGTCGCCGAAAATTGTGTCGCTGTATCTGTCGCCCACGGTAATACCGATGTCGTCGAACAGCATTGGTGCGACGATTGCCTCGGCATATTCGAATTGCCTTACCTTGACGGAGAACACGCCGAAAATGTCAACAAGGTTCAGATAGTCGCACTTGACGCAAATTCTGCCCGAATCTGCGCCGTTATAGTCGAAAATATGAGTCGCAAACGACAAATCGTTTATTAAAAAGCTCTTATACTCCGTCTTATCGAAGGTAGTATTCTCTATCTCGACGAGCACCTTAATTCCGCCGAGTAAAAAGCGCGGGGTTGCGCTTGCACGCATATTGAGCTGCAGAGTGCCCCCTCTTATGCACGATTCGCGCACGGAGAGCTCGAAGCGAACCTTTTTTCTAACTATTAAAAGCATTATAAGCGAAACGAGCGGCAACGCCAAAAGGCTCACGAGTAAAAACAGTGCCACCGCGTTGTTTGAAACAACGAACGCCACTGCCGCCGCGAGCAATATTAAACTGTAAATAATGCGCTTTACCGCCATTTTTTTACCTGCTTTGTCCTATTATGCAATCGTGGGAGCCTTTGTGTTTTCAAGCACTCCCTCTAAAATACTGCGTGAAGTCATGCCCTCTAATTTTGCACGGGGACGAAGAATAATTCTGTGCGCGCAGACGTCGCAGAATACTTCGCGCACGTCTTGGGGAACGACGTAGTCGCGCTCGTTGATGACCGCGCACGCCCTGACCATACGCGAAAGCGCCAAAAGTCCGCGGGGGCTTACGCCGAGCTCTATAAGCGGGTGGTTTCTGGTGTTCTCGCACAGGGTTACCATATAGTTCAGAATATCGTTGGATATATTGATTTGCCCGATATAATTCTGAATTTCAACGAGGCTGTCACGGTCGATAATCTGCTGAAGCTGGTCTATAGGCTCGCTCTTTTGGTGCCTGCGCAGTATTTCGACCTGCTCCGAGGCGTCGGGGTAGCCTATGGACATCTTTATCATAAATCTGTCGAGCTGGGACTCGGGCAGAGGTTGGGTGCCCAAGGACCCGACGGGGTTTTGGGTTGCAATACAGATGAACGGATTGGGCAGTCTGTGCGTTACGCCGTCCACCGTTACCGCGTTTTCCTCCATCGCCTCCAAAAGCGCAGACTGCGTCTTTGCCGAAGCGCGGTTTATTTCGTCGCCCATAAACAGATTGCATACGATTGCGCCCTGCTGATAGTCGAACGCGCCCGTTTCGCTGTTATAGACCGAAAAACCGGTTATGTCCGAGGGCATTGTGTCGGGCGTGAACTGCACACGCTTGAAGTCGAGCCCGAGTGTCTTTGCAAACGATAAGGCAAGCGTCGTCTTGCCCACTCCGGGGGTGTCCTCCAAAAGAACGTTGCCCTTGGCGTAAACTGCCATGAGCACCTTTTTGATAACCTCGGTTTTGCCGATTAAGACGCCTCCGATAGCCTCGATTATTTCTTCCGATTTTTCTATTATCATATCCCTTGTTCTCCTTGGAATTTATACTTGTTCGTCTGACGACGTCTGATATAATTTGGGGGTTCCGTCTTCGTCGAAATAGAACCACTCGAAACCGTTGTAGAATATTGTGGGGGGCTCTTCGCTGTACAGCGCTTTTATAATGCCCTTGCCGTTATTGTTGTAATATTCGCCGGTCTCCTCGTCCTTTATGCCTTCCGTAAAATACACGCTGTTCGTGCCTTTGCTCAATGCATTATACTCTGCTACCGTCATTTTGAAGAAGGTATTTTCTATGCCGTAGTGACCGTTGAACGCATAGTTGCCTATACTCTTTAAATTGCCGAAAAATATTATCGTTTTGAGTGTGTCGCAGTTTCTGCGCGTATCTACGTTTGCCGCGTTGTTTGAATCGAACGCAAAGGCATATGCCCCTATGCTTTCAAGCGCCTCCGAACAGCGCAGACTTTCTATTGCCCTGCACTCGTAGAACGCATAGTCGCCTATCTTTTTAACCGTGGCGGGTATTTCTACCTTTTTCAAGGTCTTGTGATAGGAGAACGCATAGTCGCAAATTTCGGTTACGCCCTCCTTTATATTGAGTTCGGTCATTCCGCCGCACGCGGGGGCAAGTATGAGCAATTTGCCGTCTTTTGAGTAAAGAATATTGTTTTCAACCGTAAAATACGGGTTATCCGCGCTGATTGTTATAGTATTAAGAGATTGCAGATAGGCAAATACGGTATAGTCGAAGGGTTGAAGTCCTGCTCCTATGTGTAAAGACTGTATGCCCGAACAGCCGCTGAACGCCTTATCTCCTATTGTGGTAACGCTGTCGGAAATAGTTACGCTCATTATATTGGTCTTATTCATAAAGACGCCTGACTGTATTTCCGTAATGCCGTCCTTTATTGTTATATCCGAAGGCACGCTCTCGTCCCCGAAATAGGTTGTAAGTACGGTACCTTCATATACGACGTGTCCGTCCGAAGAATACTTTTCGTTGCCCTCTGCGATATAGAAATAGGTGACTTTGGGGCAGTTTAAAAGTATGCTCGCACCGATATTGGTTACTGTCGCCGGCAGAGAAAGAGACTGTAAATTTGCCGAATTATAGAACGCACCCTTGCCGATATTCTCCATACCGTCGTTCAATACTACGGTTGTGAGATATTTTTGGTTGTGTACCGCATACGGCAATATTACGCGCGTTGTTGACGCGGTTTGCAAGAGTGTGTTCTCTCTTGCAGGCGGAACGCAGTACAGAACGCTTGCTTCGCCGAAGTCTTTGTCGCCCGCTCTGCTGCCGTAGAGTATGCCGTCGATTGACTTGAAATAGGGATTATTCTCCGAAACGGATATACTTTCGAGCGCGTTGCATGTGTACATGGGAGGTTCTACTGCGCCGAAGGTTATTCCGTCGCTGTCGAAGGGATAGACGCCAAACTCCTCCACTCCCGCGCCCAAAGTCAATTTTTGAAGCTTTGAACAGGATTGGAACACGTAGCCGCCGACGTGCCTTACCGAATCCGGCAAAACTACTTCCGTAAGCGAGGTGCAAGAGGCAAAAGCACGGGGACCTATGTATTCCACTCCGTCCAAATTTATATCGGGGAGCTTTGTACAGCCGTAGAAGGCGCGTTCCTCGATAGTCGTTACCTTGCCAAACGTAATAGACGTCAGCGTTGAAACAGTATAAAAGCAGTATGCAGGTATTGCGTTTATCCAATCGGGAATTGCTATAGTAGTCAATTTAGTGCCGTAGAAGCACCTTTCGGGCAGAACCGTAAGCTCTTCGCAGACGGAAAGGTCGATGCTTTCCAATCCGGCACTTGAAAAGACGGAAGTGCCGAGAGATTGAAGCCCCTTGGGAAGCTCGACGGTCTTAAGTGCGGTGCATCTGTAAAAACAGGAAGAACCTATATCTGTGACCGTGTCGGGAATTACTAAACTGTTTAACGCCGAACAGTCGTAAAATGCGCTTGCCCCGATAATTTCAAGCCCGTCGGGCAATATCGCCGAGGTCAAAGAAGAACAGCCACGGAATATACTCGAAGGCAGGGTGTGCCCGTACTCGTTTCCGTTGTCGTCTACGTAAGTGACATCCGTCAAGCCCGTAACCGATTTGAGCGCAGAGCAGTTATAGAACACGCTCGAACCGAGTTTTTTGAGCGTTGAGGGGAAGACGATGCTTTCAAGACTCGAGCAGCCCGAGAACGCCGAGCCGCCTATGCTTATAAGCTCGTCGCCCAAATCTATACTGACAAGGTCTGCACAGCCCAAAAACGCGTCGCCCGCTATGCCGATAGTTCCGTCTATAACCTTGTATTCCGTAATGCTCTTGTCGAGCATCATAATCAAAATGAATTTGCCGCTGTCCTCGCCCGAAAGCGCGACGTACTCCGCCTTTCCGTCGCCGTCAAACGTGCTTATATGCGAACCGTAGAATACGCCCGTTTGTATAGTCTTTACGTTCTCCAAGCCGTGTACGTTTTCAAGGAGCGAGTACGCAAAAGAGTAGTGCTGCAAGGTTGCTACACTCTCGGGTATGACCACTTCGGTTACACGCCAATAGGCGCAGGCGTAGCTTGCTATTACCGTCAGCGAAGTGTGGAAGGTCGTTTCCTTGCAGTCGGAGGGCATAAAGTACAGCGTGGAAAAGTCCTTGGAATACAGCGCGCCGTTGTACGAGGCAAATTGAATATTGCCTAAATCTACGGCTATACTTTCAAGTCCTTCGGAATTGATACCCGTCAAAAATGGAACGTCGATATAAGCCGTTGACGGAATATACAGATTTTTGAACGAGAAATTTTTGAGTGCCGACTTGACGTCGATATAGGTGACGCCCTCGGGCACGCGGACGGTGTCCTCACTTCCCGTATAGCCCGAAAATACCCGTCTGCCTCTATCGTCGAAGGAGAGCTTTAAGTCGGCAAGCTCTGTTTCACTTAAATAGTGCGCGTGAAAATTGATTACTCTTTCGTTGCCCGTTACGGGAGGCGCAAGAGTATATAGACCCGTTGCACGGTTTCCGGACGAATCCAACCAACCGTCAAAGCGTTCTGCCCTGTCGGCATTAGTTTCGCGTATGAGCTCGTCTGTTGATATATTCGTCTGAATTAAATTTACCCATACGGCAAGTCCGAGGGTGTTCGAAAGCTGTGCTTGCGCCTTTACCGTCTGGTACAGCTCGGTCTGTTCCTCGTCCAAATAAAAGTTGGCAATATAATCGTTTACGTCGTAATATATGTAGTTTACCGCGCCCTTGTACGAGAGACTGATTTGTTTGTTGGAGCCGACCGTGTTCAAATCGAAGCTGTCGCATTTTACCGCTCCGCTTGCAAGCGACTCCGCCGTTACCCTGAACTTGTTGCCGTTTGCATCGGAGAAAGTGCAGTTGCAGTTTTCGATGACCGCGTACTCGTCTATCTCCATACCCAAGGCAAAGCTCAGTTTGTTGCGCTCGATAAAGAGAACTTCGTTTTGTGTAGCATCGGGAACGCTGTGATTGCCCGAATATCCTATTTTTGCGCACGCGGCAAGCGCGAAGGCACAAATTGCCACCGCCGCAAGAAGGATAATAAGATAAATTCTACTGCGCTTCATCTCTCTACCTGCCTGCTTTCTTCTTTGACAAAACCTTTCCTGCCGTTATACGAAGTTCGTCGAAATCGACGGGTTTGGATACGTGCCCGTCCATGCCCGCTTGCTTGGATAGCTTTATATCCTCAACGAACGCGTCGGCGGACAGCGCAATAATGGCAACGCTTTTTGCATCGCCTTTCCCGCTTGCGCGTATTGCCTTTGCCGCCTCTCTGCCGTTGAGCTTGGGCATATGTATATCAAGTAAAATCAAATCGAATGAATTTTCGGGCTGATTGGTGTAGAAATCCACAGCCTCCTGCCCGTCCTTTGCGTGGGTTACCACCGCACCCTCGTCAGAGAGAATTTCCATGGCAATTTCGGCGTTGACCTCGTTATCCTCGGCAAGAAGTATTCTGCAACCGTTGTATGCAAATTCTCCGTTGGCTTCGCTCTCTTGAGGGGCTTCGTCGGCGTCCTCCTCCGCGCCCTCCGCAAACGGAAGCGAGAGAAATACCGAAAAGTCCGTTCCCTTGCCGAGCTCGCTGTCAACGACTATGTTTCCGCCCATGAGCTGAACAATTTGGTCGCAGAGCGCAAGTCCGAGACCCGTGCCGCCGTAATTGTGCGCCGTGGACGCCTCCTCCTGCTCGAAGGGTTTCATAATCTTGCGTATATTTTCGGGCGCAATTCCCTTGCCCGTATCCCTTACGCGGATAAGTATCTGTGCGTTTCCGCCGATGGTGTCAAGCTGCTTAAAGGTTACGGATATGCTGCCGCCTGCAGGTGTGAACTTGTTTGCATTTGATATAAAGTTGGTTACAACCTGCGTAAGACGCATTTCGTCCGACATAAAGTAAGGCGTGGTAAAGTCGATGGTTTCAACCTTGAAGTTTATGCCCTTGCCCGTGACCATGCCGTTGAACATGTTCCTGATTTTGTCTGCAAACGCAAAGATGTTGAAAGGTGTGTTATATAAGAGCATCTTTCCGCTTTCGAGCTTGGAGATGTCCAAAATGTCGTTTATTATGCTTAAAAGGAAGCCCGAAAGATCCCCTGCGCGCGCAAGGTATTCGCCCGCCTTTTTGGGGTTGTTTATGTTCTTGCGCGCAAGCTCCATCATGCCCATAACGCCGTTCATGGGGGTACGGATTTCGTGGCTCATGCTCGACAGGAAGGTAAGCTTGCCCGCCGCTTCGCCGAGCGCCTTATCGAGCGACTCGCGCAGCTCTTTCATTTCCTCGGTCTGCTCGGTTATATCGTAAATCAAAAATGCGTCGTAATTTTTACCCTCGTGCGTAGTCCTCGCCGTCTGAACGATTGCGCGCTTACCATCGCCGTAGTTAAAATCAAACGAAAATACGCCGCTGCCGTCCCACTCCTTATATTTGTTGACAAAGGAGCGCCAAGACTTTTTGCCTACGGCGTCGCCTATCGCAGTTAAGTCCAGCCGAAGCTTTTGGGCGGTTACACCGAAAAATGCGGACGAGCTTTGGCTTATATAGACGGGCGCATAGGTGTTCGCCTCCACTATAATGAACGACGCACTCTCTGCATTGCCGAAAATTTCGGCAAAAAGCTGCTCGCTGCTTTCAATTGTTGCAAGTTGCTTTGCACGCTCGTTGAGCTTTGCACGCTGGGTTCTTACCCAAATGATTGAAAGCGTGATTACCGCCGCGGCAATAAAGAATAATATTAAGCTATATACTATGATATAGACTGTCATAATTTTTCTCCAAATTACATACCTATCTATTTTAATTATATTGTAAATTCATAAGTTTGTCAATGTATTGGTTAAGAATATGTAACCTGTTTTCAGGTGCCTAAATAAAAGAGCGTCCCGCAAAAATGCGGGACGCTTTTTATTGGTCGTCTTTCTTTTTCTTCTTCTTTTTCCTGGGTTCTTCGTCCGTTTCGTCGCCCTTCTTTTTCTTGTTTTTGAGTCCGGCGAGTTCGACATAGAGCCGACGCAGGTTTTCGCGTTCGTTGTCAATTAACATAGAGAACGTGAGGAAATAGTGCTGATCCTCGGGGTTGGGCTTGACGCCCTGCATCATTGCGCGCATAACTGCGATTTGAGAGCGTTCACGCTTTTGCTCAAGCGCCTCTATCTCGCGCTCGCTGTCGTCTATTGCCCTTTTAAGCTTACTCTTTTTAGACATCTTTTACCTCCGTAGTTGAACTCTCGTCCAATTCCTCTTGCTCGTCTGCGTCCACCTCTTCAATCTTGTACACGCGCGTAGTGCCAGACACGACACGCTTTACAAGTCCGCGTTCCATAAGCGCCATATCGCCCTCGTACGGCATGAAGTAGTCCTGCGGCTCGAATTCGGGATTTTTGTAGACCCTTAATTCTTTCATTATGCCCGCAATCATCTCTTTGGCGTACTTGAGTCTGCGCGCGCTCTTGATGCGGAACAGCGTTGGTGTGTCCACCGTGTTCGCCGTGTCGGAGACGTCCTCTACCTTGTACTTCGTGCCTTCGTAGCCCGCAGGCTCTACTGCTAGAAGAAGGCAAAGCGTTTTGCCGCGCACGGCAATTCTTGCAAGCGCGTTTCTGCCCATACGGAAGGTTTCGCGGCGCCAGCTCGTGCGGTCCTTGATTTTATCATAGGAGAGCAGCTCGTTTTTGAGCGCCGTGTACCACTCCTTGGACTCGTTGGGAAGCTGACAGAGCTTTGCCTGATAGCTGCGGTTATAGTGTACGCGCTCGGCGCCCTCGGTAATATACTGAGGAGCTTCGTCCTCTCTGTCGTCGTCCACCGGAGCTACAACTTCGGGCTCTGCAACGGGTGCAGCGGGCGCTACGGGCGGAAGTTCGGCAGTCTGCATAGGTGCGGGCACCGCCTCGGCTACCGGTTGGGTAGCCGAATATTCTTCGTTTAAAGAGGGTGCCATAATTACCTTGATTACGGGACGGCGCCTGCGAAGTGCAATTATAAATATAATGCCGAGCACCGTGAGAAGTACGACGAATACTGTCAATACCGATATAAGTATTACCAACAGCGTTTCGTTTGTTAATTTTGCTAAAAGTGCAGTTAAGATATTCATTAGTTCTCTCTGTTCCTCCTTACTGCAAAGTAGATAACGACGCAAAGCAATATGCTTGCCAAAATTGCCAATATACTGCAAATCATCAAAAGAGTTAAGTCAAATGCCGGTTCGATTGTAAATTCGATGCGCGCTTCAAGCACTTCGTAGCCTTCGACCAGCACGCGCGCGACGAGGATATAGTCGCCTGCTTGCGTGGGCTTTTCGGAAAACTCCTTGCTTGGATCCGATTTGCTTATATAGGTGTAGATTATCGTGCCGATTTCCGCCTCGCCCTCGGGGTTGGGACTCGAGGAGTTAAACTCCTCAGACCAGCCGTCGATTGTGGGCATCTCTTTCCACGAGTTCTTCGAGAATTTGACTTCGAAGTTAATCTGACTCTTGATTTCGGGGCTGTAAGTTGCGTTTGCGTACGCAATTACGTAGTAGTTGCCGGGAAGGGTAATCTGTTTTACGCTTATAAGCTCGCCGAGATCTTCATCGGGTGCGCCGGTAACGCTCCTCTTGAAATATCTGAAGGTAACCTTGCTGTCCCAAAGGCTTGCTTCAGCCGAAGGTTCGGTCCAGCTGTTGCGCTCGCCGAGATACATAAGCGTTGAGATGTTTACAGTCTTTTCCCAAGTGTTTTCGCGGTCGCGGATTGTAAATACGCTACGCTCTGCGCTGTCTTCGCCGAGGTCGTCCTCATGGTTCATCGTATTAATTGCGCAACCGTACATAAGGTACGTGCCGGGAGCCATGGGGATGTAGAAAGGCTGTGCGTATTTCGCGTCTGCAATCTCTTTCGAGTCGGGACCTGCTACTACCTTGTCGCCCTTGACGTACGTGTCGGTTTCAGCATCCCAAATTGCTTCGTAGAATACAAAGTACGCTTTGCCACGAACGGGTTCGCCCGTAGGCGTGCCTACTTTGTCGATGTCGGCTACCCAGTCCTCCATATGAGGCTGATCCAACCAGTAGTTGCTACCGTCAAGCGAACCTTGCGAGTAAACTTCGAACTCTACCTTACCGGAAAGTCCCTTGTACTTGCCCGCTACGGCAGCTACCGTTACCGTCATTTCGTATGCGCCGAGCTCTGCGTTGTCGAGATTGTCTTCTATTTCCAGCTCGCCCGTGATTGCGTTGATGAGTGCCTTATAGACTATTTCACCCGTTGCCTTGTTCTTTATAACTATTTCGGGCGTGCCGTAACGCGCTTTTGCCTTGGGCGCGTTCTTTTCGGGATCGCGCTTCGTGATAGGCCAGCCTAACATTTGAGGGAACTCGGTCCACTCGTTAGGATCCTCGTTGACCGTAAACGTCGTGGTGGCGTAGAATCCGTTGTAGTTGCCGTTTGCATCTACGTAGATGGTCAAAGTGTAGGTTCCTGCCACAAGCTTTTTGAGCTCTTCGCATATATCTTCGGGTGCGTATATGTCCTTATCCCAAAGACCCGTGGTGCTGCCGTCTAACGCAACGAGGTCGAACCTGCCGATCTTTACGTTGTTGCCCGTGACTTCAAAGTGTACCTTGCCGCCCGATTCGGGTCTGCCCGTGAACAGGTTGGTCGTGCGGTCGTAGCCGTTCCAAGTCCAGTCGCTTACGCCGGGCTGAATTGTAAACACTTCGTTTCTTGCGCCCGTAATTTCAAAGTCAAGAGGTTCTGCCGTCAAAGCCGAGTAGTTCCTCGACTCGGGCTCGGATACGAAGAATTTAGCCCTGTAAGTGCCTACGTTCGTAGGGAAGCCTTCCAAGAGGTCGACAGTTTCCTGTCCCCTATTATCCTGTGTTACTTTGTAGTATTCTATAGTGACCGTGCCGTATTTTGCCGTAGCAAGAGCGTTTACGGTAGTTCCGTGAGCCCACACATAATCGCCATTTTCGCCGCTTACGCTGAACATAGGCTCAAGTATCCAAGAGTTTTGGGTCTGTTTTACAGTGAAGCTTACGCGGGTTGTCTGTGCATTATCTTCTCCTGCTCTTGCCGAAGATCTTGAATTTTCGTTCGTTTTTTCGGTCTTATCTTCGATTGCGTTCCAGTTTTCTCCCGAAGGGGTAGTAATTATCATGATATACTCGCCGAAATCGAGACCGGAGATGTACTTGCTGACTGCCTCTCTTTGAGAACCGGAAGTATCGTTTACGTTTACGCTGAAGAATTTAAGTACGTTGTTTTCGTCGCCTACCTTTATAATTCTGATCTCTATTGTATCGCCGTAAAGAGGTTTGACGCCAAGCCACTCTATTTCCTCGCCCCATTCCCATTCGAGGGTGCTACCCTCTTCTTCCTTGCCCTTGCGGACAAAACTCGTATCAGGCGTAGGAAGGGGCTTTCCTTCCTCATCCTTATCGGCAAAGCCGTTGTCGCCGGGAGCTATATCAAGCTGCACGGTTTGAGTGAGAGCTTCGTGGTAGTTGTCTTCGTTTAACATTATAGTTATCTGATAGGAACCTGCGCTTAAGTACTTGATGCTTTCGTTTACAAGATCGTCGAATTCGGTATACGAAACGCCTCTTAAAATATACGTTACGGCAAACTCAAGACCGCGTACGATATTAACTGCGCCGTTTCCGTCCGTAGTATAATAGCCGACCGGGTTAATATCGTCCTCGCTGTTGTAAATCTGCGTGTCGTTCTGCTTCCACTTGCCCGTAAACGTGTCGGGAAGATTTTCAAGCATACTCTTATATCTGTTGATTTTAAGCGACATATCCGCCGAAAGGGGCGCGTAGTTGTCCGCTTGCGCCGTCATACGTACGATGTACTCGTTGGAACTGAGCTCCTTTAACGCCTCTGTAAAGGCTGCACGAGTCGTAAGATTGCTCTTGATTGTGACGTAGTCGACGTTCATTATCGTATATACTACATTGCCTACGGCAGCCTCGGGCACGCCAAGCAGTTTATTGAAATCTTCATCGGTATAGGTTTGAATCTTGCCGTAGTACTCCGACGCCGTCGTTATGAGCTGCGTATTCCACGAGTTGGTTGCGTTTGAAACTACGAATACTATAGGCTCGTTATTCAATACTTTGTAGCAGCCGTTTGCCGCAGCGTCTACCCACGAACGCAATACGTAACTGCCCACAGGCAGGGTTTCGAGTGCTTTTGCAAGGTCGGTTGCGTTCATTGCACTGCCGTAGTTTTCGCCGCCGAGCGTTATCTGATAGCTGACTGTACCGTATTTTGCCGAGCCTGCCGTGAGTACGCCTGTTTCGCCGTACGAATAGTATCTGATTGCAGGTGCCAAGGTCCAGACGTTATCTGCTACGCCTACCGTGAATTCCGTTGACATAGTCAATGACGAAAGGCTTTCGCCGCCCGCTACGGTTACGGTGAGTCCGTACGTTCCGGGTTTAAGCGCTTTGAGTAAAGCTGCAACTTCAGCCGATACAACATTGGAATCCTTTACGTATTTGAATAATTGCAGGGGCTTGATGTCGTTTTCGTTATATGCAGTACCGCTCGACCTCACGAAGTCGTTTACCGTAAGGTAATTCTTGGTGCCCTTGGTCTTTGTAATCGTGAAGGTTGCCTCGCCGTTGCTTCGAGCCGAACCGCTGAACAGATTGACGTTTACATCGTAGCCGTCCCAATTCCATGCAATTACGCCGGGTGCGTTTACCCAAGTGTTTTCACCCTCGGATATAATGAACGAGGTTTCGGTGTCGTCAAGACCCTCGTAGTTGTCGGTTCCCTCAACGTGCGACCACAGCCAATAGGTTCCTGCCTGGTAGCTGAGCGTTGTCTGCCACTCTTTGCTGTTGAGTGCTGGAGCCTTCTTCGCATAATCGCCGATTGCGTACGCGTATTTGAATTCTACGGTGCCCTGTCCGAACTCGGGCGTTGCCGAAGGATATGCGACGTCGCCACCAAAGCTCCATCCCGTTACTTCGGGAGGATTAAGCCATCTGTTGGATGCTGTTTTGATTACGAAAGTCGTATTGCAGCTGATAGCGTTGTAATTATCCGTTGCATTTACGGTTACCGTAATTTTATATGTTAAATATTTGCCGTCGGATTTGAGAACGTCCAATGCGTACAGCTTGAGCGCAAGCGCCGAAAGGTCGTTGTCGTTGTACGCTCTGTTTGTGCCCGTACCGGAGTAGCTTACGGATGCTTCCAATACGGTGCTCGTAACGCCGTCCACCGTCTTTTCAACGGAAACAAATGCAGATTCGCCGCCCTTTGCTGCCACAGGGAAGGTAATTTTGCCCTTAATATCGGTATCCTTATCGCCCCAGGTCCAGCCGATATCTTCATCCTCTTCGGATACCGCGCCTATAGCTAATTCCTGACCGTTCTTCCACTCGTTGTCGGTCTTGATAACTACGATTTTAACTGTGTCGATAAGTTCTCCGTATTCGTCGTTAGCGGGTACTGTTGCTATTATGACATACTCGCCCACGCCCTTGCCGACAATCCATTCGATAAGGCTGTCGTACGAAACGCCCGTTCTGTTGACAACTATTTCAAGGTCGTCGTTGTTGTATTTTGCCTTGAACTTGATAAACGTAAGGTCTGCACCGTACTTAACCTCATATTCTTTAGCTACGTCGGTGCCGTTGCCCGCGTGTTCTTCCCACTCGTTGTCGGCAACGCTCATGCTTACGGTTACGCTGTAATCGAGCGCACTATGGTTTTGATTTATATCGCTGTCTACGTGTGCCGTTATTACGTAATCGCCAGCCTTACACGTTTTGCTGTCTTTGAGTACATCGAGCAGAGTGTCCCACGACGTGCCCGTATACAACGTACCGGCAGCACCGGTCTTTGTAAGCGTGTAGCTGATAGTATTGCCCCAAGGGTCGTTCTCTTTTTCCGACTTGTAGCCTATTGTGGGCCGCTGTATTGTGGGGTTATTCTCGACGTCAAGGTACTTCCAATTGTAAGTAGTACCGTTGGCGCTGTCCGTTTCATCGTTCCACTTCGTAATTACTTGATTTACCGTTAATACCCGCGTGAGATTATCGGGCGCTTTATATACGTCGGTTTCGGCAATAGATACGGTTACACTGTAAGTGCCATAGTTCAAACCGCTTAAATATGCTTTGAAATCTTCAAATGCCTGTTGCTGTTTAGACTTGCTTATATTGCCTTCATCATCTAAAATATCCTTATAATTTTTAGCGCTGAAGGTCTTGTCGTCGATGTTCGAACCTCTTACGAGGAATTCTAACGTATCGTTACCATGCGTCGCACGGGGCATGACAATATTTTCGTTGGAGTCGAAATTACCCCAATCCCAATTAGTATCTATAAGCGAACTTTCGTTTTCCCATCTGTTGGCGTTCGGCGTAAGAGTTACGGTGCACTCAAAGTAAATATCGTTGTAGTCCTCGTTGTATTTTTCAACTGCAAGATATAAGTCTCCGCCGATATCGCCGTAGCGATTTCCGCCTACGTAAACGGTTACGGTAAATACGCCGTTTGCAATATTGCCAAGCTCTGTTTTGAAGGTTTCAAGGTCTAAACACGTTCCAGAATAGTTGCCGCCAACCTGCGTTATGTTGTAGCGCAAGATGTCGATTTCTTTGCCGTCTGCAATCTGTACCTTCTGCGTTTCCGCCGTGGGATAACTGAAGAGCTTTACGTCAACTTGACCGCTACCCGTGTAATCATTGAGAGGCGGATCCTGGTTCCAGGAATTGCCGTTTTTATTTACTATAATCGTACAAATACTTGTAAGTTCGTTATAGTTTACCGTGCCTGCAATATCAAAACGCAGGGTATAAGTTCCCGCAGCGAGATCTGCAAGATAGTCATTGAGCGCCTTTTTGATGTCTTCCGTATTGCCCAAGTTCAAAGGCTCGTCATTAAACGTAATTGTTAGGGTTTCCGTACCCGCTTTTGCCGTAGGCACCTCGACTTCAACGGTCTGACCGCGCGTAAACGTCCAGGTGACGCCCGCGTTCCATTCTGCACCCGTGGGACCGTTCAGTGTGTCGTTCCAAGCGTTGGGAATAAGTCCTATGAACAGCGTAGACTGCTTTCCGTTTAACGCCTTGTAGTTTACGTTGTCTTTTACACTGTAAATTACCGTATAGTATCTGGCAACTGCATTGAGGGTGTTGACGAATTCGGAGAGTTTCAATCCGCTTTCCTCAAGCGTCTTGTCTTCGTTGTTCCTTACTTCGTCGCCGTTGAAATCCTTAACGTTTATAGTAATTTCAACCTCGAAGTTTGCATCTACCGCGGGGTCGTCAACCTGCATGCCGCCGAAGTCGCCTTCGTAGCTTTCGGCAAGTTCTTTAGTCCACGTCAGCGTTGCACGCTCTACCGTCAGGATTAAAGTGTACTCGAGGGTCGTATAGCTTGTATCTCCGGGAACGTAGGTTGCAATAACTGTGTACGTGCCCGCTTTGGCAATACCCTTTATCCATCTCATTACGCTTTCTGCGGTGGCAGGCTCCTCGTCGGGGGATATAATTCCGCCGCCGATAAGATCCTGATATGTAACGACATAGGTCGTTTCGTCCTTTCTGCCGCCTGCACTCTCTCCCGTCTTACCTACGGGGATTACAACGTTTTTATCGAAATTATCTGAAATTTCCTCGGAATACGTAAATTTAGGCTTGTCGGTGGAAGCGTCAAGAGCCTCCTGGTTAGCCCACAGGCTCCTCGTACCCGTGATGAGCAGCGTGGTCTTTACCTTTAAGGTGGTGTAGTTGCCGTTTTCCTTGTCGATTACAGCCGTAAAGTACACGTACGGGGTATTATCGTTTGCGGGAATTGCCTTTATCCATGCGTTGAGTTCGGTAACATTGGTTATAGGTGCGCCGGTAATGGTATTCGTGAGTATTTCAGACAATGCGTCGTCCTTGTAGTACTCAACATTACCGAATTTTGCCGTTACCGCCTCTATTGTGGGTTTATCCGTATATTCGCGCGTGTAGCTCTCTTGTGGAGCGTCCGAAGTCCACTCGTTCGTAGCTACATCAATAAAAACAGTGTACGAGTAACTCAACGGATTGTAGTTGTCGATGTCGTAAGTTTCATCACCGCTTGCAACAAGCTTGACGGTAATTGTGTAAGTGCCTTGGTTTGCACTCAACAAAGCAGCCTTTAAGGTTTCGAAATCGACAGCTGTGAGTGAAATTTTGCCGCTCAAATCGTAAGAGAGCATTGCCGTGATTGAAATTTCTTCATCATCGTCGGAGTATTCCGTAGCGTGAGCCTCGGGCTGGGTTACGGTCTTTGTTTCGTCACCCCACATCCACTCGGTGTCCCAGCTGCCGCCGTCGGGGTTTACGTCCCACTCAAACGAAGATTTTTCGATATCAACGGTTACTTCGTAGGAAAGGCTTGTGTAGTTAGCGCAGGTTACGCTGATTTTAACAGTGTAGCTACCCGCGCCCTTTGCTTTGAGCTCAGTAAGCATTTTACCGAAGTCGGTGGTCGTCAACGTGCCTAAATAATAGGTTATTGTCGCCTCGTCGGTTTCGAGAACGGTTTCCACGTCTATGTCGTTGAATACCTTGTCGGAATTTTTGACACCCCAAGTCCAGCCCTCGCTCGAAGGCTCGTTATTGACTGTAAACGAGGCTTCGGATACGGTGGCAGTGGTTACCCAATTGAGTTCGCCGTAGTTTGTGGTTGCAATTACGGTAACAGATATACTGTACCTGCCTACTCCCATCTTTTTGAGCACGTCGGCAAGCTCTGCAAACGAGGTTATAGTGCCTTTATTATATTCCGAGCCGCTTTCGGTGCTTATCGTGTAGGATATGCCGTTTTCACTGTCGATAGCTTCGGCACTGACAAGCCTTAAGCCCTCGATTTTAGCGTGTTCGCCCCAAACCCACTCAAGGATACGTTCGGGCTCGGCTCCCTGCCAATCATTGTCGTGCTTGGAAATAGTGAACTGCAAGGTATAAGAGAACGAATTATAGTTACCGTCGGTATCCTCTACGGTTACTACGAGCAGATAGTTGCCTGCATCGGCTTTAGAGATATCCTCTATCTTTGCGCCCTGTAGCCATGTGCCCGTTATAGTGCTGTAATACGTGTACGTATATTCTACGTTGCCGTATAGAGCTTCGCCCTCCACGTAAGGATTGCCTTCGGGCATATTTCCGAAAGTCCAGCCCGAGATTGTGGGAGCTTTATTCTCTTTCCAGCCGTTGTCGGCTTTGCTTACCGTAAAGCGAACGTTGTGCTCTACCGTGGTATAGTTGGTAACGCCCGTGACGTCGACGTAAACGTTGAGGTTGTACGAACCTGCGCCGAGTGTGTTGATTTTTGCAATGAGGTCGTCATAGCTCAATGCATCTTCAAAGCCTTCGACCACAAGAAGGGTGTTTCCGTCGGAAGCAACTTCCTTGATGAGATATTTGAGATCTGAAGTGCCGAAGTTGGCTTCGCCCTTGCTTGTAATAAGGCTTTCTTTAAACTGCAGGTAAACCCAACCGCTTATTGCGGGAGCTTTTCCGCTGACCCAAGCGTTTGTTGCCGTTGAGACATTGAAAGTTATTTCGTAGTCTATTGCCTCATAGTTGGATGCGTCTCCGTCCATTTTTACTACAAGCGTATATGAGCCTGCATCCAGAGCTGTAAGTTTGGAAATCTCCGTTTGTGACAAGGCATTTGAGGTGTTTGTCAACGTCCACTCTAATATTGCCGCAGCACTCTTATCTTCGCCTACGTACAGCGAGTATTTTATATTGCCCGCGTACGCTGCCGTTGCCGCACGGAAGTTGGTCGTTTTAAAGCTGCCGTACACCCAACCCGTCAAGCCGGGAGTTGTGGTCCAGCGGTTGCTCGTAGGCAATATGGTTATACGGCTGCATTTGTCGTCAATGAGAGCCTTTACGTTGATATGCTCGGCTTTGTGTTCCTCGTCTTCCGCGTAGTTCTCGTCATAGACGGGGCTCACGTAGCAACCCAAATAATATACGTTGGAACCGGCGTCAACCATTTTAAGTAATTTCTCGATTTGGGTTGAAACCTGATTGTTTTCGTCAACCGTAAAGTATTCGGGCGATTTAACGCCGTTTACGGTAAGCTCGCCGCTGACGTCAAGCCAATACCAACCGTCCGAACCCGTTATCCATGTAAGTCCGTCCTTTTCTCTGGGCTTGGTTTGCGTGCCTATACGGTAGTATATCTGTGAATTGGGGATATTGAAAATGAGACTTGCCGTAATATAGTTTACGGTCCTGTCAAAGCCGTTATACGACCAAGGAGCCACCGTGGGCTCTACCACCCACTTGTTGTCGGCGGGATTTATGTTGTACTTGATTATAAGCTTGGTTCCGTCTTCGGAAACCGAAAGGTATTGCTCTAACGCTTCGATTTGGTCATTCTTCAAATCGCCCCAGCTCCAATGCGAAAGCACGGCGTCGTACAGAGTGAGCGTTACGGTTGCGCCGTTGCGGGCATTTACGTAATCCTTATCGTCGAACGAGGACTTGTAATATTGGTTTGAAGGAACGAGAGTGTGCGCCTCGTCGCCCGTATAAGTGACGTCCTTAAAATAAGGATAGTTTTGAGCATCCCTTTGGAAAACGTCGGCAATTAAAATTTCGTTGTATAAAGTTACCCTGAAGCCGCGCGACTGACGCTCGTCGGAATCCTTGCCGCCTACAGTTACGTAGTTCTTTGCGTAAATAGTGTAGTAAAGCGTGTAGGTGCCCGCAGAGCTGAGTGTATTGTTGAGCATCGAACTTGCAAGCGAGTAATCGTAGTTGCCCGAGCCTTCGAGGTTGTACGCAACCGTAATTGCCGTATCGAAATATTTTGCCTTGCCTTTTTCATCCAAAGCCGTCCAATAGTTGGTGCCGGCGAGCCCTTCATTGAGCGTGCCGTTGATTTTATCGGTAAGCTCGGTTATGCTCTCGTGCAGCTTTTTCTTGCCCGAGGTTAAAGGATATTCGTTTATCCACTTTTCAAGCTCGTTGGTCTTTTCATCCGCGTCGGGCACCGCCGTGCCGCGTATTATTTTGTGTATTTCGTCGATATCGGCTTTGCCAAACGACACGGGATTTACAACGAGCGTGTAAGTGCCGCCTATTTCGGGATAGGTCTTGACGTCATCCGTTACGCTTGCACCTGTAAGCTTTAAGGTATAAGTACCCGCAGGCATGGACGAATTTATGTAGTACGCAATGGTATTTTTAACGTCGCCGTTCGCACCCATTACCAACGGCCCGTTTTCGCCCGTTATCGTTGCCTTGGTGTTGCCGTCGGTTGATACGTAGTCGATTGTAAACGTAATGTTGCCCGCAGAAGAGCCGTGCAAAAGAGCGGGAACGTTTGCGGTTATAGCGTCGTTGTAGTCGATTGCGCCGCTCGAATAGAGATTGTAAGCGGTATTATTTGAATCGCCCGAAATGACGAACATGTTCATTTCTATGACGATATACCACGTCTTGGTTATGGTAAAGGTATAAGTTTTTCTGTCCTTTATCGTCAAACCCGTAGTTTCATCGGTTGTACTGCCATAATAGTCGTCTCCGTAATAGAACTCGTAGTTGGACTGTATGGTAGGAATATCGGGAACGTATTTGACTTGCAGCTTGAAGGTTGCCGTGTGGGACGTAGCCTCGCTGTACTCAAAGCCCTCTCTTGAATAGATTAATACGTTGCCGAGCTTTGAGGAGGAACCGTCACTTTCAATATTCGTTTCGCCCTTAAGCTTTATCTTAACGCTGCCGTTTTCATCATAATAGACGTACTGTTTGGTTACCGATGCAGAACCGTCCGCCGTTTCGCCGCTCCTTTCCGCTGCGTACCATTTGTCGCCGTACTTATAAATGGGCGTATTGTTGCCGTGCAAAGACGTATCTTTACCGTCGTCGATTACAAACTCGGGAATATTACTAAGTGAGCTGTAATCGAGTATCATACGGTTGACGGTTGCCGTGGCGGTAAGCTCACTTGAATGTTTGGATATGTATTCGTCTGACCAAACGCCCCACTTTTGTGCGTTCAGAACGACCGAGAAATCGTAATCTCCGGCATTGAGTAAGCCCTTCGTAATTGCGGTGCCATCCGTCCTACCATCAGGGAAAGTGAATTTCTTTAAGTTTACCGTATAGTCGCCGCTTAATCCCAGCACCGTAAGATAGTCTATGGTCTGGTCGTCGTTATTTCCGCCGAGGACTTTACTTACGTTGTTTTCAAACTGATACGTTCCACCGTAGTCGAACTCGAGGTCGCCGTGAACGGTATCGTAAAGCACGTCGGGAATAGCAATATTTTTAGTATAAATGGTGATTGCGGTTGTAGCATTGTCTTTGTATTGAGCTGATGCGGTAGTTGAAGTACCGTAGTTTGTATCGGGGTACCAAACGGTACTACTCATATTACTCAAAGCGGGCGAGCTATGCTTTGAAGCCTCTGCAGAAACTTCCACCCAGCTGCCGTTCTTTTGTTTGACAAAGTTGAAATTATGGTCGCTTAATCTTTTTGTGTAGACTATTTGTTTTGTCGTACCGCCGTTAACTACGGGATTTTTTACATAGTCGGAATCCATAAAGAAGCGGTCCGTCATATCGCTGTCGTTTATCGAAACGGACTCGCTGTCTTCATTGTTAATTTCTGCAACTATAGGAATAAGATAACAGTCTTCTTTTCCTTTAGGCAACCAATTAGGTCTGCCTGACCCAAGTACCGTATCGTAAATCTGTTTATTTTCGAAATAGAAGTGTCCGGTGTTCGAGAAGGTACTGAAAGAGCTGGCTGTCACACTGGTAGGCGCTTTATGGAAATATATATACTGATCGTCGCCTTGTGTGTCGGTAAACGCGCTCGCACCTATAGTCGTTGCATATGTTTCCAGGTACTGAACATGAGACCCGGCAAACGCATTTGCGCCTATCGCCGTACACGCCTCGGGCATAATTACGTTTCTACACCATGTGCCGCTTGCAAAACTATTGGCAATTGTATAAGTGGCACTCGTAGAGCCGGTAGGCAAATCAACCTTTACCTTGTTGCCCGAGGCGTCGAGGTGGTCGTATTGAACGCCCGTTCTGCGGTCGCCACTGTCGGTGAAGTCGCTACTATCGGGGAAGACGAATACGGTATTCTGCGACTCACCGGTTTCACCAGCGAGAGATAGAGCAGTCCATACACCCCCGCTCGTTCTTTCGAATATAAAGCCGTATTTACCGGTATCCGGAACGTCATTTTGCGGCACTCCGCCAAACACGTATACGGTGCTGTTTGTTGTGACACCCGTTCCGAAAGTATAATTTACGCCGTTATCTACATGCTTGATTTTGGAACAACCGTCAAAGACGCCCGTACCTTTAGTGCTCCAAGTACCTTTTAAAGTCAAATGCAATATAGAGCTACAATTCGCGAACGCATAGTTGCCCACCGAGGTTACGGAGGAAGGAATATTTACGTCCAATATCTGCGCGCAATGCTCAAACGCATAAGCACCTATGGTTTGTAAGCCTTGAGTTATGCCTTCATTTTTATCGGGCAGAACCAAAAACCGAATATTGTCGCAGTACTGAAATGCACCCTTGCCAATATGATTGACTGTAGTTCTGCTTATATCCATTCTCTTGCCGGCGGCAATACTTATCAATTTGCTGTTTTCGGTAAAATATACACCGCCAAGCCTTTCACGCGGCTGCCAGAAATAGGGATCTTCACTTCTTCCTAAACCGTAACCGGTTCTCAAGAAGAAACCGAAATCGGTATATTCAGCCGCCGTGCCCGTAGTAGTCGGACTCTGTGACGTGCTGTTGGAATTAGTGGTATTATTATAATACGTTACTTTATTGCCATTACTGTCTAACGCAACAAATGCGGCACTGCCCGTGCCAACCTCAACGATATCGTCAGGAACGATTAAGGCGTATTTTACGGTTGTGCCGAACCAATCTCCCCATGAGTTTCCCGACCAATTGACGTAAATTCCTATCGGAGACGCAGTATCGCCAAGCTTACCGCCGGTTTTAATTTCGCCGTTTTCCGCAATAGTGTTTGTAATTAGTTCATTGGAACTATCAAGATGATATTCTCCGCGAATACCCGCCTGCCAACCGTAAAGCGTACGACCGTCAACCACGTTATTTGTTTTATGCTCCGTGGTATATATGTAGTTTTCCACATCAAAATATTTTTCGGCGGGAATACCAAAGGTGTTATTGGTATATACGGGTTTGCCGTTAGAGCCATAAAGAATATTGCCGTTTACGTCTCTGACGGTATGTGCATTATCTTCTTTATAGTAATATTTGCCCGTTTCTTTATTTATATCGTTACGGTCGATTTTTCCGTCGCCGTTCCTATCCTGAACGTCAACAGGACCCAATATGAACTCGGTAGGATAGCGCTCCATTAAATCAAGCATAGTTACACGCTCGCCTGTAGATTCGCTTTCGGCTGCAAAGGCAAAGTTGTTTTCAACGCCCAAAGCAGCGTAAAGGCTTACGCTTAAAATAAAGATTATTGATAAGATGATTAGCAATCCTTTTCTCGTTTTAGATTTAATCATAAACTTACCTCCCCAATGCATGTAGCAATTCTTCAAAAAAGGTTATTTTTAAATGCACAAAACACCGCCGAAACATATTTTCAGCAGCATAAAACTTTTTGTAGTTTTACATTATTATACAACATAAATTTTCATTGTCAAATAAATGAATGTAAAATATGCTGTATATTTCGACCATTTTTGTAAATTTTACGACCCATATGTGCGTTTTATGCCAAAAATATGCCTTTGACGCGCATTTTTGACACACGGTTGCCCGTTTTGGTTGTTTTTGCCACCCGTATGCACGTTATCATTTCAACATAAGTGTCATAAATTGGCAACACGTGTTACTTTTTAATTTTCGACTGAGGCACAAAAAAACACCGATACGTTGCGCTATTTCCACATGCGTTCGGTGCTTTATTTATATGCTGTTTTGTACAATTATGCCTCGCCTGCTTGCCATTTTTACAGGCTTGCGGCGGCGCGCCTTAAATTAGCCGTCCAACTGCTTGATAGAGTTTATCGTCCGTTCGTAATCTGCCTTAACCGTTTCAAGCATCGACATGACTTTGCCGTCTATTACTTTGTTTTCGCGCAGGTACTCGCAAAGAGCCGACGACGATTCGCCGAACTGCGTTATGGACAGATTTCCGCAGACGCCTTTAAGCGTGTGCGCTGCGCGGAACGCCTCGTCAACGTTGTTCGTAGCAATCGAGTCGATAAGAAGCTGATAGCTTCCGTCGTCCAATACCCTCTTTAAGAATTTTGCAACCCTTTCATCCGTGCGTAAACGGCTGATAACTTCATCGTAATTTCCGCCGAACGCTTCGTAACATTCTTTAACTGTCATAATTAACTCCTATTATTTATTCTCGTCGCTACCGTAAACGTGGTAACTGTTCTTGCCGTTCTTTTTAACTATGTACATAGCCTCGTCCGCCATTGCAAACAGGTCGTCGTAGTTGCCGTTGTAGCGGTCGGAGGTGACTATACCCATGCTGACGCCGATGTTGAACTCTTTATACGGTTGGGTAAGGTTCTTGAAAATACGCTTAATCTGCGGTTCGTAGTTGCCTGAATATTCCATAAAGAATATAAATTCGTCGCCGCCCATTCTTGACGCAATATCGGTACTGCGCATGTTTTTACGCAGTCTGTCGGCAATTGCCATCAAAATTTCGTCGCCGAACAGGTGCCCGTACACGTCGTTTGCCTGCTTGAAGTTGTCTAAATCGAACATTGCAAGCACATACTTGGTGCCGTCGTTCATGGCAAGTTCCATGTCTATATGCTTTTTAGCGACGTTGTAATTGAAAAGTCCCGTCTTTGCGTCGTGGTTGGCTCTTCTTTCAAAGTCCGCCATTGCCTTGACTTCGTCGTCAACGTCGATAATTTTACCGATTGCGCCTTCAAGCTGAGGCGGCTCGGCATCCGACCACATTGCCTTTGCAATGACCTTGCCCCACTTTTCTTCCCCGCCGATATTAAATTTAAACTTGTCTATTACGACGCTGTTTGCGGGGTTGGTATGTCCTAACAAATCTTTGAAACGGGCGAAATCTTCAGGCTTGAAGATTTTATTCCATGCATCGGATTTGCTCGGGTCGGCAATTCTGACAGGTAATTCCAGACGCTTTGCGCCAAAATCCGAAAGAACCATAATTTCGGGCACGAGAGTATAGTCGAAAGTAATTTCCAAGGAAATATCGGAAAGATACTGGAACTTTTGTCTTTCCTTCTCCAAGAGCGTTATCGACCTGTCCGATACGCCGTTGCTGTCGTTTTTGAGTATCTGCTTTACTGTTTCCTGAAGCTTTGCCTCGGTGTTACTTTCAAGTGACAAAGCTTTCAACTCTGTTTTGAGTCTCGGCAGAATTTCCAAAAGACATTCGGTCAAAATAGGGTTAAACTGTCCGCATTCGCCGTTCATAATCATCTGTACTGCCTTGTCGGGCTCAATTTTGGGTTTATAGCATCTTTCAGCCGTCAATGCGTCGTAGACGTCCGCCATGGCAACGACTTGCGCAGAGATTGGAATAGCCTCGCCGACTAAACCGTCAGGATAGCCCCTGCCGTCGTAACGTTCGTGGTGCCAGCGACAGATTTCATAACTCACCTTAACGAGCGGGTCGTCCTTGTGGAAAGGAAGCGCGTCAAGCATGTTTGAGCCTTCTACCGTATGCTGTTTCATAATAGCAAATTCTTCGGGAGTAAAGCGTCCGGGTTTATTTAAAATTTCGCTGGGAACGGAAATTTTACCTATGTCGTGTAATGCCGATGCAGTAACTATCGTACGGATATCCTGATTTGTAAGGGGATATTTGTCGGTTTTCTTTACCAATGCCTCTAAAAGCATTTTTGTAATCGTGTTTACGTTAATAACGTGCAGTCCGCTTTCTCCGTTACGGAATTCGACTATGTGCGACAGAATTTCTATCATAAGGCTGTTGTCTTTTTCCTTCTGATAGATTTGCGATGATAAGAGTTCCGTCATTTCCGCCTGACGAAGGCTGAGCATAAAGTTGCTGTTTACACGGTGCTTGACGGTGCGCTCGTCAAACGGACGGCTTATGTAGTCAACTGCGCCCAAGTCGTATGCACGGTCAATACTTGTACTGCTGGTTTCTGCCGAAATCATAATTACGGGGATTGACTTTATCCAGTCCTTCTGATTCATTACCTCCAGAACTTCAAATCCGTTCATCTCCGGCATAACTATGTCCAACAGCATCAGCGAGATTTCAAGCTCTCTTTCGTGCAAAATACGTATTGCTTCCGAACCGTTTTCCGCTTCGATTATGTCGTAATCGTTCTCCAACATATCCGAAAGCAGTGCGCGGTTGAGCTCGGAATCGTCGACTATTAAAATACTTCTTTTACTCATTGTGTCCTCCTCGAAGTTTTGCGACCGTCTTTTTAAGTACAGCCATATCTATGGGCTTTGCAACGTGGGCGTTCATGCCCGCATCGTATGCCATTTTTTTGTCATCGTCAAACGCGTTTGCCGTCATCGCAATTATGGGTATGGTCTTTGCCTCGGGATGACTGCATGCGCGGATTGCTTTGGAAGCCTCGTGTCCGTTCATGACGGGCATCTGTACGTCCATAAATATCATATCATAGGTGCCCGGTTCGCACTTTTCAAAGGCTTCGACCGCAAGCTTGCCGTTTTCGACTATGGTGCAGGTCGCGCCCTCGATATCGAGTAGCTCGCCGAGAATTTCCGCATTGATGGGGTTGTCTTCCGCGGCAAGGATGTTGAGTCCCTCCATCGATGCCTCTTCTTCCGTTTCGGGAACTTCCTGTTCTTCCTCGTCGTTGAGCTTTGCCACCGCATTGCGGAAATTGGATACGAAGAAGGGCTTGGGCAGGAATGCGTGAATGCCGGCTTTTTTTGCCTCATCTTCGATATCCTCGTAGTTGTAAGAGGATAAGAACATAATGGGCAGAGACTCGCCGGTAATCGCCCTTATGCGTTTAGCCGTTTCCAAACCGTCCATTTCAGGCATCTTCCAGTCGAGAACTACGACGTCGTACTTAATATCGCCCTTTTTCATTGCCTCTATCTTTGCAATCGCCTCTTTGCCGCTCATGCAATAGTCGACTGCCACGCCCGTGTCGCTCATTAGCTCTTTGACTTCTATGCAGACGTCGGAATCGTCGTCGACGACGAGCAGACTGCTTATATGGTGCTGTGTCCAGAACTCCTTTGCGTCGCCGTAGGTCTGTATGACTTTCGCAAGCTCGAATTCAACGACAAACTCGCTGCCTTTGCCGCGCTTGCTCTTGACCGTGATAGTGCCGCCCATGAGGTCGATAATCTGCTTGGTAATAGCCATACCGAGACCCGTGCCCTGAATTTCACGCGTTGCGGCGGTAGTTTCACGCGAGAAGGGTTCGAAAATGACCTTTACAAAGTCCTCGCTCATACCGAGACCGTTGTCCTTAACGGTCAAGCGCAGGTGCGCGTGGTTGTGAACGGATTCTTTAAGCGCCTCTACGTTCAATTGAATATCACCGCCCACGGGGGTGTATTTTACTGCGTTGGAAAGAAGGTTAAGCATAACCTGGTTTATGCGCAGCTTATCGCCGTAAACAAGCTCGGGTATGTTGCCCTTAGTGTGCATTTCAAATGTCTGATTTTTGCTCTTGACCTGGTTGATTATTATCGAATACAGCTCTTCCAAAAGTTCGGGGAAAGAAAACTCTGCAATGTGTATCGTGCTCTTGCCGCTCTCTATCTTGCTCATATCCAAAATATCGTTGATAAGGCTGAGCATATGATGGCTGGAAAACGAAATTTTGCGTATGTACTCCCTTACTTTTTCGGGGTTTTCAACGTCCTTTTCAAGCAGAGTAGCAAAGCCTATAATGGCGTTCATGGGCGTTCTTATGTCGTGCGACATATTCGAAAGGAAGTTGCTCTTTGCCTCGTTTGCAGATTTTGCAATTTGAAGCGCCGCCTCCAAATCGGCGCGCATCTGGCGTTCCTTCGTACGGTCGGAGAGCATGAGCACCTGCCTCGTGCTGCCCTTGTGCTGCGAGGCATTTACACCCAGCCTGAACCAATATTCGGTTCCGTCTTTTGCATTCTTCATCGGTAGCTCTTCTATGACGTAGCCTTCGCTTAAATTTTCCGATGAGTAATGCTTTTTCATTTCTTTGATTGTTTCTTCGGAGGAGGTCAATATTTTGAAGACGTCTTTTTTAACTTCCTCTACGTCGAGCCCCAATACAGTTTGCACGTTTTGGCTGACGTACTCCGCTTCGCCCGTTCTTGCGTCGAACAGCGCAAATATATCCCTCGTGTTGTCGGTTAAAAGGTCGAAAAGTCCTTCGCGCGATTTTATGGCAAGCTCCTTGTCCTGCATCTTGCGCTTGTTGCTCATTATGATGAACCAGGCAACGCCGCCGCCGAGCACGATGAATATCGCCGCCATAACGATGATTGTAAGCGTTCTTAAGCTCGTCATACTTTCGTTGACTACGTCTGCGGGCACTGCCCCCACCATTATCCAGTCGTTAAAAGCTACCTTGCGACAATTGAGATAATATTCCTTACCGTTATTTCCCCTGAAAGTAGTGGTATAACTGCCTATCTCTTCATTATCAATTCGCTCCCATTCGTTCTGAAGGCTTGTGATATCCTTCTTTTTCATCTTAGTTTTTTCACTCAAAAACTTCAGAAAGTTTAACTGCTCGTCATCGCCGGTCTTAAAAAACTTGTCTTTACCCGACTGCAACAGGACGAGACCCGTCGATTCCTCTTCAAGACCGTTCGGCAAAACAAGGAACGTGTTTCCCTGACCGTCGAACGCATCTACTTCGATGGAGTAGGAGATATCCTCTACATCGAAAAAGAACGCTATACCGTTATATCTGAACGCGCTGTCGTCACCGGGAGCAGTGTAATAATGGGAACTGTCAAACATAACGGCAACCATAATGAACCTGTCTTTCTCATTATAGTCGTTTCTTTTCTGCCCCTTAGGTGCTATAACCGAACCGTATTTATCTTTAACTTCTATGCCTGTGCCGGGGATATAAGTACGCATACACGCAACGGCGGCATCTTCCCCCTCTTTGAACAAAAATTTGGGCGAACGCCTTAACTCAAGCAGATATCGTCTGCCATCTCTGTCCATTGCGTATATTTTGTCCTTGTCCTCGTCCTCTTGCGGAAGAGACATATTCATAGTATTGATAAAAGAAAACCTTGTAACGTTCAAGTTCTTTTTCTGTGTGTCAATAAATCTTTCAAACTCTTGCTGCTCTTTCTCGTCAGGATGCTGGGCCTTTTCCAAGATATAACTTTCCCAGCTCTTCATAATATTACGGTGGGAAGCTATTCTCTGTTGAAGGGCGGCATTCGTCTGCCCGTAAACTTCGGAAAGATGGTTTGCGCTTTCATCAAAAATTCTGTCCTGCATAAATATTGCATATAACACTATGATGACGACGAGTACTACCGACATTGCCGCAATTATTAAGCCGTTGATAATTTTTCTCTTTGATCGCATATTGACCTCTTGTACTGATAAATACTATAAATCCATTATATAATCTATCATATCATACCTGAATTAATATATCAACAAATATGTCGAAAAAAATTTCAAAAATTAGTACATATGAACAATAAGCCTTTGGGGACCCCCCAGACTATCCGGGGGTTTTCCGTATACAAAAAATCTGGCGTTAATTAACGCCAGACCTAAAAAAGTTTTACATTACGGAAAACCTGTGGATTTATTTAACTTTTTTATCTCTAAGTGTTGCACTTAACACAAAATCAAATTACTTAATCATTGGGGGTTATTAAAAACCCTTGATTATCCACGTCATAGCCATTAGTATCCGCATCTTCGGCCAACCCATTAACAGCCCTTAGCCAAGCCTTAAATTTATCTTCATAATAGGCTTTATATATATTATTGCCATGCTCTTCGGATGAATAGTATTCAATAAGCTGCTTATACAAATTACCAATATTGAAAAACGCAGTTATATCTTCTTTGCCATTCTTATCATGGTCCAGCAACGTTCCGTTAGCATATCTTCCACTGATATTTGTATCACTGTCTATAGCGGTATCTACCGTCGCTATAACAAATTTAATATCAACTGACTGCTCGTAACCCGTATAGGTACCCGAAGACAGTCCGCAAAGCGAGATGTCGACACCGAGATATGCCAAATTCTCAGCGGCAGTACCAAACGGGATCAAACCGATATATTTACCGATTGAATCCTGTTCGTGGAACGCCGACAACAGATTATCATACAGCTTATCGTATCGGTAATCCTGCTCATTGACAGAAACGTCGTAATGCTGATTCCAGGTTTCGTGTTCACCCAAAACTTCGCTTGGATGCCCCTTCAATACGATATCATAATCTTTACCGTATTTTAAATAAGTAAATTTAAGTGTAACCAGATAATCAATATAATAATTAAAACAATCTACTTTTATAGCATCCAGAAATTCCTGTTCAGGTAACGCATTATTTTCGTAATTGGTTGCATCTTTTAATTCATTTATAAATAACTGATAATCCTCTTCCTTGCCAAACAGGAAATCTGTCTTATACATACTCTTTAATTCGTCATACGAATCGGGTACTTGACTTGCATCCGTCACGTCGACATAACCAAAATATTTTGCAAGATGAGGATAGGAGTTAGCTCTTGAACCTATAAAAACAAGTTTTTCTGAGGGTACCTCGGTTACATTGTCTGAAAGCGTTGAACGAGTCAAAGTACTGTAAGTATCTTCGAAATATTCCCCGTACATAAGTTTAAGATAATTCTTTTTTTGGGCAGGTTGCAATCTTTCAACTCTTTCACTGATACTTCCGAAGTCAAAATTTATTCTTATATCCGTATTTCCTTCAAAGCCGAATACGGGGAGTAATTTTGTTTTACAATTCTCCGAGCCTAACATTTCAAGACGATTTTTAATGTTAACCTCATCTTGAATAAGATATTTTACGTTACTTAGTGTCGCTGCAGGATAAGCCAAATCATATCCTATATCAAAATTTACTTTATGCTTTTTTTTAGATAATATGGTAGCTATCTTTGATTTGACTGAGGTAATGTCTTCTAAAAACTTTTCATAAGGTTCATCGGTGGAGGAGTCAACAGTCTTGCCGGTGATATAATCGCTGTCTAATCCTTTATAAGTTTCACCGCCGATTTCACAAAGCACAATTTGATACTGATTATTTTTCAGTTCAGCGCTTGCAACCAAACCAAACCCCATCAATACGGTGTAATCGCAAACATAAATATTAAACTTTTCATTACCGTTTACGTTCAGGTCTTTAATTTTGTCAACGACGGTATCAAAATCGGCATTGGTAAACCCTGTACTGGTATTGTTTGCCTTATCAAATCCGATATTGCTAAAACCTGTAACGTTATCTATACCGTTGTACGTTTTGCCTCTCTCGATAAAAGCATAGGTCTCATTACCGTTATTTATACAGTCCAGAGCAGCTAAGACAGGCGGAATTGTTGCAAGAGTAAAAATTATATTGTATTCTTTTCCGGATTCATTATTATTTTCCGGATTGCACCCGACAAACGCAACCGTAGTAAATGCACAGAGCAACGATAAAATTATACAAATTAGTTTTTTCATAGAATTTTCTCCGAAGCAATAAACCGATATAACAACATATAATAATTTAATTATATTTATTATACTATTTTCAGATTTTTTGTCAAGTTGATTTTATTATTTAGAGGTATTGCCAATAAATTTAAAGCAATACGTGGTGCATCTTTCTTACTGAAATTAAAGCAGCAAAAAAATCTGGCGTTAATTAACGCCAGACCGAAAAAGGTTTTGGGCTTTAAAAAACCCCGTTGATTTATTTAACTTATTTCTCTCTAAGTGTTGCACTTAGTTTGACAATTTACTTTTACATTAAAATGCCCGTGCGCTAAAATGCGCACGGGCTGATAATTAAGCTTGGGTCTTTATGACTTGTCCGCCGGTTAAAAGTATCATTTTTTCCGCGTCGACAGAGAACATGTCCGCCTCGACAATGAGTTTTTTGTTCAGCGTACCGCGGGCAAGCACCTTAACGTAGGTAATCTTCTTATCGAAGCCCGCAACACGCTTTTTGATTTCTTCCAAAGTGACTTTTTCGCCGTCTTTAAAACACTCGGACAGCACGTCTATGTTTACTATTCCTTTCTTGGTGGTATCCGCCTTTCTCGCGCTGTGAATTACGAGCGCCTCGGCGACGTCGTCCGCCATAAGTTCTTTAACCTCCTGTACCTTGACCTCGGCACGGGGCTCTATGCTGAACATTGGTACGATAGGCTCGTCGGGCAAATCTTCAAATTCAATCTTTTTGTTGGAGCGGGTTACCTTTATAAGTCCGCGCTTTATGAGCGGCAGGGTCTCCTCGTAGGGATAATCTTTTACGAAGTCCTCGCTCTCTTTTTCCACGAATTTAAGTCCGTATTTCTCCATTACCGCGTCAATGAGCTCGGTCGCGTACTTGACGCGGCGGGGGTTCTTTATGCGGTACAGACAGGGCAGCTCCTCAAAGCGCTTTGCCTCCGAACGTTCGACCTTATATTTGGTCTCGGCGTAGTCGTCGGGATTGAGCGGCAAATAGAGATACAGAGATTTTCCGCGAAGCACAAAGCGGCATATCTTGTTTCTGCCGTTTTTAACGTTTTCGTGACTCCAGCTTATGCGCGTTGTAACTTTCTTATAGCTTAAACAATAGTTTTTAAGGGTGTTGTAGTATTCCCTTACCTCGTCCCTTGCCTGAATAAGCTTGGCGGTAAACGACTTGTTGTACATAAAGTAAATTGCCGTTCCGTCCTCGCCGCGAACGATTGCGCCGCTCTCCGATTCCTGAACATTGCCCCCCTCATATGCCGCAATTACCTGCGCATTGTCGTCTTCGGGAGCCTCTTCAGGATTGTCCTCTTCTACAACTTCGGGAACTTCCTCGGTTACCTTTTCAAGTTGCTCTTCTTCTACAACTTCGGGAACCTCCTCGGTTACCTCTTCGGGCTGTTCTTCTTCGACTACCGCAGGAACTTCCTCGGGCACCTCTTCGGGCTGTTCTTCTTCGACTACTGCAGGAACTTCCCCGGGCACCTCTTCGGGCTGTTCTTCTTCGACTACTTCAGGAACTTCCTCGGGCACCTCTTCGGGTTGCTCTTCTTCGATTACTGCGGGAACAACTACGGGTTGCGGCTCAACTGCCGCAGGCTGTGCTTGGGTTACTGCTTTATGCTCTTGCGCTGCGGCTTGAGGCTTTGCCTGCTCTTCAGAAGGGTTGTTAAGGGGATTCATAATTACCTTAATTACAGGACGGCGCTTGCGCAAAACAAGTATGAAGACAGTGCCGAGTATTGCTACGAGCACGACAAAAATAATCAGTGCAATCAAAAAAATTAAAAGTGTAGTTTGCGTATCCAGCAATAACAGCGAAATCATATTATCCATTTGTTACCCTACTTCTCCTTACGTCAAAATACGTTACAATGCCTGAAAATGAGGCGGCTGACACATAGTTTTACAAGCGTGATGTCAGCCACAAAGTCCCGTTTACACAAAAATATACCAAATACATTGTACCACAATATCAGATTATGTCAATAGAAATTTAATTTGTTTTCCCATAAATAACGTGTTCTGTAGCGCCTGTGGGACCCGTAACGCCCGTTGCTCCGGTTGCGCCCGTGATGCCGGTAAACGACGTGACATACACCGTTCTGTCAGTGCCGCAGCAACCGCAACCGTTGTTATTGCCGCCGCAACCGTTGTTGCAGCAGGCAAATAAAATAAAAATTCTTTCAGAAATCATTGAGTTTACACCTCTAATTAAGTTTGTTTTTAAAATATTCTTTGTTGTGAAGGTAGGCGGGACTGTCAGGTTTATCCGCGCCCGCCGCCTCGTTGTAAAAAATTGCTTTTTGCCTTTCGCCGAGCCTGTCGTATAGCACGCAGAGCTGAATATTGGGAATAAACCCGCAGTAGTCGAGGTTTATAAATCCGCCGCCCTTGATATCGGGTTTGCGGCGGAGCGCAAGCTCGTACCAGAAAATTGCGGTATCGTTGTCGTTTGCTTTCATTGCCCTCTCGCCCAAAATACAGCACACGTCACTGCGCGGCGGGGCGAGCGCGAACGATTTTAAGAGTGCGTCTACCCCCTCCTGCTCTTTTCCGAGCGCGGTATAAGCGTGATATAGATTGACGCACGCTTCGAGTTTGTTTTCTATCCAGCCGTCGCCCGAAAGGTAGTCCTCTAAAACGGCACAGCTCTCCGAATACATTTTGTTGAAAAGAAGCTCTCTGCCGTAGTAAAATTTGCTCCGCCCGTCGAGATTATCCCCGCGGGCAATCTTTCTTTGAAGAATCGAAAGATTGCGCAAAGGGTCGCCGGACTTGACTTTTTTGTGGAAAACCGGCGCGTCAAGATAGACCCTTTTACCGCGCGGAACGATTGCCTCGTGCACTGCGCCTTCGAAGCGGAAATTCATACTCCTTTTCATAATGCGTTCGCGATAATACACAAAGGTCGGCTTGTCGTTATCGAACGCCGTGGCGTAGGGCAGATAAGCCATATCAAAACCGTCCGAATTTGCAAGCTCTTTGATTTTCAGACAGTTCTCGTCCGTTATGACGTCGTCGGCGTCGAGCCACATAACGTAGTCACCCGTTGCTCTTTCAAACGCGAAATTGCGGGCGGCGGAAAAGTCGTCGCGCCACTCGAAAAAATATACGCCGTCTGTAAACTTGCGCGCTATTTCAACCGTGTCGTCCGTGGAGCCCGTGTCAACCACTATTATCTCGTCGGCAAATTTTGCCGCACAGGATAGACAGCGTGCTAAAACCTCCTCTTCATTTTTGACAATAAGGCAGACGCTTAACCTCATTTATATCCTCCTGTACGGCTATTACTATTATATGCAAAGCGCAAAAAAACGGCGCGCAATATTTTTGCGCGCCGTTTTTGTAACAAAATGCGTTAAATCAAGCATATATTGGGGGCAATTTGATTTTTGCTCCTTTTTTTAGAGCAATTATGTTTTATTGCGGAATTTCGTTATTTAAGGCATATGTCGGGGGCAATTGATATTTCAGGGCCTTTAAAAGTCCGCCTCTTTGCTCTGCTTTATTGCATATATTACGGCAAATACGCACAGCCCTGCCGAGGCGGTTGCAAGCACCGTTATCCACAGCCACGCGAGTGGCAGGGAGTTGAAATTCTGCACTACGGTGTTTCTTAAAACAAATGTATCTCCTCCGTTTAAAAGGTTTGTTGTAACGAGAGTAAACACAACCGAAAACAGCGCATATCCGCCCGCGACGCCCCAGCGGAGTCCACCCCTGTTTGTGCTTCCGCAGAGCACAGCCGCGCCGTAAGTGAGTATAAGCCAAATGAGTAAAAATACGTAGCCCAAGCCGTCTATTGCGGGGAAAGCGTTTGAATACAGTTCGATATAGAACCTCATACCCTCCCATAAATTGACTAATATTCCCATCAGAAGAAAGGGTATTGCAAGCAAAATAAAGAACGCGGCAAGCACCGTAACGAACCAAAACAGGGATATAATCAGCCCGCCCGTAAGCCTTAATACGAGCTTCTTTTTGGGCGCCATGGGGAACAGAGATTGAAGGTTTGGTCTGTGCCTTGACACCGAAACGGTTATTGCGCAAACGATAAATTCTATGAGCGCAAACAAAAATATAAGCGTGGTAAAATCAAACCTGTCGGCAGCGCCGTAGGGCGCCCTTGCCTGATAGATTGCCAAAAAGGATATAAGTCCGCACAGGGCGACGGGAAGGACTTCCCCTACTCCCCTTTTAACGGGCGGTATATAAGAGCGGGACAGTGCATTGAGATAGGCTATTGTCCCTCCAGCTTTTTTTGCTTTTTTCATTGATATTCCCTCTGATCAGTAGTCTTTGCCTCTGTTTTTGCGTGCTGTGAACCAAACGGTAAAGCCGAAAAAAGCAAACACGGCAACTCCGAATAAGAGCACGGCAAGCCAGGGATACTGCATATATTCATAGCCGAGACTGTAGAATGGCGACGCCTCGAAGAAGCCTATAAAGCGTATTCCCTTGGGAAGCGTGAGCGAATAAGGAAGGCTCATAAATTGCAGGCAGAGATATACGGCTACGCAGAATATGAAGGTAAATATTGCCTTGTTACTCCACTTCTTTATAAAAGCGAAGAACATACCCGCCGAATAGCCGGCAAGCTGGAACAAAAGTCCGAATATTATGCCGTAACCTCCCATCGCTTTTACGGGGTCAAACATAAATGCCTCTTTCCACATGGGGAAAACCTCGAAGCCGACTAACAGCCCGTACAGAGAGAAGATAGACAGGAAAAATATTCTTATAAACACCATAGCCGCAAGCGCAAGTACGAAGTACAGGGCGGGAGCAAGCCATGCGTAGATCAGTTTTTGTTTGGGGCTGTAGGGCGAAAGGGTTATTACGTTGGGAGTGGCACTTCGAAGCCCGCCGAGGTAAATTGCTATTCCGGCAAGCAGCGCAGCCGAGAACCACGTCCACGATAAGGCGTTCAAAACGAAAGATAAGACGACGTATGCGGCGAATACGCCGATATACCCGCTCCTGCGCTTGCTCTGCTGGCAATACTCCAAAAGAGACGAAAAATATCTTAAAAAGCCGCTTTTATATAAAACAGTTCTCATATTACTTTCTCCTCTTTGCGTTTTGGTTGTCGCCGTCCAAGTCGCCCGTGCCTATGAGGTGCACGAACATCTCCTCGACAGTGGGAACTTTCACAAGCAGCCCCTCTCCGCCGACTTCTATATCCTTTACGAGAAAGGTGTAGCCGAACATGCTCTTTTGCACGCCTATCGCCTTGTCCTGAAGGTGTTCGGGTATTACCGCACACTGCACGAGGCGGTACTTTTCGGTCAGAGTTACTTTGTCCTCGTTCATAGTGATTTTGCCGTTTTCCATCATAACGATATAGTCGGCAATCCTGTCTAAATCCTCGGTTATATGCGTTGAAAAGAGCACGGTATGCTTTTCGTTCATCATAAATTCCTGAACGAGGGTAACTATCTCCTTTCTGTCGTAGGGGTCTATGCCCGAAGTGGGTTCGTCAAGTAAGAGAATATCTGGGTTCTGGCACAGGCCGAATATTAAATTGCACTTTTTCTGCATGCCGTAGGAATATTTGCCTATACTCTGCGATTCGGGCAGGTTGAATTTCGCCATGAGTGTGTGAAAGAGCTCCTCGTCGAAATTTTTGTACGCCGATTTGTAATACTGTAAAAGGTATTTGGGCCGGGACGCAAGGGCAAAATGAGGGGTGTCGAACACGCAGGCGATTGAGTTGAGTACCTCCACCTCGTTACCCAAGAATTTCATACCGTTGTAAAGTATTCGTCCCGATACGGGCTCCAATTGGCGCATTATGGTTTTAAGCAACGTGGTCTTGCCCGCGCCGTTTCTGCCTACGAGCCCCGTTATGCACCCGCTCTTTATTTCGAGATTTAAGTCCGAAATTTTAAATCCGCCCAAATCTATTGTGAGATTGCTTATTTCCAAACCGTTCATTTTTTTATATCTCCCATTTCTTCTTTGAAAATTTGCTTAATTATATTGATATCAACCGAATTTTGCACGGCAAACGACTTTATTTCTTTTACTTTTGCCCGAAGCTCTTTTACAGCATACTCCTCCGCCATCTCCTTGTTGACGGACGCGACGAATACGCCCTTGCCCTGCAGTGAATAGCAAAAGCCTTCGTTGCATAAGTCGTCATAGGCGCGCTTTGCCGTAATTATGCCCACGCCTATCTCCTTTGCAAGCGTTCTTATAGAGGGCAGCATAACTCCCTCGATAAGGTCGCCCGAAAGTATCATCCCTCTTATTTGCTTTTTAATCTGTTCGTAAATCGGCTCGCCAGAGTCGTAAGTTATAATAAGTTGCATATCAGTACCTACTGTGATTATACAATAGATACAGAACCCTGTCAACTGTTTTTAAAAAATTTATAAAAAATAACGCTCCGAGTTTTTCGGAGCGTAAATATATGTTGAGTTTTATGCCTTTTTATTTTCGTTTTTCAAGACGATATGCACGTCGTCGAGCTGTTTTTGTTCAACGGGGGAAGGTGCGTTCATCATAAGGTCGCGTGCATTTTTGTTCATAGGGAATGCGATAACCTCACGAATATTCACGGTATTGGAGATTAACATTACAATTCTGTCCACACCGGGAGCTACACCTGCGTGCGGAGGAGCGCCGTATTCAAATGCATGGTAAAGCGCAGGGAACTTTTTAACCACCTCGTCTTTGCCCAAGCCGACAAGCGAAAAGGCTTTAAGCATAATCTCGGGGTCGTGATTTCTTACCGCGCCCGACGAAAGCTCGACGCCGTTGCACACGATGTCGTACTGCCAAGCGAGTATATCAAGCGGGTCTTTCTCTTCCAATGCTTTCAACCCGCCCTGCGGCATAGAGAAAGGATTGTGGCAGAATTCGAGCTTGCCGCTCTCCTCGCCGATTTCGTACATAGGGAAGTCGACTATCCAGCAGAAACGGTAAACGTCCTTTTCAAGAAGGTCTAATCCCGTGCCCAGCATAGTGCGGAGGACACCCGCCCGCTTTTGCGCAAGACCGAGCGTCTCGTCGACAACGAGCGCAACAAACGCACCCGCTTTCAAATCCAATTTTTCTTTGAGAGCTTCTATCTTTTCGCCGAGGAATTTTGCAATTCCGCCTACGGGCGCACCCGACTCGTCCAGCTTGAACCAGAACATTGTGCCGCCCTCTGTTTTTACCTTAAAATCTTCCGCCGTCTTATCTATCCACTTGCGGGGGGCCTCAGTGCCGTTTACGGCAATGGCTTTCACGATTTTTCCCTCTACGGCGTTAAAACCGCAACCCTGCATTATCTCGGATATATCCGCAACGGTTAGCGGATTGCGAAGATCGGGCTTATCCGTACCGTACGTTTCAAGCGCGTCACGGTAAGCTATTCTTTTAAACGGGGGCTTATCCGCCTCCCAGCCCGAAAACTTGGAAAACAAGGGCGGGAACATGTCTTCTATAACGCCGAACACGTCCTCCTGAGTTGCAAACGCCATTTCGAGGTCGAGCTGATAAAACTCGCCGGGCGAACGGTCTGCACGCGCGTCTTCGTCACGGAAACAGGGCGCAATTTGGAAATATCTGTCGAAACCCGAACACATTAAAAGCTGTTTATACTGCTGAGGCGCTTGAGGCAGTGCATAGAACTCGCCGGGATAGATGCGGCTGGGCACTATATAATCGCGCGCGCCTTCGGGCGAAGAACTCGTTAAAATGGGCGTGGACATTTCCAAGAAACCTTTCTCGGTCATAAGCCTGCGTATCTCTTGTATGATTTGAGAACGAAGAATAATTTTATCCTTTACAAGCGGATTGCGCAAATCGAGGAAACGGTAGCGCAGACGGGTATCTTCGCCTACGTCAAGCGAACGGGAAACCTCGAACGGAAGAGCGGGCATTATACGCTTGCCTAAAATTTCTACCTTTTCGGGCACAATCTCGATAAAGCCCGTAGGCAGTTTATCGTTCGGAGCACTGCGCAGTACTACCTCCCCTTCTACAGATATCGTTGACTCGGTGGGGATATTGCGCAAGGTTGACAGGCAGGGTTCTTCCGAACAGACAACCTGCGTCACCCCGTAGAAATCACGCAAAACGGCAAAAAGCAAACCGCCTTTGTCGCGCTTGCTGTCAAGCCAGCCCGCAAGCTTTACCTTTTTACCTACATCGTCTTTACGAAGCTGTCCGCAATTATGCGTTCTGTATATCATAATTTACCTCTTTGATTCTCTGAGTTTCTTTTTTATAATACACCTAAATTTTACAAATGACAATCAATTAGATAAGTTTGTTGCCGATTTTTTTCACACATTGACTATCGGCGCGGACTTTGCGCCTTGTTATCTGAATTTTTTATATTAAGTGGCGCAAAGCTTCGGGCTCCGCCCTCACGCGAACGCGGCTCAAACCGTTAAAATAGCTCCAAAAAAAGCACCCCTCACAAAGGGATGCTTTTTTTGGAGCTACTGGCCGGACTCGAACCGGCGACCTGCTGATTACGAATCAGCTGCTCTACCAACTG
>JAFLVP010000009.1 GCA_022508265.1 Clostridiales bacterium
TCGTTTTTCGTAGCGGTATATCCTACGCCACTCACACTTTTTGGTAAGATTACCTGTTTAAACCTGTAATTTTACCTTATGTGGCACACGTTTGACTTTCTTATACAATATGTTGCGGTTACAATTTATTGCGGAATTCGCAATTATTTTTTTTAATCAGTGTAAAAACCTATCCGAATTTTCTTTTTCATAAGAAACCCCCATAATACGCCTCAAATGCGATGGATAGTCTTATAGATATAATTATTATAGTACTATAAGACTAATAAAGCAACCCTAAAAAACTAAACTATTGCGTAAAAACCTGTAAAATTATTTCTATAAGAATAATTTTTAAGGAACGCGTATGGATGTCGGAAGAAGAATAAAGGAACTGCGAGAGCGGGCAGGATTCACACAGAACAGGTTGGCAGAGTGGGCAGGCGTTTCCCAGACGCATTTGCGACGTGTGGAGCTTGGACAGCAAGATATAACAATCGGTCAGCTTCGCCTGGTGTGCGATGGACTGGGCGTTACGTTATCGGAGTTCTTCAATGTGGGCGAAGAAAAGGAAAATCTATCCGAGGTAATAGCTAAGCTAACTCCAAAACAAAAGCAACTTCTGATAGAGTTTTTGAAAAGCATTTAAAAAGAGTCAACCGGCTTGGCAGACTCTTTCAGATTATGCTGTGCGAATTTACATTGCATGCTCTCTCACGCACTCAAATGTATGTGAGTCGGATAAATGCGTCCATAAAACATTTCACAGTGCAAAAAAATTACGGTCCGCGCTTTGCAGACCGCAATTTTATTTTTTTTCGTCGTAATCGTCCAAAAAGTGATGCACGCCGTCCCCGTCCTTGTAGGCGATTACCGTGTTCAAATTTACGTTTTCCACGCTCTTGAATATATGCTGTTCGACCTCGGGATTGGTCTTTTTAAGCTCCTTTATAAGCTCCTTTATCTCCACCCTTTTAGAGCGGTTTTCTTCGTTTCGGCAAGTGGTGCAATCGTCGGTAAATTTGCAGGCGCAGCGTATAAAGTTGAGCCCGTTATAATCGCGCCACCTGATTATGTCGCTTTCGCGGATAAGATACATAGGGCGGATTAGCTCCATGCCCTCGAAGTTGGTGCTGTGGAGCTTTGGCATCATCGTCTGAACCTGCGCGCCGTAGAGCATACCCATAAGTATGGTTTCTATTACGTCGTCGTAGTGATGACCCAAAGCTATTTTGTTACAGCCGAGTTCTTTTGCGAAATGATAGAGATGCCCCCTCCTCATTCTTGCGCATAGATAGCAAGGATATCTCTCCACGTGATAGACCGACTCGAATATATCAGACTCGAAAATATGAACGGGTATCCCTAAATTTTCGGCGTTGTCCACTATGATTTTGCGGTTGTCCGAATTGTAGCCGGGGTCCATTACGAGATATTCGACCTCAAACTTGAATTTCGAGTACTTTTTGAGCTCCTGAAAGAGCTTTGCCATTAGCATCGAGTCCTTCCCGCCCGAAATGCACACGGCAACCCTGTCGCCGTCCTTTATAAGCTTATAGTCCCAAACCGCTTTTTTGAACTTGCCCCAGATATCCCTTTTAAAGGTCGTTTGCAGGCTGTGTTCGGCTTTTTTGCGCAAATCCTCGCCCGCCTGCTCCTTTACCCTCTCCAAAAGCCACGCGGCGTACCCCAAAACAAGGTTATATGCTTGATAGCCCATATCTGCAAGTTCCTCGGCAACCTCCACGCTCGCCTTGCCGCTGTTGCAGTAAATTATATATTTTTTGGTCTTATCCGCGGGCGGATTTTTAATCAATTCCCGCGCTACGACGGGAATGGAACCGGGTATACTACCGTACGCCCTTTCCGCGTCCGTCCTCATATCGAGAAGTATATATTCGCCCTCTTTTAAGTTTTTTAACTGCTCTGCCGTTACGTTCATAAATAAACTTTTTGTCTTTTTCGTTTTTACTAATTTTAGCTCTTTTTTAAAACTAAATCAAGTAATTAAGGGCTTATCCCCGTTCGGAATAAGCCCTTTTTTACGTTACTGTTTTTTGTCCTGCGCAAAACCGAAACCGTTGTGCGTAGTAATTTTTATCAGCCCGCGCTTTACGAGTGCGTCGGTAGATTTGTACGGCAGGGTGTAGTCCTGCGGCTTGCGCTCGACGTGCGCCACGCCGTTTTCTTCAAGCAGCATATCTATAAGCTGTTTTGCATACGTTGTGCGCCTGTCGCCCTTGACGCGGAACAAAAGCGGCGTCTTTCTGCGGCTTGCGACCTCGGACATATTCTCTACCTTGTACTTGGTATCATCGAATTTGGACGGGTCGGTTGCAAGATAGAGCATAAGCGTTTTGCCGCGGATTGCAAAGGTTGCAAGCGTCTTTCTGCCGATAGAGAAAGTTTCCCTCTTCCAGCTTATTCTGCCTTTCACGCCCTTGTATGAGAGAATATGGTTTTTAAGCTCGGAATAGCGGGCTTTGAGTGCGTCGTCCGCCTGAATTATGCGCGCCGTAAAGCTTCTGTCGAACACTATTCTGCCCTCGGGGGTGTCGATTGCAAGCTCGTCGGATTCGTCGTCCGCGCTTACCGCCGCTTCGGAGGCGGCTTCGTCGGCGTTCTCGTCGAGAGTGAGCTCGGGCTCTGCCTCCCCTTCAAGCTCGGGAGCCTCGCCAAGGACAGCTATGCGCAACGCGTGGGCTGCGAACAGCTCGTCGGGCGTACGGGGCGATAAGTCAACGGGCTCAACCTGCGTTTCGTAGTCGGGCACGATGGAGTTGAACTCGGCAAGGTGCATTATGAGGTATCTTGCATATTCAACGCGGCGAACCGAAGTGAGCCTATACATCATGGGCGTTTTGGCAAAGCGCTTTTTGTCCGATTTGTCAATGCCGTGGTACTTGGTGTCGGCGTATGCCTCGGGGTCGAGCGCAAACGCTATGCACAGCGTCTTGCCGTTGATGTAAATCTGACCGAGCGTCTTTCTGCCCTTGTAGAAGCGCTGTCCGCGGAAGCTCGTACTGATTTTAATGCTCTTAAACAGTGCAAGCTCGCCCATAATTCTTGTGTAGCGCTCTTTGACCTCGTCCGACGCGGCGCGAAGCTTGGCTTCAAACCCGTATCTGTAACGCACGTAGTAGCGCTTGTTGTCGTACTCGTCGCCTAAATAACCGAGCTTGCGGCGGGTATATTCGGACATATCCGCAACGGCAAGTATCTCGTTTTGCGTAATATCCTCGTTTTCGCCGAGCTCTTCCGTCATTACCTCAGGCGCATCCTCGTCTTCCTCGTCCTCTTCGTCCTCAACGTCGGGTTCCTCTTCTTCAACGTCGCTGAATACAATTCCGCCCGTGACGAGCGAGCCGTCGTCGGTAATATTCCTCAAATGGTCTAAAAGTGCGTCGCGCTTTTCCTGAAGGCGGGTAGTGCACAGCTTACGCTCCCGATGCTTGCGTATTAAGTAAAACAGCACCCCGTTGGCGACAATAAGCAGTCCTACCACAGCCGCAATAGTTATTATTGCGGCAAGCTGACCGGGGGAGAAAATCGAAGCTAAAATAACCGAAGCAGTCATTATTCGTTCCCTCCCTCATCCGTCGTATTTCCGTCGATATCCTTACTTTCGATATCGTTCATCGCAGATGCCTCGGCACGCTTGCGGCGTCGGTTTAACAATAGCTGCGTTGCAATTCCCGCAGCGCCTGCGGTTGCGAGCACTATCAACGCCGAAAGAATAATTGCAAATACCGTTTCGGCACCCGTGATATGCCATTTAATCTTAATTGCTTCCTCTCCGTTCTCCCACTCGTAGTTTGAGGTATCCTTGAGCGTGACTACTGCGGTAAAATCGCCGCCGTAGCTGTAAACGTTGTTTTCAATCGCCATAATGCTCTCGTCGAAGCCGTCGGGGATGTAAACTATGTCTTCGCCGTTTACTACGAACCTGTTCTTGCCTGCCGTGGGAAGTGCAACCTTCTTCTTTGCAACCGTCCAGGTCAGCGTGAGCACGCCCTGCGCATTGCCCGCATTTTCAAGCCAGCCGTAGTTGTATATATCCGAAAGCGCGATATAAATGTTATATACGCCCGCGTTGATTGCCACGGCGGTAATGCTTGAAGCGCCAAGGAAGGTGCGTGCGTCGCTGTCGTCCGTGACAGACATATATCTGCTGTCGAAATCGGAAATGTTTGCAATGAGCTCGCTACCCGTGTATGTAATATCTTCGCTCGTGAGCACGGGGACGGTAAAGAGGAATTTCGTTATATCGAACGATACTGCCGCACCGGTATATGCGTTATAGTTGTTGGATTCCGCAACGACTACGCGCACGTAATATGTGCCGACGCTGCCCGTATCGGGTACTATGGACGAGTAGGTTTCTCCGCCGTCGGTAGAGTACTCGTAGTAAATCGTGCCGCCCGACTTAACCTGCGCCGAGGGGCTGTTTTCTGCCGCGGAATACGTGCCGTACTGCCAGCCCTTAATTGTGAGGCGCGAGGTCTCCTCGTCATCTGCCTTGCCGACCGTAAATTTAACTATTACGCTCGTGCCAGGCGTGCTTGCCCACTGATAGTTGTTTGAATCGTTGAGGTATACGACTACGTCGTAAGTACCTGCGTTTACGCTGTCGGGCAGGTTAGAGGTTGCGTCAAAGAGAGCTACCTCAAACTTGCTGCCGTTTACCGTAACTACGGGGGTAAGCAATTCGCCCGTGTAGGTCTGATTTTCTATATTCAAAAGACTGTCGTCGAGTATCCTCTTTTGAATGGTAAACTCAACCTCGGGCATACCTACAAGCCTGTAGTTGGAGCTTGCGCCCGTGACCTTTGCTAAATATACGCCCGCGTCGGAGGGTTTCTCGGCTCTGTCAATTGCAACGCCTGCATAGCTTGAACCAGTGTACCAAAGCGTGAGCTTTAAGTCCTTTTTCACGAATTCCGCATTTGCCAAGCTGTTGGATATCTTGATAGTGTTTTCGTCGAAATTAGCGCACCAGATATCCTCGTCGCCGTAGAATACGTTGGTCTGCGCAACGAGCTGTACCTCCACTTCGAGGGGGTTAATAACGTAGATTGCACGCTGATAGGAAACGACGTAGTTGGTCATATCGTACGAGTAAATGGTAATCCAATACTCGCCGCCCGCCGCACTCGTTGAGGTTGCGTTGGTTTCGAATACTATGTCGAGTACCGTCTTGTCCTCGTTCGGAGCAAGGTTGTTTACCGTGTACTCCATTTTGTCAGCCGAAACGTCGGGAGTTACCGAATAGTCGCTTGACTTGCCCGTGATATTCACGGTTACGTTGCGCTTGTTGACTACTAAAAGTCCGCGCACTGCCTTTATCATATAGTTTTCCGCGCTTATGCCCACTACCTCGCCGTTATCATCGGTATCGAGAATAATGTAGTACTCGCCGCCTGCCACTATTCTGTATTCCTCTGCAAATTTGTAGGTGTAGTTGTCCAATTGCGCTTCGGGGTCGCCCGAAATTATACCTTCGACTACGGGTCTAAACAACGTCTGTGACAGGTCGTCGCCGTAGGTAATCTCGCCGGAAACGGTTGCGGTAATCTCCTTGCGGGCAATGGTAAGCGAGACTATTACCTCTTTTTCCGAATAATTGTTTCCCGTCGGGTCTGTAAGGACTACTTTAATCCAATAGGATTTTGCGGCAAGTCTTGTCGTATTGGGGTCGTATTCTTCCCAACCGCCGTCAGCGCTCCGCTGAACACCGCTGTCCTTTTCCTTATAGTACAGCGTAATAATTCCGTTGTAGCCGTCCTTTAATTTAATCTTGCTTTGGTCGTAAACTTCGCCGTAGGTTATTTCCGAAAGCTCGGGTACTTCGATGACGGGATAGGATAAATTGTTTTCTGAAGAATCCTTATCAATCTTCCAAGTGAAGGTCAACGTATCGCCGGAAACGGTTGCGTCCGTAGTCTTGCTCCAAAGGGTGTTGGCGCTGTCCACGAGCACAAATCCTATGCTGTACTCTCCCGCAGTTACTGCCGTGAAAGTAACGCCTTCGGCAGTTATGGTCATATTTATGCCCACACCGCTGTATACCGGGCGCATATCGGTTGCAGAGTACTTAATATCTAAGCTCTGCTCCGAACCGTTGTAGGTAAAGCCCGTAACGGTAACTTTGGGAATATCTATAGTTTTCTTTTCTACCTTGAACACGTAGTAGCGGCTCTGTGTGGTTTCCCCGCTATACTGCGCGAACAAGAGATAGTATCCCGCCACGAAGTTGGGCGAAATAGATAGACTTCCGCGTTCCAAATCCACTACTTCCGTAGCCGTAAGTCCCTTGTTGTCGCTGCTGTTTTTGTAGAGGTCTGCAATCTTTTGTGCGTCGGAATCGGTAATCAGCGCGTAGCTTACGGAGATGTTTACGGTAGTGGGAGTCTCGCTCTTGTTGATATATACTCTGGGAGTACCGGGATTGCCGCCGTAAATGAAGTCATCGAACTCAACTGCGATAGTGACAGTTTTTGTAGTGACGTCGAACGAGGCACTTACAAAGTTGACAGTATCCGTATCGGATACAAGGTTGATATTATTCGTCGCGGTGGACTTCAATTCGATTCTTACCGTGTACTTGCCGACCGACTTATCTTTTTCCATAGTGATATGGAGCACGCCGTCCTCGTCAAAGTAGTACGTGCCGAGCGTATCCTTGCCGCCCTCGGAAATATCCGTAGCGTTGCCTCCCATAGGCACGAATTCGAACTGTACGACAGTCATATATCCCGCCTGATAGTTTGCAATATAGTTGGACAGCGTATCGCCTTTGAGATTATCTGTCGAAATCGTGGGTTCGAGCCACTGCAAATCCTGCACGCTGACCGTATACTTTTCGACGTTGAACTTCAAATCTGTTGAATAGCTTCCGCCCTCAAAGACGTAGTTTCCGTCGCTGACCAGCGTTACCGTAACCGTATAGCCGTTTTCACGCACGACCGTGGGTGCCTCGCCCGCCGTCTGATAGGTAATGCTACCGCTCTTCAAAGTCTCCGTGTCGTACTTCAAGGTGTAGCCGACGGGTCTGTATGCGGTGCTGTCTACTTCGGATTTAGGGTTGCTTGCCGTGTCAGCAAAGGAAATTACCGCCTCGTGTTGCTTGCCGTACAAGCCGTTATTGTAGTTAGCTCCGTCAAATCCGAAGGTCTGGTCTTGGGTGGAGGCGGAAATCGTGCGCTGGGCAATAGTGAGAGTTGCGGAAACGTACTTGTCAACGATATAGTTGCCGAATACGTCTTCGAACTCCGTTATTGCTACGGTGTATTCCTCTCCTACCGTGCTTACCCAAGGTGCGTAAGCCTTGTCGCCGCACTTGACGGTAAACGCTACGTTATATGTGCTTCCGAGAGCTTTCTCGATAAAGCTTTCGTTATCCACCATACCCTCTACGGCATAGCTAAGGAAGCTGTCGGGGGCAACAAAGCTGTCTCTTGCAACGGTAAGCTCAATGCTGTCGCCGTAAACTCTGCTGTAAGAAAGGCTGCTTCCGCCAGAAAGGTTTGCATTCTTGGCATAGAGCGTAAGCTTTGCCTTCTGAACGGAGAATTGGGGCTTTTCGGGATTTTCGTCATTTGTGAAAGTAACATTGAAGTTCTTATTGATACTCTCGTCAATCTTGTAGGTCATTTCGTATTTGCCTACGTTGGACGCTTCCGTCGAAAGCTCAAGCTTGATGCCGAGCGCTCCGTAAGATACGCCCGAATCTCCGAAGGTTTTAGCCGTGTCGGTGTAGATAAAGGTTGAATAATTAGCTGTTAACAGGCTTGCAAGTTTGGACTGCAAGTTTGTATTGCTGCCCTGATAGTAACACCAAGCATTGGGGTTGTGCTTTGTCGCGTCGCTTATGCTGTCCTCATCCCAGCCTACGATAGTTACCTCCACTTTGCGCTTGATAACCGTAAGCGTAGCCTCTACCGTCTTTATCTCGATATTTGCGTTGCCTGCGCATTGAGGAACTATTTTCAAGTTTTGCGTGCCCGCATTGGTCGAGGACGAGTAGCTGGAGTATCCGTAGGTAATAAGCTCGCCTGCAACCGAATTGTTCTGATAATTTTCAACTATTTCGGCAAGGAGATGCTCCGAGCTTGCCGTGTAGGTAAAGCCCGTGAACCTGCCCGTAGCGACTGCGCCGCCCGCTTCCGCGTCCGTTTCAACGTTGCCCGAAAGGGTCGTGCCGTACTCAACGGTTGAGCCGTTGGCGGTAAGCGTGAGCGTTGCTTTTAAGATAGTAAATTCTATCGTCATTTCTGCGGAGGTGTAGTTTTTATTAGTCGAGCTTCCCGTCGCGCGGTAGTCGCCGGCGTCTATAACCTCGCTTTTATCGATAGGTTGATATACCCCTTTGCTATCTTTCTTGGAATATGTAAATTCTATGGGCGTTTCTTTGGGGTCGCTCAAGTGCGCCTTGTAGTAGTTGGTTGCACCGCTGTAATAGTCGGATTTAACTTCCGTTTTTTCGCCGTTTAAGGTTATCTCGTGATGCACGCCCTGCTGTACTACGCTGAACGACGCCTGTTTGATAACGTACGAGCCTGCGTTGTTTTCGCTTCCGTCGTAGCCGATTGCCTCGGGGTCGTCCTCCTTGAGTGCGCAGCCCGAGAAATATACCGTATAGTTGGTTGCACAGTTCCCGTTGAATACGGCGTAAATGGTGTAACCTACTATCGTATCGCCGTCAAACTTGACGTTGTTGGTATTGTTTCCGACAATAGCTTCCGTCTTGAGGGTAAGTAATGTCTGATTTTCGTTGTTATAGCCGTCGGTTGTATCTTTACCGGCAACGAGCTCGCTTGCGTAAATGCCGTAAGAGCTGCCCGAAGCCACCTTGAAGGTAAGCACTTTTACTGCTGTTTCGTTTTGCAGGTTGTAGGTGCTTTCTTTGTCGTCTATTTTTATGGTAACTTCGCGCTTATTGACCGTAAGCCAAGCGTCGATATACTCTATATCGTAGTTGGTAGAGGATGCAACCTTATTGTCTACGCGGATATAGTATTTGCCCTGATTGTCGTCCCTGCCGCTTCCGCCGCCTACGCTGTTACCGACTACGTATTCGGTCACGAATTCGGGGGTGTTGCCGATAGCCTTATCTATCGTATCCGCCTTTGCGTCCGATGCGCTGGAGTTAATAACAAGTCCACTGTATACGGGTGTGAATTCATTAGGCGCCTTCTCGCCGTAAACCGTGCTTGCGTCCTGCGCGGTAATCGTAAGATTGCGCTTTGCAACCTGGAATACGTAATCAACGGGGTCAAAGGTAAAGTTGTCGGTGCCTTTGAGCGTCATATAAACCGTAAGCTTGTAATGACCTGCATTGAGTTTGCCTGAAGCAAACATCGCTTCAAAGAGCTTGGTTGCGCTTGCGTAATCTCCGCTTGAAATGAGTTCGCCGCTTGCGCTTGTAGTGGCAAAATATCTCAACTCGTATTTGAGTCCGACCTCTGTATCTGTGGCGTTTGCTCTCTTGAATTTTGCTATCGGATTGGTTATTGTCTGATCGCCTTCGGGGTTAAAGCCTTCATCGACCTTATAGCCGTAAGTCCAAGCTATTTTCGCAACAGCGAGAGATGAGCTCTTTGTAGCCGTTTCGTTCTTGAAGTCGAAATCTTTCGTCAGCTCGTTGTCGCTCTGAGTAATGACTATCTCTCTGTAACCGTAAACGGCTATGTAGTTTTCACCTGCCGAAATTTTATAAATTATACGGTATGTTTCACAGTCGATATATGAAGGCGTACCCGAAAGCTTATCCAGATTAGTCAAATCACTTTCTGTTATTTCGCCTGAGTACCTTCTGGTTGCTTGATAGAACTCTACCGTTATACCCGTTTCGTCGCTTGCGGTTGCAAATACTGCGCCTATCGAAGAGCCGTCTTCGGGGTTTACTGTGGACTCATCGTCTACGGTAAGTCCGTGATACTGCTCGTCGTAGGCAGCGCTGTATCCGCCGATAGTGTTCACGTCAAGCGTGGCGATTGTTATCTCTACCTCGCCGTTATTTACCGATATATCATAATAATCGGAATCTTTTTTGCTTACGTTGAGAGTGTACGTGCCCACGGAGGCGGTAGTCGAATTGTCGTTGTGATTGGTAAACGCTTCCGACGAAACTTCAATCAAATCTTTATAATTTGCGTTAGCCGTAACGTATTTTTCCGAGCCGTACGTTGACGCGGGATGAGTTACTGTATAGCCCACGTCCTCCGTGCCAATTTCGGGAACAACTCCGTTGTATGCAACGGACAGACTCTTACCCGTTACGGTAATAGTTATCTTGTTGACTGTAAGCAAGCCTTGGGCGGGCTTGAACTCGTAGTTGTCGCACTCAACGGTAAACAGCGAGGTTTCGCCGTTTACGTACGCTATTGCGTAGTTTGTGCGTGCAATGGTAAAGTCGCCCTTCTCGTAACCGACTACGGTATATTCCGATTTTCCCTTAATGTTGTAGAAATCGCCCGTGCCGTAGAACTTATCTTCGTCGTCGCCCTCGAAGCCCGTAACCGTCCAGCCGATGCCGTCCGTAGCTTGGGTGCGGACTGCGTTAAAGAGGCGCTCTTGGGTTGCGGGGTCGTCCTCGCCGTACATAATAGCAAAGTTGAACTGTACATTCAGCGTAGCCTTTTCAATTACTACGGTTACCGTCTTTACGAAATCGTCGTGGTTGTCTGCCGTAAGCTTTATTACAAAGTAGTACGTTCCCGCCGTGTAAAGCCAGATATTGTTTTCTGACATTGCCACCCACGAGGTTACGTCTTGCTCCGTGGCGTCGGCGCTGTCAACCGCACCGTACTTCCAAGTTACGGTGTTTAATTCGCTGTTTTTAACTTCAACGTGCGGATTCGCAAATACCTTTTGGTTTTGCGCGTTATACGTCAGACTTTCGGGCGTAAGCGAACTTTCGGGGTCAGTTATCTTTGCATTGTAAATTTCGTACTCCCAGTTATCTCCGTTGGTAAAAGTAATAGTCCAATTATCTTTATCCTTGGCAGAGGGAACTATGGAATACGTATCTGCGTTTGTCTTGTCGCCGAGGGTTACGCCGACATTGTCTTTGTATGCCGCGAGTCCGATTATTTCGGTCGCTTGCTTGTCGGCGTAGGCGCCGTCCACACCGCCGTAGCCGTTGGACGAAGTAACTTTGATATAATTGTAAAGCTCTACGCTTTCGCCGTACTCGCTGCGGGCGCCTTCGCTATTCCACTCAACGGTAATTTCGCGCTTTACAATCTCGAACGTAGCCTCGTTATCAAAGGTAACGTTATAATTCTTTGCGTGAATACTTGTGGAGTCTTTCCACTCGACTATTATGTAATACGTGCCTACCGGGGCGTATCTGTCGATATGAGTCGTCTCTCCAGATTTGCAAATCTTTACGACTATGGCGTTTTTCGCACCGTCGCCGTCTATAAAGCCGGTATCGGTAAATTTCTTTTCGTCCGCCGTTATTACGTCGCCGTAGATATGATTTGAAACTTCTACGCCCCTTACCGTGACGTCTTTGGGCGTAATTTCAAAGTCCGTTGTAAGATTATCGGGCAAACGGAAGTTGCGAAGCGCCTCTTCGGCACCGTTCAAGGCGGTAACCTTTGCATTGTACGTACCTACGTTTTTGTGTTCGCTGCCTTCGCCGTTATATCCTATAGTTATCTCCAATCCCGACGTATAGACGGTACTGTCGTCGTCGTTTTTCTTGATTACATTGCTTATCGTAGCGGTGGGAAGTTGATTTTGAGCGTTATATTCAAGCTTTAAGCTACCCCACTCTACCGTTATGTCACGCTTAAGGACGGTAAAAGTATATTCCACACCCACATCCTCGTACGTTGTGCCGTCGCCGAAGTGAAGTCTGGCGTTCAGGGTGTACTTGCCCGCGTTCCAGGGCAGACCGTTTACCAAATCGTCGTCCGAAAGCTCTTTTCCGCTCTCGTCGGTAAAGGTAAGCGTTCCGTCTATAATCTTTGCGGCGTTGTCGCCTGTTGCGTACTGCGCACCGCTGCCTTTAAGATATACCGTAGCGCTATCGTCAACAGCGATAGCCACTGTCTTGTCGAACGAAGCTTTATTTAAAGTTCCGTTATCGCCGAACGTGTATTCTTTGACAAATACGGTTATATCAAGCTGTCCGCGCGTTATGGCATAGAAAATCCTTACCGCAACTCTTCCATCGGTATAATAGAATACATCACTGTATCCTTGCAAATAGCCCGAACCTGTATTTTTGTCGTCGGGATTAGCCTCCCACACATAGTTGAGTAAATGTCCGGCATTTGAGCTGCTTTGCAAATCCAAAGTGAGCTCGGCATAGTAAATGCCCTGCTTGCCCTTCGAAGAGTCTGCGCCGTCGGTATCGTATCCGAGCCATGTTGCGGAATTAGGCGTGTCGTCATCCTTCGTGCCGTACATAACGCTGTAGTTTATGCCGTCTACTGCCGTTCCGAAGTCGATAGGCTGTATCTTATCCCACTCCTGCGCGCGTTGCGATTTGATATTGGGCAGCGTAAGCTTTTTGGGGTATACGGTAAACCGTTCGCTCAACGTATACGTATACTTGTCGGTCGTATCGAAGTCCTCGTCGTCTCCCTCGCCCTGCCAGAAGTAGTTCTTGGCATCAAGAGAAACCGTGAACGTGTACACGCCCGCACGGGTGAAATTATAATCTGCCTTGTTACCCGATTTAAAATCGAGGGATATTGAATCTATCGTTACCGTATTAACGGGCGAGGGGTTAAACCAGCTATTGGGTATTTCTCCGCTTATAACTACGGTAACGTTTGCATTGTTGTAATCTTGAGCAAACGATATAGATTGGGCAAGGCTAACGCCGTCAAAATCGTTGTAGTCGCCCGACGGCAAATCGGAGTCGGGTTTTCTGACCGCCCTCTTTTGCACCGTATAAGGTGTGCTGTTGTTGGAATAATCTTCGCCGGATACAATCTTGTAGTTTTCGCTGTCCTCCCCCGTAAGGCTGTCTGCATATACGGTGTACTTACCCGCGTCCTTTAATTCGACGGACGCGTCGTTCTGTTTATAAGTAAGTACCAGTTCCACCTTATCGTCGGGCGCTTTATTCGTAATTATGTATGACGGCGGGACAATTCCGTCGGGTTTGTAGATGTCACTGACCGTAGTCCACTCTATAACTACCATCAACTGTTCTATGTCAAAGGTAAAAGTATAATCCTGTACACTCTCTTTCCAGACATAGTTGTCATCGGCAAGCGAAATTTTTACGGAATAGGTATCGGCGTTCTTCGCTTCGGACACTGTATCGCCTTTGAATATCTCAATTTTAATGCGATAAATTCCGCCGATGCTGTAATAATCGTAATTGCCGATATATTCTTCGACTTCGTACTTTTCGCCTTTATAAACCACGCTTACGGTTTTGCCTGAAATGGCAGCGCCGTCCTTGCCCGTGGGTGCGTCAAGCTCAAACGCGTAAATTTCGAAAACCGTGCCCACGTCCGTATTTATAGGGTCGGGCAGACGGTAGTTTGCCGAAGCGTCGCCGTTAGAAGCGTCGCCGTTAAATGCGCTGACTGCAATATAGTAGTGACCTATTGAGGTAATTTTATTTCCTGCTACATTGTTGTTAAATTCGTCGGTGTAGAGCGTATAGCCCGTTACTTCAAGCTTTGCGTTATCGTCGCTGTAAACGTTTGCCGAAGCTTTAGGCGTGTTTTGTTCTGACAGCGTGCCGTTAAACTCGAACCTCGGATAGGAACCGCTCTCTTTATCCGTAGTGCCCGAATAGTCGTCTTCCCACTTTACTTTGAGAGTAGCCTGTTCAAGCGTATATCCGAGCGAAAGCGTACGTAATGCATCAGACTGGGCATCAATCCACTCATAGTTGTCCTTGTCGGCAATATCAACCGAAACCGTGTAAATACCCGCGTTCGTCACGGAAAACTTGTTTTCGTAAGTCGAACCGGTGTTATCGGGCATTGTAATTCCGCCCGCTACGGGTTTATGACTTCCGCCCAGACTTGCAACCGTAACGTTTGAAATTTTAAGCGCTGTGGCGTTCCAATTTCCAATCGTCTTTTCCTGCGCAATACCGCTGTAAATATCCGTATTTCCTTCGATATCGCCGTCAGTCAAAACCGTGAGCTGTTGACGTGCAACGAAACCTATATACGTATATGTGTTATCGTCAGGCACGAAGCTGACCTTGTCGTTCCAGGAATAGTTTTTGTTGAGCGTGACAGTAACTATATAGTTACCCGCCTTGTTAACGGTAAATTTTCCGTCTGCAAAGGTTATTGAAATAGGGTCGCCCGAGGTAACGAACTGCGTATAGCTTACGGTTACTGTGATAATAGCCGAACCGTCTGCCGCAACGTTGTCGCTGTCGCCTATCCAGCTTGTAAACCCGTACTCTTTGCCGTTACCTTTATCGTTATAGCGGTAAACTTCCCCCGCCGTGCCTCCGCTGAGTACCCAATGTGAATCCAAGTAGGGCGCGTCTATAGGCGCCGCCGAAACTTCGAAATCGTGATAGACGACATGGAGAATATAGTCTACGTTCTTGCCCTCTGTAAGCCCTGCGGTTTCGTCGGAATAGTCGTCATTCTTATTTGCGATAAACTCGACTAAATACCGTCCCTTTTCAAACTCGCTGAAAGCTTTGCCCGTAACTTCCTCGCCCTTGTTGTCGGGTTTGGAGGAATCGTATTTGTAATACTTTACCGTATAGTCGGTTGCGATATCACCCGTATTGCTCGGATAATAAGGGTCGCTTTTTGTAACGCTCAATTGAGGGTCTGCATCGGGTGCGCCGTACGTCCAACCCTTTACGTCGAAGTCGAACGTCGAATCCTTGTTCGTCTTAATCGAAAAGGTTATACTTGAATTTCCGACCAGCTTGTAGTTGGTTGAATAATCTCCCACAACCGATATGGTAACGGTGTACTCGTTTGCGTGTGTAAACTTTTTATTCGCGTCTACCTTACCCTGCGAGTCGGTTATGGTAAGAATTTTATATATCGTCTCGTTGTACGGGTCATCTTTGTAGGGTAACTTATTGCTGTTATTGCTCGTCAGGAAATCTTCGATTGTCCAATCCGTTCTTGCAAACGTTTTGTCCGAAACAGCTGTCGTTATCTCGAATTGCGTAATTTTAAAGGGTTTTGCCTCGGAGCGCACCGATACGTATCCGCTGTTTTCGTGGGTTACCGCAACAACGTAATAGGTGCCTACTTTCTTGGGCTTACCGTCTGCACGCAGCTCGCTCTGGGGAACGGGCGTGTTGTTTGCCTCGTCGGTATAAGAGGTGTAGTATTCCAAATGATAATACCACGCGTCTTTTTCGTTGACGTGGGCGTTTGCGTTGTCGGCAGATTCGCACTGCCAATCTTTGCCCATATCCTGCTCCTCAATAGTAGCGGAGAGCGTTCCGTCGCCGTTGGGGGTACCGTAAGTAACGTCTGCGATATCCGCAAGAGTAACGACGGGTGTACCCTTGTCAACCTGAACCTCGAACGACATAATCAAGTTATCATTGGATTTTGTACCGTTGTACGGGGAGTCCCACATAAAGTCGTTTAAGGCTGACAGGGTTACGTCAACGCGGTATCTGCAACCCGCCTGCGGGAAATGAACGATTTTTTTGCCGTCGCCGTTATCAACCGTAAAATCGCTTACGGAATCTGCCGAGCTGCCTGTTGATAATTTATAGAGGGCAATTTGAGGGTTGGGCGGGTTGCCCGTATCTGTGTGCAGGGTACTGAAATCCCAGCTTGTTATCTCTATTGAAGCGCCGTCGTTCCAGTCAAGCGATGTTTCCGTTCCGTTTCTTTCCGCAGGGAATACGGGCGTATGTATAGCAATACGGTAAACCTCGATATTTCTAAACGTTCCGATAACCGCCGCTTTACCCGGATATGTAAAAGTCAATTGGACGTTTTTTACCGTAATATTGAGAGCCGGCTGACCTTTTTCGTCAACTACTTCCTGTCCGCTTTCCGTGGTATATTTCGGTGTAAAGAACTCTGAAGGGAATACGGAAGCGGGCACCTGTAACATCGCAAACGGGTTGCTATACATTAAAGATATAGTCAATCCGTTCATATTCAAATTTTTGCTTCTTGCCGTTTGCGGCGCAAAGTTACCGCTTAAACCGAGTATATTATCGGGTATCACGAATCTGATACCGGTAATCAGCACGGTCGTGGTTTTCTTGTCTGTGCCTTCACCGACTTCAACCGTAATTTCCTTACTGTATATACTGTCCGCAGTCATATCGGCTTCAAAGACAGACGGGAAAAGGTCTCCTGTCAGGTTGAAGGTTCCAATTGCACCGCCGCTGTTGGTTGAACCGTCATTGTATGTTTCATACACGTTAACGTACTGCTTAATATCGCTGTCCGATAACTGCGTAGTTGTGGTAATTTTGTCATAATCGCCCGGCGCGGTATACGTAGCAGTTATACCGTTTACTACTGCTTTCGAACTGTCTTCAAGAGTGTACGGCGAGGAAGTGCCGGACACTTGAGCAGGATTGTATTCGTTTTCTCCGCCTACTTTGGGCGTGACCGTAGCCGTGACGGTTCTTGCAGACAAATCACGCGAAAAAGTAACTTTTTCGCCCGTGGCAGCCGTTCCGTCGCTCGCCAAATTAAGCACGTATGCGGGCAAATTGCTGTCAAGGCCCGTATCTTTGTACGTGACGGTGACAGACACCATTTTATAAAGCATACTATCTGGCGTGTTGTTCGTGAATATCCAGTCTGCATTAAGACTGACTTCGACGGAAGTGAGTTCGTATGTATAAGTCGAATCCGCCTCGTTGTCAGCGTAGACGTTAAAGTTCGGCTTTACGACACCGAACGTGATTGCGATACAGCTGAATATTGCAAACAGAATTGTGACAATACGTCTTTTAACAAATTTTTTACTGTTCATACCCATTCTCCTTCAGATATAAATAATAATATTCATTAAAAATTGCAATCTTAAATCTCGGGTTGCCGATTATACAAAGCAAACCCGCTAAAAATTTGCGCACGAAAATTGAGGTCAGTCTTTGAGCGACGCCAATTCTTCCTTTAACTTGCGCAGGTTTTCACGCTCGACTTCGATGAGCTGTGAATACGTGCGGAAATATTCCGCGTCGGCTTTGGACGGCCGAGAATTGTTTAAATACGCCTCCAAAATTGCAGACTGCGAACGGTTACGCTTTTTCTCCAAATCGTCTATCTCGTTCTCGGTGTCGGCAATTGCCTTTTTAAGTACGCTCTTTTTAGACATAGCTACGTTCCTCCCTTAACAAAAGCTTGCGTTTTTAACGCGTAAGCCCCCATTCTTTTTGTATTTTATAATATATAACTTATTAAAAATAATTGCAACTATTTGCAAAAACAATTTTACAATTTTTTCAAGAAAAAATCACAAAAAACACTACCTATTGTGTATTTTAAATGTGCCACCCCTATATTTGCGTTTGACGACAGAAAAAAAGGCTTGCCCCGACGGAGCAAGCCCTTAATATAGTTAAATTATTTACTAAACAGTGTTTATAAAATTTCGAGGGTGGCTTTATAAATTTCGTCTGCTTCTTTTTGAGCGGTTGATACCATTTCTTCGCCCTGTGTGCGGAAAGCTTTTGCCTTCGCCTCGTCCTTTAAGCCGCCTAAATTGATAAGCACGTTGAGCCAAGCTCCCTTCATACATGTAATAAGATTGAGAGCGGAAACGCCAAGGTCGCTTGCCGCATTGGTGTTGGAATGTCCTATTAAAGATTTTGTATAATGAAGCGTTTCAAGGCAAAGCTTCATAGTCTTAAACGGAACCTCCGTAGCTACCAAAGTTGCGTCTGCAATTGCCTTGGAGCGGGCCGCTTTTTCCGCATCGGTTTCCTTGGGAAGCTTAAACGCTGCCGAAACGAGATTAAACGCCTGTGTATCCTCGTCCACCTGTGCCAAAAGCGCGTCTTTAAGCTCCGACGTCTTTTTAGCAACCTCCGCACATAATTCCTGATCGTCAAGATATTTCTTTTTGCCGATAGTAAGACCTGCCACCATCGATACCAAAGCTGCGCCCTGCGCGCCGCAAAGTGCGCTGGCGCTGCCGCCGCCGGGTGCCGGTGCGTCCGAATTCAACAAGTCCAAATACGAACTCACGGTCATTTCTACTAATTTCATTGTATTATTTCTCCTTTTTTAATTACTGTTTTTACCTGATTGCTGCCGAAGCGGTAACATATCATTTCGAAGTTCGGTGCATCCCATATTACAAGGTCGGCTTGCTTGCCCACCTCGATACTTCCTATCGTTTGCCCTCTGTTTATCGCGCAAGCCGCATTGAGCGTGGTTGCCGTAAGAATTTCTTCGGGAAGCATACGGTATTTGAGATATCCGAGGTTAATTGCAAACTGCAAATTGAGCGACGGACAGGAGCCGGGATTAAAGTCGGACGCGATTGCTACCGGAATTCCCTTTTCAATCATTTGCCTTGCGGGGGCGTATGTTTTGTTCAGATAAAAGGAAGTTGCCGGCAAGAGCGCCGCCGTAACTCCGCCCTTTGCCATGCTGTCTATTCCCTGCCCGTTGGTTGCGATAAGGTGCTCTGCCGATATCGCGCCCAACTCACCTGCGAGCACTGCTCCGCCTATCGCCTCGATTTCGTCTGCGTGAATTTTGCACCCCATTCCGTATTTTTTGGCGCAAAGCAGCATTTTTTTGCTTTGCTCGACGTCGAACACCGAATCCTCGCAAAAGACGTCGCAGAACTCTGCAAGATTTTGTCTTTTTACTTCGGGCAGAACTACGTCGCAAAGATAGTCTATGTATTCGTCGGGCTTATCCTTGTATTCTGGCGGAATTGCGTGCGCTCCGAGAAAGGTGGAAACCACGTCTATCGGGGTTTGCTCGTTCAGTCTTTTGTTTACGCGAAGCTGTTTGAGCTCGTCGTCGAGGTTAAGACCGTATCCGCTCTTAGATTCGACGGTGGTAACTCCGCCCAAAAGCATTTCACGGGCAAATCCCTTGCTCTTTTCATAGAGTTCGTCTTCGCTCATCTGCCGCGTATGGCGAACGGTATCCAAAATCCCTCCGCCCGCTTTCAGAATGTCCAGATAGGTTGCCCCGCGGAGCTTTAAAGGTATTTCATTGTGCCTCCAGCCCCCGAAAACCATATGTGTGTGGCAATCGACGAGTCCGGGAGTTACCAAACGGTTCTGTGCGTCCAATACTTGGCAATCGGCATATCCCGACAAATCGGGAAGTTCGCCGTCCTTATAAACTTCGACGATTTTCCCGCCTTCTATAAGGATAGCCGCATTGCAAAGCTTGAGATTTTGCGCCTGCTCGCTTCCGCAAAGACTGTTTTTGCCTATCGGTGTTTGCAAAATACCGATATTTTTTATCAACAGCATTGAGTACTCCTTAAAGAATGTGGTTTTCCAAAACCTGCTTGTTAAAGTCGAAATTTTCTATCTGCATATAGTATTCTGCCGAATCAATCAGAGCCTGCATAGGCGTAAGTCCGATGATTTCCGTTCCTATTACGTGCACTCCCCAGCGTGCCGCCTCCGCCTTGGTAAGCTCCAGAACACGATAAAGCGGAGTTTTGTGGAAGTTGGTCATATTGATGGAAACCTGCGCTATATTACGGTCTTCAAGCATTACGCCAAGCGATTTTACGCAGTCGAAGCCACCGCTGCTGCGGCGGATTATTTTTGCTATTTTACTTGCTATTTCAATGTTGGAAGTGGAGAGGTTAATGTTAAAGGCAATCAAGGGCATACGCGCGCCTACCGCAACTACTCCTGCCGTCGGATGAATGGTTCTGCCGCCGAAATCGGGCTCCCATTCCGCCTCTTTGACCTTTTGAGCCATTCCCTCGAACTGACCTTTTCTGATAGCCGCAAGATTTACTCTGTGGGGAGCGCTTGCCGAATCCTCATACAGGAAAACGGGCATTTTTGCCTCTTCCCAAACTCTCTTTGCAACTGCTTTAGACAGCTCTACACATTCGGCAGAGGTCATTTCTTTGATGGGGATAAAGGGGATTACGTCTACTGCGCCCATTCTCGGATGCTCGCCTTCGTGCTTATTGAGGTCGATAAGCTCCGCCGCTTTTTTCGCAACGCCTACCGCCGCTTCCGCTACGCCCTCGGGGTTACCTATAAAGGTAATTACCGAACGGTTGTGAGACGGGTCACTGCAATAATCAAGCAGGGTTACGCCCTTTACCGCTCTCACCTCATCTACTACCGCCTCTATTATCTTCGTATTTCTTCCCTCGCTGATATTAGGTACACATTCAACTATTTTTGCCATTTTATTTCTCCTTTTTTATTACACGTATTGAATTTTGTTTAAAGATTTTTGGTCAGGCGTTCAATAAGCTCGTCAGAAACAAGATAGGGTATAGTGACGTGCGCTCTGCCCTCTTCTTTTTGATTATACAGAACCGTGGTTTCGATTGAGTGCTCGTTTCTTGCCCAGTTACGACGGGCAACACCGCCCATGACGTCCCACATCATTGCGCTTTTGATTATTCCGTCCACTCTCTCGCTTCCGTCAAGGACAAGCCCGAAGCCGCCGTTAATCGACTTGCCTATTCCCACGCCGCCGCCGTTGTGAAGTGCGCAAAGACTCATTCCGCGGGCTGCGTTTCCGGCAAAGCACTGTACGGCCATATCAGCCATAACGTTACTGCCGTCCTTTATGTTCGAGGTCTCTCTGAACGGAGAGTCAGTGCCGGATACGTCGTGATGGTCTCTGCCAAGCATAACGGGTCCGATTTCGCCCTTTCTTACAAGCTCGTTGAATTTAAGGGCTATGCGGGTTCTCCCCTCCGCATCCTGATAGAGAATTCTTGCCTGCGTTCCCACGACGAGCTGATTTTTCTCCGCGTCCTTTATCCAGATGTAGTTATCTCTGTCCTGAAAGCGTCTGTCGGGGTCAATGCAATCCATTGCCGCTCTGTCGGTTTTGCGCAAATCCTCTTCTTTTCCGGAAAGGCATACCCAACGGAACGGACCGTATCCGTAGTCAAACAGCATAGGGCCCATTATATCCTCGACGTAAGACGGGAATATGAATCCGTCCTTTTCGTCCACTCCGTTTTTGGAAATTTCCTTAACGCCGCTGTCGTATATTGCCTTCATAAAGGAATTGCCGTAGTCAAAGAAGTACGTTCCCTTTTCGGTGAGGCGGCGGATTACTTCAAAGTGCTTTCTTAAAGATGCGTTTACTTTTTCGATAAAGCCCTTTCTGTCGTCGTGCAGCATTTGAGTGCGCTCTTCGAAGGTAAGCCCCTGCGGACAATATCCTCCGTTATACGCGTTGTGGCAGGAAGTCTGGTCGGAAAGCAAATCTATTTTGAAATTTATTTTGTCGGCGTATTCCAGCAAATCTACAATGTTTCCGTGATAAGCTATTGAAATAGTCTTTTTGTTTTGAATATGATTTTTTGCAATTTCAAAGACCTCGGCGAGGTCATCGCTTATTACGTTTACCCAGCCCTGATTGTACCTTGTCTGTATTCTCGAAAGGTCGACTTCCGCAAAAATTCCGACTGCGTTTGCAATATTTGCGGCTTTGGGTTGAGCGCCGCTCATTCCGCCGAGACCCGAAGAAACGAAAGTGCGTCCCTGCAAATCGCCCTTTTCGGAAATTCCCAAGAATTTTCTGCCCGCGCCTAAAATAGTGTTGAAAGTTCCGTGAACTATTCCCTGCGGTCCTATATACATCCAGCCGCCGGCAGTCATCTGTCCGTAGTTTGCCACGCCCATCTGCTCGGCTATTTCCCAATCGTCCATATTATCGAACATACCGACCATCAACGCGTTGGTAATTATTACCCTCGGCGCAGTGGGCTTTGAAGGGAAAAGCCCAAGCGGATGACCCGACTCTATTACCAAAGTCTGATTTTCCGTCAGCTCTTCGAGATATTTCTTTATAAGGCGGTACTGCAACCAGTTTTGGCAGGGCTGACCCGTTTCGCCGTAAGTTACAAGCTCGTAGGGATAAAGTGCAATCTCGAAATCAAGGTTATTGTCTATCATAACCTGAAATGCCTTTCCCTCGATACACTTTCCCTTGTACTCGTCTATGGGCTTTCCGTATATTCTGCCCTGCGGCCTATAGCGGTAAGCGTAAATTCTGCCCCTTGTTTTAAGCTCCTCCAAAAACTCGGGAGCAAGAGCTTCGTGGAGCTCCTCGGGAACGTAACGCAGAGCGTTTCTTAAAGCTAACTCCGTCTGCGCTTTGGTCAAACGGTAGCCCCTGTCGGGCGCGCGCCGTTTATCCTTTTCAAAAGTAGGATATTCGGGCAATATATTGTCAAGTTTTATCGTCATTGCCCCGTTTATATCTCTGTTATTTATCATTATAGCTTCTCCTTACAGCAATTTTCCGCAAACGCTTTCTGCGACTTTTACTATTTCGTTTGCCTTTATCATACGGTCAAATTTAACCAGTTCGTAGTGCATAACGATATCTTCTTCCACAGGCGCAACGCTTTTTGCAATATGCTCGTAAACTGCCCGCGTTACGGAAGATAACTTTTCTTTTCCCCTCAAATACAGCGACTGGTACGCCGTAAAAAGTTCTATTCCGAGAACTTTCTGACTGTTGTCCAAAATCATCTTTGCGGTTCTTGCCGCGGTGGTTCCCATACTTACGTGGTCTTCCTGATTTGCGGATGAAGGTATGGAATCGACGCTTGCCGGATGAGCGTAAATTTTGTTTTCGGACACCATTGACGCCGCGGAGTACTGCGCTATCATAAAGCCCGAGTTTACGCCGCTGTGTTTGGTCAAAAATGCGGGAAGTCCGTTTGACAACTGCGGATTGACCATGCGCTCTATGCGGCGCTCGGATACGTTTGCGTATTCGGACACGGCGATTTTCAAAAAGTCGAATGCAAGCGCCATAGGCTGTCCGTGGAAATTGCCTCCCGAAATAACCTCGTCGTCATCGGGGAATATTATGGGGTTGTCGGTAACGGCGTTGATTTCCCTTGTAACCGCCTCCCATACGTAATCTATAGCGTCTCTGCTTGCTCCGTGAATCTGAGGCATACAACGGATAGTGTATGCATCCTGTACTTTATTTGGATTGGTTTCGAATGCAAGATTGCTGTCTTTGAGAATGTTCAAAAGATTTTCGGCAACGTCCTTTTGTCCCTTATGTCCGCGCACGTCGTGAACTTTGTGGTCGAACGCCTTTTTTATTCCGAGTTGCGCCTCGCAGGTCATCGCGCCTATAATATCGGCGGTCTTTGCAAGATTTCTTGCGTCGTATACCGCAAGACAGCCTATCGCAGTCATAATCTGCGTTCCGTTTATAAGGGCAAGCCCCTCTTTTGCGGCAAGCTCTATCGTAGGAATACCCGCCTTTTGCATAGCCTGTTTCCCGGTAAGAATTTCGCCCTTGTATTCGGCGTGTCCCTCCCCCAGCATAACAAGAACTATATGAGAAAGCGGCGCCAAATCTCCGCTTGCGCCAAGGCTACCTTTTTCGGGAATGCGCGGATGAACACCCGCGTTAATCATATTTATCATGGTTTGAAGCGTTTCCAATCTTATTCCGCTGTTTCCGCGGCTTAAGGCGTTACAGCGCAACAGCATTGCCGCCCTTACCGTTTCGGAAGGAAGCGGATCGCCCATTCCGCAAGAGTGGCTTATGATAAGATTTTTCTGTAAAGGCTTTGTGTCCTCTTCCGAAATAAAAATATCCGAAAACTTACCAAAACCTGTGGTAAGACCGTAGATTACGGCTTTTTCGGATAATTTTTTGTCGACATATTGCCTTGCTTTTTTTACTGCGGTTTTTGCCTCTTCCGAAAGACAGACTTTCGCTCCTTCTCTCGCTACTGCAACAACCTGCTCGATAGTCAAATCTCTACCGTTTAATACTACTTCCATGTTTTTCCTCCATAAGGCGTTTAAGTATACAATCATTACGATATTCCGTAAATAATATACCCTGAAACGTACTCTAATATTGTAACACAAGTTGTTTTGCTTTTCAACAGTTTTTAAGTATAAATATAATATAAAAGATAATCGCATTTTTACCAATAGCCGAATACAGCCTTGCAACTTACCGTTTAAAAAGACCGTTTTCTTGCGAAAACGGTCTTTTTGTCTTATTGTTTTAGTGAAATAAAGGCAGTATGGAAAAACTCTTGCAAAGCAAAATTGAAATTTATTCTTTATTATATGGGAATATGCCACAATGCCTTTGAGCCGACAAGCGGTGTAAATTTTTCAATACTCCGTACCCGCTTTTCGAGTGATTTTATCGCAGTTGCCTCCCACCCCTCTTTTATAGCGGTTTTCAACATAAAATCAGCATTTTGCCTGCGGTTTGCTTTACAATCAAAACCTACGGGCAGAAGATATGCCGAATCGGCATCATTTTCCCCGAAACCTATAACGGTTTCTACGGTCATATAGTAGCAATTTTTTGCGAAATAGAAATTCCAACTGAGATTTTTCTCATTCAATTTTTCCAAACTTATTGATTTTTGCCTCGGCAAAACAATCGAGCCGCCCGCGTTTAACGCAAAGTTTTCTCTCATTTCAAGACAGGAAAGCGGGTTTTTTCCGTCGGTGAAGTAGCCGCCCGACGTAGGATCGAGCATAATCCACTTCTTCCTTTTGCGGTCATATATCTCTGCAACAACGTGGTTGTCCGTATCAAACGGCGAGTTCGGGTAAAGCCCTATTCTCCGCGCAAAAATGCCGAGCGCAAGACAACATTCCACCAAAATTTTTGCCTTGCTTACACAGTTAACTCCGTGTTCGGGATTACCGAAAGCATAATCGAGCAGTGAGATTGAATTAAATTCAAGACTGCTTGTAAGTGAAAAATTTCCTTGATGCGAAAGGTTTGGAGCGAGCCATTGACAAATCCGCAGTGCACGCTCGAAATCACCGCCTTCCCCCGCAATTTTTACTATGGGATAACGTGATTTTAATTCTTCGTATTTCGGGTTTGTAAAATCATAAGAGCAGACAACTTCCTGCCCTGTTTCAAATGATGGAGCATTAAAGAGAATACCGCAATAAACTCCAAGAAAGCGTTTCCCCACTTGGGTTTTTTCGCGTTTGTTCATATTCTTTTCCGTTAAGTTGAATTTTTCCGCTGTTTTTTATTATTTCTTTTTCAAAAATGCAATAACTGCGCCTATGAAAGCCGCTCCGCCAAGCACAAACAGAGCAATCCAAACAAAATCACTATGAAATGTAATGAGGGACGAAACAGAAGCCTTGTCATCGCTGACAATCAGTCCGACAGCGGCAATTATAATAAGTATAACCGCAATAACTGCAAAAACGATTGAAAATAACCGCTTCCCCTCTTTCCTCTCAGACGGAGACGCGGTTTCACTGATTTGCACAATGGGTTGCGGGATTTCTTCTCCGTTTAACATATCGTCTGCACTCACGCCAAAGACCGTGCAAAGTTTTGCAAGTTTTTCCGCATCAAGTACCGCCTTATCATTCTCCCAATTAGAAACGGTCTGACGGGAAACGCCGAGCTTTTCCGCAAGTTCCTCTTGCGACATATGTCGGCTCTCGCGAAGCCGCCAAATTTTTTCACCTAACGTCATGTATCAATTATAGCACTTTATATTATTTTTTGCAAGTTCTATGCCGCAAAACCAACCAGGTGCAAAACCAAACGACGCCCAAAACGCAAAGTCCGATAGCGTAATAAATTCCGACAAAAGCAAACGGCACCCATGCGGGAAAACTCGTATAAGCGTCCCCGATAGTCCTTAAAAATAAAATGAACGCAATCACGATAGCGGCAAGAGTTAAAACACATGCAATGATTCCGAAAAAGAGATGTAATTTCTTCATTTTTTTCTCCTTTTTTCTTTCATTTTATCACGAAACTTCCTGAAAACAAGAAAAGATATTTTGCAATCGCGCAAGCATCTTTGACAATTTAAATTTGCGTGTCTTTTCGGCTTGTCCGCAAAATGGCGGAAATACACTCCTAAACCGAACTCGCGGCTGATTGTGTTTTGGTTTATACGCTATTATGCTTGCCATCTACACCCGTATTGCTTTACCGCTGTAACACACTTTCTAAAATAGCCACAAACAAAAAATCTTCCCTCAAGAGGCTTTTTGCCGTGCATTTCCGCGTGATTTGTGTTATTATAATTTTACAGAGGTGCTCATATGCAGATAAATATATATTCCCCGAAGGGTCACTCCACCTCGGCATGGGCTGGGGGCGTTACAACCCAACTCTGGATTTGGCCCGAAGACGGCGATTACGCATCGCGCGATTTCCGGGCAAGAATAAGCTCGGCGGCGGTTAATCTTGAAGAGAGCGACTTTACCGCCCTGCCCGGCGTAGTACGGTACATTACACCGCTTAGCGGCGGGTTTACTTTGAGCCATTCCGACGGTCGGAAGGTCATTATGAAACCGTTGGACGAGCCCTACTGCTTTGACGGCGGCGCGGCTACCCACTGCTCGGGCAAGGCAACCGACTTCAACCTGATGCTCAAGGGAGTCGGGGGCAAAATGACGGTAATGAGCGGACAGCTGATCGCGGACGGCGGAATCTGCTGCGTCTATCCCGTAGACGGCGGGGATGTGAAAGTGGACGGCAAAGCCCTGGGTATTGAGCCCGGCGGTCTTGCCGTGATACATATGCAAAATGGCGAATGCGCCGCCATCGAGGCGACCAAAGCTATAGTGTGCAGAATATTTATATAAACAAAAAAACTCCGCTTAAAGCGGAGTTTTTTACTGTCGCAAATCACTTGCTGGAGTTTTGATAATTGGCTGCACGAACGTATTACATTTAGAGACTATAATTCCCACGTATTAAAAGAATTTTTGATAAGCCTATTAGGTTTCTATCTTTTCAAAAATTGCTGTTACTGAAAAACCAAGGCGAGAATATCTTTCGCCGTTCTCGTCATATACAGCTCTCCCCACTATGTCGCTACGCTGAGTTTGTGTACCGGCAAAATATCCTTGATTATTATCCGACCAACCGACGAATCTATATCCCTCATCCGGTATAGCAGTTACCCAAGTAGTCCTATCGCCAGTCAATAAGGTTTGTATCAAATCACCTTCTATTCTCCCACCCTCGCCGGCAATATACTCTATCGTATAAGACAAACGCTCAAAATACGCTATCAGTGTTATATCTTCTTGTACATCGGTCAACACTCGCAATTCGTCTTGCACACCGTCCGACCAACCTATGAATCTATACCCCTCATCTGCCTTAGGGAAAAACATCGTGGTGCGCGAGCCTTTAGGAACTCGTTGTCCGAAAGCAATATCGCTGTTATGCCTACGCCACCAATCAAGTTCTTCTGAATTATAATAATTTACATAACCACCTGTATCGACAGTACCAACTCCCTCGTATCCATCGGGTCGTCCGTTTATACATTCGGGTTTGATTACTATGTCGAAAATGTCGTTAGTCCAATATCCGTAAGGCACGCCTGCTTTTTCACTGTTGCGCCACGCTTCCACTAAATATTCTTCTTTCCAAAGCTCGCGATTATCAGATAACTTACCGTAAAAATCAACCGGAAATTGATTTAGCAAATAAAGCTTATATGATATATCTGATGGAACCACAGGATGATAAGCCTTGTGAAACTCATAAGCTGTTATTCCGAATTCGATGGTGTGAATAAACTCGTGTACGCAAGTTTCGATAATTCCGCCAAAAAAATCAAATTCTTGTTCTATACTACCGGACCTACCTATTGCTTTATCAAGCGGAACAGTCGCATATTTTTCACCGCCCGAACCTCCCCAATTAACTGATAAATTATCCTCGCCGTCAAATGAAAATAAAGTGATAACACTACGGTATTCGTCAAGAATACCGCTGTTGATTAATTCGGGTATCTGATTTGCGTATATACAAGTTTCATATGTTGAATTTTTAAAATCTTGCTCGTTAAGTGACTGTGTTGTAAAAAAGCTTTGAACCTCGAATTTTACCAATCCGTCAAGCATACTGTCAAGAGTTTCTTTGAAACGTTTTGTCAGTTCGATGCATTGCAGTTTAACGTCAGCACCCATTCTGTAATGCACATATACTTCTTTTCCGTCGTTACCTACAAATGAACCGTCTATAGCGGTAACATATACCATTAAGATTTTATATGAAACCACATATTCGTCTTTAACTATCCATTTTGCATACAAATCCCGCGACGGGCTGTCGAATATATCCTCGCCCAACAGATTATTACCCGTTGAATCGATTGCCTTACTTGTAAACTCTTCATCGAGATACCATCCGTCAAACGTAAAATAGTCACGCACGGGGACTATCGCAGTTTTGCCTTTCACCTCGCCTCGTGTAAGCGTAAAACCGTCTTCGTAGTAATTGCCTGTTGCATAATTGTAATGATACGTAAAGATGTCCGTATCGCGCCATTCAAATAGTGCGTAAACGTCTATTTGCCTGTTTATGTATTCATCTTGACGTGTAGCTGTTTTTACCCCGTCGGACCACGATACAAACCTGTAGCCCTTATCGGGAACTGCGGTCACAGTCTCAGCCCACTCCCCGTACACAACAGTTTGATTTGCATTTCCCACAATAGAGCCGCGTCCGCTTACGCCATAGTTAACGAAATAGCCAAACTCAGCAAATACTTCAAAGCTTTCGGTTATATTTTTATCCTGACGAGTATCTGTTTTCACACCGTCAGACCATTTAATAAAAGTTAAACCATCATCTCTGTTGCCACCTTTTACACAAGCTTGAACTGTCCAACCGCTTTGTCCGTTTTGAACCGTTTGATTTATTTCATTACGACCAACTAAATTCAAAGTTGAGCAACGAATATATCCACCACTCTTCGCACTATATGTTATTTGTATAGGGTCATTTATTTCTGTAAACTCTGCAACTACTTCAAAGCTCTGAGTAATGTTTTTGTCCTGACGGACAGCGGTTTCTACACCGTCAGACCACTTGACGAAATAATATCCTTCGTTCGGTATAGCAGTTATTTTGTCAGCATCCTCTCCATAAAAAATATGTTGAGCCGTCCATTCTCTGCCGTTGGGATTGTCGTCAACAAACAGTAATCCGCCGTTTGTTGTTTTATAGCTTACTATAGTCGGAATATTTACGTTTGGTTCGTAGACTTCGGATTTACCGCATCCGGCAAAAAGTAAAGCAACCCAAAAAATTATGAATATTACTCCTACAAAAATTATATCGTTACGAGTTTTTGTTTTGTCTAATTCCATAAAGAAATACCTTAATTTTTTCATACCTTAATTCAAACACAATAGAACAATTATGTAAAATATGCACCATAAATTAGTTGATTTTATACCAACTGTAGTAGGTATTAAACTATAATATGCATTTACCTATGATTATTTCTATATGTCAGCTGACATATAATTCATTTTTTATGCATTATTGCGGGTAATATTATATTAATTTGTATATCAGATTGCTGGTTTTTCATTTTTTAATTATAAAAACTAAAAATGTATTTGTTATTATGACAAATACATAAAACAAAATGTTACATAAATAAAATAATTTTATTAAATTTTTTTAAAAATTTTTCTTTCTTGTTTGGTAAATATATTATAACCTAATTTTGTTTATGTTGTCAATATTAATAGCTAAATATTTACTTATTACTATCTTCATATTTAGCTTTTAGTGTTATATCCTAATAATATGAATATAGATTATAAGCTTATTGGCGCGCGTATTCAGGCGACAAGAAAAAAATGTGGTTTTACTCAAGAGAATCTTGCCGAGAAACTCGACGTAACCGTTGGCTATGTAAGTCAAATTGAAAGAGGTATTACGAAGATAAGTCTCGATTTACTTGCCGCAATCGCAACGTGTCTCCACTGCGATATCGGAGAGTTTGTTATCGGTACGTCTATGGGAACAGAAACCTATCTCTTAACAGACATAGGAAGGGCATATAACGAACTTTCAGCTCGTGAGCGTAAACTTGTACTCGGGTTTATTGATTTATTGCGTGAAAACGGAAAAGATTGATTGAAAAGTAAAAAAGAACTCCGCGTGGCGGAGTTCTTTTTTATTTATCTGATTATTTGCGGGGGTTCTTGATGTTAGCCTGTGCCGACTGTGTTACTTTGAAGGGCGATAGCGTTATTTAGAATAGCATGCTTTATCCCGGTGGGATGTTTAGGATGGGTAGTATGAAAGTGAAGGTGACCACGTGCTATATACGTACTCCTTTGTTTTGATCCAATTCTGTTTAAACATAAGCTATGCAAAAAGAACTATGACTACATTTTACAATAGATTTTAGCAAAATCGGAATACCAAAGCTTTGTCGTCTCGCTTGCCTGAATCAAATGCGCCGTAAAGATCTTTTTATAACGAGGCGCACTCGGTATACCGACGGCTTCGGATTCGATATGCGTTACCGGTGTTTAGTAGTTTCCTCTATCGTGGGCGGCGCGTTTTCGGCAGGCGTTTGCGTTGTCGCTTGCTGCTTTCCTGCCGTTTGCAAAACAGCTTGCGGTTGAGAGTTCGTATTTTCCGTTACCACTACTTCGCTGCTTTCTTTTTTGCGATTCCTTAATATCAACAGCACCACAAATAAGAAAAGAATCAGCATAACTATGAGCAATAATATCCACCACCACCAAAAGCTCGAGGCGCCCTTGGCTTCTACCGTGATCGTAAGCGCAATCGTAACCGTTTCAAAGTTCTCGGTATCGCTCGGCGTGAAGGTGGCGGTAAAAGTCCTCTGACCCGCTTTGCCGACTTTCGTGGTAAGCGCGTCGTTCCACGTCCAGCCTGCGGGAAGCGCAACATCTCCAAGCGTATCTCCGACCATCGCCTTTAAGCCGTAGGGAACCGTAAATTGCGGTATTGCTTTTTGGACTGTTATCGTAAGCGCGACTGTAACCGTTTCGTAGTTCTCGGTATCATTCGGCGTGAAGGTAGCCGCGAAAGTCCGCTGACCCGCTTTGCCGACATTCGTGGTAAGCGCGTCGTTCCATGTCCAGCCTGCGGGGAGCGCAACGTCTCCGAGCGTATCGCCGTAGGTTGCCGTAAGATTTGCGGGAAGCGTATAGTAGGGCGTTGCCTTTACGACCGTGATCGTTAAAATGACGGTAACCGTATTATAATTCGCCGCCTCGCTGTGCGTAAAGGTTGCGCTGAAGCTGTGCACCCCCGGCGCGCCGACTTTTGTAGTAAGCGCATCGTCCCACGCCCAGCCCGCGGGAAGCACAACGTCGGCAAGCGTATCACCGTAGGCGGCGGTCAGCCCTTCGGGGATTGTATATTCGGGCGTTGCCTTTTCAACCGTAAAGCTGATGACACTCGAGATGTCGTAGTAGTCGTTGCCACCATATTTGACTGCGGTAATTTCCACCCGTCCCGCGCCTTTGATTGTGACCTCGCCGTTGGAATCGATCGTGACGAAATCGCTTCCCTCGCTCACCTGCCAAATTGCAGCCCCTGCAACCGAACCGCCGTCTGCCGTCAGTGTGAAACTTTTGCTCTTGTAATTGACGCCGAGGGGAAGTCCCGAAATAATCAAAGCGCTTTGGTTTGCCCTGTTTACGGTAAAGCTGATTACCGTAGAAATCGCGTTATAGTTGTCGTCCCCCGCCTTCGTCGCAGTGATCGTTACCTCGCCTGCGCCGCCTGTGGTAACCGTGGCCGTCTTGCCGACCGTATCCAAGGAAACCTTGCCCGTAAAGTCCCAAGTGACTGCGCCATTGCCCGAACCGCCGTCGGCAGTCAGCGTAAATGTGCCGTCATTAAAAGTGATACTTGCGGGAAGCCCGATAATATTGAAATCTGTCTGGTTAGCCTTATTGACCGTAAAGCTGATTGTCGCCAGCGTGGAATTAAAATTCTCGTCCTCTGCCTTGATTGCAGTGATGGTTACCTCGCCCGCACCTATGATTGTAACTTTGCCGCTTGCATCAATTTCCGCAAACGCATTACCGTCGGTGACCGACCACGTAACTGCACCGTTGCCCGAACCGCCTTGGGTTTTCAGCGTAAAATCTTTGTCTCCATAGGTTACGCTGTTTGGAACGTCCGCAATCGTAAACGCATCCTGATGGGCTCTGTTGACGGTAAAGCTGACTATGGTCGTAATGGCATTATAATTTTCATCCTCTGCTTTGGTGGCGGTAATCGTTACCTCGCCCGCGCCGTTTACAGTGATCGTGGCAAACTTGCCGTCAGCGGAAATTGTAACGTTGCCCGTTGCCTTCCACGTAATAGCTCCTTCGCCCGAACCGCCGTCTGCTTCAATCGTAAACGGAGCATCGGTATACGTAACGCCTGCAGGGAGCTTGATAATATTGAAATCTGCCTGATTGGCTTTATTTACCGTAAAGCTGATGACGGTAGAAATGGCCTTGTAGTGTTCGTCCTCCGCTTTGGTGGCGGTAATCGTTACCTCGCCCGCGCCGTTTACGGTAATCGTGGCAACGTTTTCGGTAGCGGAAATTGTGACCTTTCCCGTATAGTCCCAACTGATCGCGCCCTTACCCGAGCCACCGCTGACTGTGAGCAGGAAATCCTTGTCGCCATAGGTTACGCTGTTCAAAAGTCCTGAAATTGTAAGCGCCGCTTGGTTTGCCTTATTGACCGTAAAGCTCACTTTATCGGAGATATCGTTGTAATTGTCCCCGCCCGATTTGGTTGCCGTGATTTCCACGTAGCCTACGCCCGAAATCGTAACTTTTCCGTTTGCATCGATATCGGCAAACTCCTTGCCGAGAGTGACTTCCCAAGTGACTGCGCCACCGCCCGTGCCGCCATTCGTTTGAAGGGTAAAGACGTCCTCATACGCGATGCTTGCGGGAAGCTTGGTAATCGTAAACGCCGCTTGGTTTTCTTTATTTACGGTAAAGCTGACCATGGCGATCGCCGCGTTGTAGTTGTCGTCGCTTGCTATGGTGGCGGTGATCTCCACGTAGCCCACGCCCAAAATCGTTACTTCGCCGTTTGGCGCAACGTCGGCATACGCTCTGCCCTCCGTAACCGCCCAAGTAATTGTGCCTTTGCCTTTGCTGCCGTCCGTCTTTAGCGTAAAGACATCCTCATACTTAATATATGACGGAAGCTCGATAATTCTGAAATCGGGCTGATTGGCTTTATTGACCGTAAAGCTGATTCTGTCGGAGATATCGTTGTAGTTGTTCCCGCCCGATTTGGTCACCGTGATCTCTACGTACCCTACGCCTTTGATCGTGACCTTGCCCGTAGTTTCTTCTATCTCTGCAAATTCGTTGCCTACTGTGACTTTCCACGTCACTGCGCCCGCGCCCGTGCCACCGCTCGTTGCAAGCGTAAAGCTATCCAAATAAGTTACACTTGCGGGAAGCCCCGTGATTGCAAACGCCGCTTGGTTTTCTTTGTTTACGGTAAAGCTGACCATGGCGATCGCCGCGTTGTAGTTGTCGTCCCCCGCTATGGTGGCGGTGATCTCCACGTAACCAACGCCCGTGATCGTAACTTCGCCGTCCGAATTGATTTCGGCATGCTCCCTGCCTACGCTCACGTTCCAAGTAAGTGCACCCGTGCTCTTCACACCGTCCGTTTGAAGCGTAAAGACATCTTCGTACTCAATATAGGACGGAAGCATGATAATTCTGAAATCGGGCTGATTGGCTTTGTTGATTGTAAAGCTCACCTTATCGGAGATGTCGTAATAGTTATCCCCGCCCGACTTGGTTGCCGTGATTTCTACGTAGCCTACGCCATTGATCGTAACTTTTCCGTTTGCGTCGATATCGGCAAACCCCTTGCCGAGAGTGACTTCCCAAGCGACTGCGCCATTGCCCGTACCGCCTTTCGTTGCAAGCGTAAAACAATCCGGATAAGTTACGCTTACAGGAAGCCCCGTGATTGCAAACGCTTGTTGGTTTTCTTTGTTTGCGGTAAAGCTGATCATGGCGATCGCCGCATTGTAGTTTAAATCGCTTGATTTGGTTGCTGTGATCTCTACGTAGCCTACGCCTTTGATCGTAACGTTGCCGTCCGAATCGATTTCGGCATACTCTCTGCCGACTGTGACTTCCCAAGCAATTGCACCAGTTCCGCTCCCTCCGTCCGTTTGAAGCGTAAAGCTGTCTTCATACTCGATATAGCCGGGAAGTCCCGTTATCTTGAACTCGGTCTGGTTGGCTTTATTGATCGTAAAGTCGATGGTATCAAAGATATCGAAATAGTTGTCCCCGCCCGACTTGGTGGCGGTAATTTCTACGTATCCCGCGCCCTTGACGGTAACTACGCCCGACTGTTCGTTGATTTCGGCATACTCTTTGCCGACTGTGACTTCCCACGTGACCGCGCCACTGCCCGTGCCGCCTTCAGTCGCCAATTCAAAGTCTCTGTCGCCGTAGGTAACGCGGTCGGGAAGCTCCTTAATGGTAAACGGCGCTTGATTTGCCTTGTTTACAGTAAAGTGAATCACGTCAAGTATATCGTTATAATTATCCCCGCCCGCTTTGGTTGCCGTGATTTCTACGTAGCCCACGCCCTTGATCGTAACGTTGCCGTCTGAATCGATTTCGGCATATAGCGTGCCTTGTGTGACTTCCCAAGCGACTGATCCGCCGTCAATTCCGCCCGCGGTGGACAATTCAATGTCCTTGTCGCCGAAGGTCACGCTTTGAGGAAGCCCCGTGATTTTGAAGTCGGGCTGGTTGGCTTTGTTTATGGTAATGCTGATTTTATCGGAGATTGCGTTAAAGTTGGCGTCCTCCGCTTTTGTGGCGGTGATTTCAACCGTGCCCGCGCCCTTGATCGTAACTGTGCCGTTTGCGCTGATTGTGGCATAATCATTCCCTGCGGTCACTTCCCATGTAACTGCGCCCGTGCCTGATCCGCCCTCAAAAGAGAGCGCAAAGTCATTGTCGCCATAAGTGACGTTACCGGGAAGCCCCGTGATTTGAAATGCCTCTTGGTTTGCTTTATATACGGTAAAGCTGATAACGTCGATTATATCGTTATAATTGTTTCCGCCCGACTTGGTCGCCGTAATTTCTACCGTGCCCGCACCCTTGATGCTCACCTTGCCGTTTACATCGATTGCGGCATAGTCCTTCCCTGCGGTGACTTCCCAAGATACGGCGCCCGTGCCTGTACCACCTTCGGTTGCAAGCGTAAAGTCCTTGTCGCCGTAAGTGACGCTTAAAGGAAGTCCCGTGATCTTGAAATCGTCTTGATTGACTTTGTTAATGGTAATGCTGATTTTATCGGAGATATCGTAATAATTATCCCCGCCCGCTTTCGTGGCGGTAATTTCAACCGTGCCCGCGCCCTTGATCGTAACTGTGCCGTTTGCGCTGATTGCGGCATAATCATTTCCCGCAGTGACTTCCCAAGATACGGCACCCGTGCCGCTTCCGCCATCCGTTTGAAGCGTAAAAGAGCCGTCTTTATAGGTAACGCTTGCGGGTATATCTTTGATGGTAAAGGCGCTTTGATTTGCTTTATTTACCGTAAGGCTGATTGTATCGGATACGTCGTTATAATTGATTCCGCCCGCTTTCGTGGCGGTAATTTCTACAAGTCCTACGCCATTGATTGCAACTTCGCCATTTGCATTGATTGTAGCATAGTCCGTGCCCGCAGTGACTTTCCAAGATACTGCACCCGTGCCCGAACCGCCTTGGGTAGTCAGCACAAAGCTGTCTAAATAGGTGACGCTTGTGGGAACGTCGTTAATTTTTAACGGCGCCTGATCGATTTTGTTAATGACCACCTGCACCGCAAAATCCACGTCTCCATTGCCGAAGTCCGTTACCGCACGGGTGGTAAAGCGCACGGTAGTATCGACCAGTGGCTTCTTTTCCTGTGCTTTTACCGTTAGATTGTAACCGCCGTTTTTGACGTTTGCCCCGCTCGGAATTTTAAGGAGGTTGCCCTCGATATACGCTCCCGTCAAACCGTCATAGTCAGTGATTGTGTAGGTAAACTTATCTTCCGTAGAGCTTCCGTCCTCATATTCGAGCCACTCGTCCAGATTTTGTTCTGCGCTCTGCCCGTAGTCCAAAGTTATCAAATTGTTCGTCACGGCGCCGAAGCGAACACTCAAACCGAGTATCGTATCTTCCGTAATCTGCACGGTACTGTTAAAGCGGGTGCCGTTTGATTCATACCATTCGTCGTCTGTGGGCGGCGCTATTGTGCCACCGTTATTGACGTAGGTAACGTAAATCGTTTCGCCGTTCTTGATAAACGAGGCCTTCCACACTCTTTTCGGGAGTTGATCGGTCAGAACGGGGTATTTTTCGATTTCGCTCCCTTTCAGCAACTGCCCCCATGCCTGTGTGGCCTGACCGTTTTGCAGCAGCCAAGCTATCTCGCCCGAGTTAAATGCCGCTTCCGTTTTCACTTTTGCGCCGTCGGTATCCGCGTTGTTGATGCCGCCCGCCGCAGTACCCGTCAGGTAAAAGCAGTTTGAGACCGTGCCTGCGCTGGTGTTCATTATGTTTAGTCCGACCACACCGCCGACATTGCCGCTGCCTGTAACGGCGCCACGGTTATAGCCGTTTTTGACCGTGCCGAGCGTGGGTCTTTTGTTTGTGCCGCCGCAGTTTTGGCCCACTAAGCCGCCGACGTTGCTGCTGCCTGTAACGGTAGCCGTATTGTAGCAACTCATGATCGAGGCGCCGTCGTCATTTTGTCCCGCAACGCCGCCGATATACTGGCTACCGCTTACAGCGCCTGTATTATAGCACTCAGTGATTTTAGCTTGGGCTACGCTCTGTCCCGCAACGCCACCGATATACTGGCTACCGATTACAGCACCTGTATTATAGCACTGCGTGACCGAGCCACCGTTGTTTTTCCCGACAATACCGCCGACGATAAGATTATTCCCTTCGCCTATTGTGCCTGTATTTCTGCAGTTTGTAATTTTGCTACCGCTGACATTGATGCCAACAATGCCACCGACAGTACTGCCCTTGCCCGTACTATCAATCAGTGCAATAGTTCCGGTGTTTTCGCAGTCGATTACTTTAGCATTTGTTCCATAGTTTTGCCCGACAATGCCACCGGCATACTCGTTCCAACAGCTTACCTCGCCTCTATTGCTGCACTTTGTTATCGTACCGCTGCGATTATATCCCGCGATTCCGCCGATAGGTTGACTCGAACTGCCTCCCTTGACGGCTCCTTCAAAAGAGCACATTTCTATGGTGCCTACGTCAAAATAACCGACGATACCGCCCACGTATCCTTTGCCGCTTACGGTACCCTTAACTGTAAGATTTTTGATAGTGCCATTTTCAACATATCCAAATAAACCTTGCCAGCCCTCAGTACTGTCGATATACAGACCTGAAATCGTATGATCGGCGCCGTCAAAGGTGCCGGTGAAGTGCTTATCATTATTGGCTCCGATCGGCGACCACGAAACACTTCCCCCGTTCAGATTGGCGCCGCATACGGTAGAAAGGTCGATGTCCTGTGTCAGTTTGAAATTCTTGCCCCAATCCGAGTTGGTTTGGGAAAGTGCGTATAACTCATCCGCCGACGAAATCAGATAGGTATCGCCCTCGGCGTCGCTTCCGTACTCCACCTCTACCGCATATACCGACATCGGTGCAGACATAAGCATTATGCCCGCAACAAAGCACACAAGTAAACTTAACACAAACACAAGTCCCACATAAAGCTTGCTTTTGATGATTTTCATTGCCTGTTTCTTCCTTATCTTATACGAATCAAAATGCCGTAATCGGGTATTGTTTCTTAATATCAAATACCTTATTAAGAACTTTATTGATTTTATCACAATATATCTTTATTCGCAAGTTTATGAAGATTAATTTAGACAAAAATTTGTAAAAAAATCAGAGCTTATTCCGTCATGGAATAAGCTCTAAACTACTAAATATTGTAATAATTTTTCAGTAACCCACTAAATAATCGTAACGATTACTTTCTCGGATTTTTAATGTTCGCCTGTACCGATGTACTACTTCAAAGTGCGATCTTTGTTATCTAAGTTAATGTCTTTTTTCGATAATAAAACCTTCCTCTGCACTTAAGCTTATAATATATGCCACTATAATACAATTCCATAAATATTATATCCGTGAATTAAACAAATTGCCTCAGTGATTTACCGGTGACAGTATTTGTTGCCGCCACTTCCTTTGCCGTACCGGTCGCAACGACCGCTCCACCGTCCTTACCCGCACCAGGTCCCATATCGATAATGTAATCTGAACATGCTATCAGTTCCATATTATGTTCAACTATGATTATCGAATTGCCTTCAGCAATGAGCTTTTCAAACATAAATACTAAATTTTGTATATCGACAGAATGCAGCCCGGCCGAAGGCTCATCGAAAATGTATAACACATTTTTAAATTTACTGTTCATTAAATTACCGGCTAATTTTAATCGTTGCGATTCGCCGCCTGACAATTCAACAATATTTTGCCCAAGCCGTAAGTAGCCTAAGCTGACATCCTTCAATAATTCAAGCTTTTTTTGAATCTTTTTTTCTTCGTCGAAAAAGTCGCAAGCCGTATCAACATCAAGGTCGAGTATTTCCGAGATATTCTTACCATGATATTTCACGCCTAAGATTTTGCTATTAAATCTGCGTCCTTCGCAGCAGGGGCATTTAATTTCCGAATTGCTTACAAAATAATTCGAAAGCTTTATTTTCCCAAACCCGCCACATTGAGGGCAAGCGCCTACTGCAGTATTAAAACTGAATGCCGTTTCGTCAAGAGCCTGTTTCTCAGCATCTTCCGTATCGGCAAACAGCTTCCTGATATCAGGCATGATTTCACTGTAGGTCGCTACAACAGAACGGGAATTATTTCCGATAGGTGACTGGGAACAAAGTATAATTTGCGCCACCTTTTCGCTGTTTACTATCTCAGCTTGCACTGTCGTTCTCGTCTTGGAAACCTGTTTGTTAATTTTACCGTATTCAACGAGCGAATCGAAAACCAATGAGCTTTTACCTGATCCGCTGATGCCCGTAATTGCCACGACACAATGAAGCGGTATGTCCACGCTTACATTTTTCAAATTGTTGGAATTTGCGTTGCGAATGCCGATAAAATCGCTCAGATCATACCCACACGGTCTGCTACGCTCAATTTTTAATTGCTTTGACAATAATTTTTCTGTTAAACAGGCTGTGTCCTTCAGCCCCTCTTTCGCACCGTTGTAAACGATTTCACCGCCATGATAGGAAGCGCCCGGGCCGAATTCTATGATGTTGTCCGCAATATCTATAAGTTGCGGATTGTGTTCCACTAACAGTACAGTATTCCCGTTCCCCGCTTGCTGCAGGGCTTTTATTTCGCGAATCAAATTAGGAATCTCACAATAGTGCAAACCGGTGGATGGTTCATCAAGAATATACAGCACACCCGACATCTTGTTGGATATCAATGTAGAGAGAAATAGCCGATGCATTTCACCGCCAGATAGCGACGCCGTTTTTCTCGATAAACTTAAGTATGAAATTCCGAGATTGATGATAACCTCGCATTGATCTAAAATTTTACCAAGCGGAATGCTAATGATATCGTCGCGAAGGTCGCCGAAGTGAATGTTCTTGAGGAAACGATATAGATCGAAAATGGTCATATTCTGCACATCGCAGATATTTTTGCCTTCGATTAAAATATTTTGCGCCAAACGGGAGATGCCTGCGCCGTTACAGTCCTCACATACCGAGTATGTGAAAAATTGGGACAACTGCTGTCTCAGCTTACTGCTGGTAGTCGTTTTGTAGGTTTTAAAAATTTCGTTGACGATTCCATCAAACGCAATTTTATTCTTTTTACTTTTTTGCACACCATATAAAAGTGCAACTTTAAGCTCGTTGCTGAAGTATTTAATAGGCGTATCCATTGTTGCACCGTATTGCATGACAAAGGATTTGAAGAAATTATACTTGGTAGTGCCCTTTGTGGGGATCCCATAAAGAAACCCGCCTTCATTGAGCGATAATTCCTGATCGGGATAAATTTTCGTTTCATCGACATCTACGACAACACCTTCTCCTCCGCACGTTTGGCACATGCCATTAGGCGACATATTGGAAAAAAACGAGGGCGGCAAAACCGCAGGCTTTACGCCGCAGCTGGGACAAGGCATATATGCCGAAGTGTAAAATTTCAACCCCGCCTTTTGACAATGCGTACAGGATTGTTGACCGACAGACGAAAAGATCGCAAACAAAAAGGAGTTGATATGAGATACGCTACCTACGGTGCTTAGCGGATTGGATACGTTCCTGATTTGACGAACTGCTACGGTGGGAGGCAACCCGATTGCCATGTCAAAATCGGACGAGCAGGACTTCGATAAATAAAACGCCTCGCTCGGGTCTAAAATTTCTAAGAATTGGCGACGCCCCTCGCTGTAGACCGTATTAAAGGCAAAGGAAGATTTGCCGGAACCAGAAACACCGGTTACTGCCGTAATCTTGCCGTAAGGGAAGGAGACATCTATATTTTTGAGGTTGCCCTCTCTGCAACCTATAAACTTGATTTCATTCACAGCGCACCACTTTTCTAATAATTTTGAATGATTGACAGGATATTTTTATCAAATCTGCTCGGCTCAATGCCGGGGTCGTCCATAAATACTCTGCCGCCGTAACAATACTTATTGTTCTGCGCTCCTGCCATAAATGTATCTACAAGCGCAACATATTTCAGTACGTTGCTATAGCTATGCTCATCATAATACAGCATATTGATATCTATATCTTTATTCCACCCTTTCACATACTGTTTCATGAGCTGATCGTATATGGGAGTGCCGGAATATGCGGTAAAGACGGACAGGCTGTAGGAGTAAATTTTATCCTTATTATTGACCATGAACCTTAGCGTTGCGTCCCTGTCCTCGTCTGTTTCTCCAGGGAACCCGAACATGATATACGCATGAATCCTTATGCCGGTTTGTTTTGCCACCGAAAGAAACGTATTGTATTCGTCAACATTCGTGCCCTTTAACATGGCATTTAACACTTTTTGGGAACCGCTTTCAAAACCGATCCTCAGCATGCAGCATCCGTTACTTGCTAATTGCGGCAATATTGACGTAAGCGACTTATCCGCTCTTGCGTTTATTCCCCATTTGAATTCGCCGTGAATCAGATCTGCTATCTTCAACAAGTCACGCGGGATGATTGCCGCATCGGTAAAGTAGACGTGCGTTATGCCGCATTGGGCAACGAGGGCCCTCAACGAGCGTACAGTGTCTCCAATTAACTTATTGTCAAGCTTATGCACTTCAACGCTTCTGTCGCCATTGCAAAAACGGCATTTCCCGTAATAGCAACTTGTTCGAAAGGAAAACGGAATACAACGGGTACGGTTGTCCGTATAATATCGTTCCCACTTTACGTTGGAAAAATCAGGAATCCGCTCTAAATCTACCCTGTATTCTTCGTTTGCATTGCCACGAGACAGACAGAGGGAGAGTAGCGCGCTTTCACCCGGACCACATATTACGCTATCCGCCAACGCGCCAAACCGACTCATATATTGGTATTCACTATTATTCTGCTCGAACAAACTGCCGCCGAAGACGATTCGTATTTGAGAATTGTGCTCTTTTATGCGTTTTGCAATCAATAATGCGAATGGTAGCTGTGAGAGGAAGGATACGGATAATCCGACAATTGAGTAGCCCAAGCGACAAACATCTGTTATTTCTTCTTCTAAAAGCGGTCCAAATACGGACAGATTTTCCATACCAATAACAATATCTTCATAGGTTTTCAAACCCGACTGAAAGGTCACTGCACCTGCAGAGAATACAACATTGTTTTGAAGCCTGTTCAATAATTCTTCTGCCAAAATCAGCTTACTGATTCTATCCTCGCTATCACTTTTATAATTTAACAGCAAGTCTTGATTGGGTATTTCAGTCTTCTTGCACAACGCCAAACATTTGTTGAGTTTATCCTGCTTTAGTACATTATGGTAAAACACAACCGAAAGGTCGACCGCATAGGATACTACGCCGTGCTCTTTTAGATAACGGTTTAATATGTATGCCCCCAACATCGGCATTGTGACGTCGCCTGGTGGCGGAATTATGAGCGCGATTTCGTGCTTAGGAATCTCATCGTTACTCATTTATATGATCTCGATTAAATCAAGCTTAATACAAGTTTTGATAAAATCCGTTACGACTTTTTCAGTCTCTATGTAGCCAATCCCGCTAAGCTGTTTTGCAATGTCGCCTATGGATGATTGCCCGTCGACGAGATGTAAAATTTTCGTTGCGTCCTTATCAAATGAAAAGATTGGCGTCCTGTTCGTAAATACGAGACAACCAAACTCCTCATCCCGAAACCGAACGCCTGCCTGAATTTGCGGAATCATATTCAGTGAAGTCATATTCATATTTCTCCTTGTGATTATTTAGAACAGAACGAATCGGGCGTCTCGCGCCAATTACCGTCTTTCATTGCCGAGGCACGGCATCCGCCATGGCAGGCAGCCAATGTGCTGCACTTAAGACATTTCCGAGGCAACTGCTCTTGTCTAACGAAACAATTAAATACATCCGAATTTCTTTTGATCTCTGAAAGCGGCGTTTCCAAAATATTGCCGCCGAGCGGAATTCGCGTCAACCCGCAGACCATAAGATTCCCTTCTACATCGGCATAAAATCTGTCATACCCGTAAGAGCATGTGTTGCACAAATGCTTTAAGTCGGGCGGCACAATGCAAAAAGGCATTGCTTCTGCGAATTCGATATGCATTTCATTGTGTTGCATAAAGTGCTCTGCAAACCTCATTATGTCAATCATATCATTTTTTTCTATTTCTAAATCATGTGCCGATTGCCCGATTCCGACAGGTACAAACCGCGTGACAGTCATGAATTTTAACCCTATCGACTGCAGATATTCGACCGTCTTCGGCATAACCTTTTTATTAAACGCGTTAAGCACAAAATTGCTTGCAACAGGTACCCTTTTATCGCGCAAGTATGCCTTGATTGCATTCGTAGAAGCGTCAAAGCTCCCCTTAATGCCCGTTAAACTATCATGCGTCTCCGCATCTCCGTGAATGGAAATACTAACGCTCATCGGCCCTATGTCACAAATCCGTTTCACGTTTTCGTCCGTCATCAAAGCACCGTTTGACAGTATCATGACATTAGGGAAAAGCTCGACGGCCCTGTTTAAGATTTCAAAAAAATCGGGATGCATTAAGGGCTCGCCTCCGGTGAGGGTAAGCTGCATAATACCCTGCTGCGCAAGCACATCCATCATTTCGAAAACCTTGTGATTGAATCTCGGCTTTTGCGAATTGTAGCAAAAGCGGCATTTGAGATTACACGCCTCCGTTAACTCAATTTGAACCAGCAGCGGCTGTATCTCATATAAATGGTCGTATTTTTCCGCCATATAACAAAATCCTCCTTTTTAATTGTTTAGCAGACACCCCGACTGATCGCACGGCAGGCATCCGCCGCCGCACACCTTCAAAAACGAACACTCGTTACAATTTTGATGTCTCGCGCCCGTCTTAGTCCATTTGTCTTCAAGAAATCCATCCCACGCTTTTGAAAATAATTCCGTTTTTATATTCCCGATGATCGGTGCATCCAAAACGGGGCAAGGCGTGATATCGCCCTCAGGCGTTATTCGCGCTGTAGCAAGCCCCGCAGAACATGGAACATTGCTCTCGCAAATAAAATTCAGTAATTTTGAATGAGAGCCTATGCGGCAGGGAGGGAACGGTTGGGGTAATCCGATCCGTGCAAACTGGTTTCTGCTCTCGGTTTGAAATTTAAAAACGGTTTCTACCGCGGTTAAGAATTCTGCATCCGAAACAGCTATTGCACTGTCATTTGTTAAAACACGGGACAATAACAGTGTTCCCACCCCCAGCGAGGATAGCAACTGTAATATCGCCCCGATGTCGTCCTGATTTTGTTTAGTGACAGTTACGTTAACTGCAACATAGACATTATTTGCAACAAGATGCTTGATACCGGCTACCGCCTGTGCAAATGCACCCGTTCTGCCCACTACAAGATCGTGTTTTTCGGGAGTTGCGCCATGCAGAGAAGAGCACACGGCAGGAAACAGTTGGGCAATGCGTACCGCAGTTTTTTCGTCAATCAACGTAGCATTCGTATTAAAGTGAATGTCAAAGCCGAGCTCTGAGCACAATTGGGCTAAGTCAAAAAATTTTGTGTACAACAAAGGTTCCCCACCGTTAAAATTGATGGAGAAAACCCCGTACTCGCGCATGTCTGCCAATATAATCTTCAGTCTATCGTACGGAACCGTCTTTTGATTGCCTGTTCCGTCTAAATTATTGTAGCAGAATCCACATGCGTTGTTGCATGCGTAAGTAAGCTCAAGCTGTATTGATATGGGTCTCGTTTTGTAGATTAGCGGCATGCACAGCATTGGCACGGCGTGCATTTACATACGATTTTATCGCCAGCGTTGTCTGTCCCGCGCTTAATGAATTCCGAAACGCGAAAATCCAGCTGCGTCAATTGCGAAACACCACCGACATGCTCATGCGATTTCGCAAAAGGTCTTTCATAGGGGTTAAAGATTTCTATTTTCGGCTGCAATGCTTGATTCATAATTTATTCTCCTTCTATTTCTATTACAAATTTTGCTTTTTGATAAAATTTCAACCGATAAATATCATTTACCAGCTCGTTTCTGGCCTTAGATTCTTCCGGCGCACTCAACAACGTTGAAATTTTATCGTTTTCCGTTTGACTTTCGAAATCTAAAATGATTTTGGCATATTCTTTTCGCTTGAGCAAAAACTCATCTCTGTGATCGCCCTTTTTTAATTTTTCTGCCACTTCAATGATATCTATACAACGTCCAAAATTATCTGCACTTGGAATAATTCGGGACTTATCATTCATTTCGATGGATAATTCATAACTATCGATTGCTTTCTCAAATTCTCCTTTTTCGACGGCAAGATCGCCTTTCAATCGATAAAGCCATCTCACTACAACTTGATGATCTCTTTTGATCAACGGCACCAACCTTTCGGCTTGTTCTATCTCATATTCAGCCTTCTCCAATTTATCTATAAAAATATATGTCGTTGCTGCTTGTAAGCGCATGACGACATCGTTGATATAAAAAGATTCAACGATCAGGCTTGCCCCCCAACCGCAAAACCCATAGAAATCCTTAAAAAGCTCTTTCTTCGAAATGCCAAGATTCGCCAAAGTTTTTAAAATTCTCGCCTTGCAACGGTTAGGTACGATATATTTATCCACCAGCATTTCGTCAATCCGACCGATGTTTGGAATAATAAAACAACCCTGCTGTGATAAAATTCTGGTGTTGAATGCCACGGGATCCAATATGTAATTATACCACGCGTCATTATGTGCGAAAATATTCTCAATGGTACAATCATTATTGATGATTGCAAATTTCGATTTTTTTACATAATATACAACGCCGTCATCGTTTTCGTTTTTTTCATCAGTCAGGCATGCAAAGAACAATGCAACCAACGGATTGTAGGAAAAATCAATCAACCCTGTCTTTGCCCCACCGTGTTGCAAAACCGCCAACAATTCAAATGGGGAAGCAGAAAGCTGCCTTTCCTCATCGCTGTTGATTTTATGCGCCTGCTCCAAGAGCAATTGATGATATCGTTTAATATCTTCGGCGTTTACCTTCCTATCTTTTTTTGTTTCACTTATTACTCTATATGCCCCACTGCTGACATCGTATCTCGTTGAAGGCTGTCCTCTAAAAATAAATTTTTGTTTCTCATCATTCGTCAAAGTGATAATAGCGTCAATGTAATCAACGACGCCGTTTATTTCAATTTCGTTCGTCTTTTGGTCGTTCATATTTAGTTTCCTTATTTCCTTATCAATAAAGAACTACCAGTAGAAAGAATAGCACAATTCAACAATTTCTGCAAGCAATTTTTTAACGGAAGTCAGTATGAACGTATTCTTTCAAAAATATTGATAATTCGTTTTATTTATAGACGACAGAAATCGATAAATTGTTACAGGAATTTTAAATTGATAATAATAGTTTATATAATAGATTTTACTCATTGTAGCAATTACTCAAATTTACAATTAGAAAGTATGTTAAATGTAGACTTGTATCACTATGTCTTGGTACTGCTTTTGCCTTAATAGTTGTTTTCTTTTATTTCTGTATTTCAACGCTTCTTTGAAGGGAATACAAAAACTACAAAAAAATTTCTTATCCGTACTTAGATTCGCTTCTGTTTCAAACCGTAAATACCAAGAAAATTCTGTTTCGCTTTCTGCTTTTATTTGAGTTACAAATTTATCAATAATATTTTCATCAAAGTCAGTGTTGTTATGAGAAATAAAATCAAGTAAATGCTTTTTGATTTCTTCCTTTGTATACGGATGTGTTTAGGCAACTCTTGGCAAGTTCTCATAGTCGAGCAACTGTTGTTCGGCTTGCTTTTTATCGGCATCAACAGATGCTTTTAATCTTAAATATGTATTTCTATCAATTTCGCCGTTAATACGCATTTCAATAAGGCGCTCTGCTTTTTCGGCGAACTTTTTAATCTCCAACATATAACTATTCCTAATTCTTTCAATATCTTGCTGTTCCATTACAGTTTCATTCATAAAAATTTTAATTGATTTTTCTAATAGGTCGCTATCTTCCCAAACCTTTTTGAAAACGGCTTTTGCCATCATTTCAAGTTTCCAGCCACAGATAGCACGCATATCGCAAAACCCTTCACTTTCTCTGTTCGTAATTTTATTAGCTCCCTTATTTAACTGGTTATAGCACTTATAGCCCACAGGTCTTTCACCATTCAATTTCGGTCTCCACTTATCCATACGCATAGACGAACCGCAACGGCATCTCAACTTTTTAGTCCAAACATTGCCGCCTTTATTTATTCCTGAATATTGCATCTTTGCTTTGCCGTTTATATTTACTAATCGCAAATTTCTTTTACTCTCTCTGATAAGTTTACAGTGTTCCCACTGTTCTTCGGATATAATCGGCTCAAAGTTAGCTGTAACATACTCAAACGTATCTTCATTGTGATTGGCAATAACTTTCTGTTCAAGATAGCTATTCCTATAAGATTTATTATAGGCAACAACTCCCTTGTAAGCAGAGTTGTGTAGGCAGCGCATTATTCTTGTATTGTCCCATTTCACAAGCCCGCTTGAATTCTTTCTCTCACGTTTAATAAGTTCATCACGTATTGACTGAATTCCAAAACCTGACTCATACATATTAAAAATCATGCGCACTGTTTCAGCTTGCTCTTCATTGATTACATAGGTATCTCCAACTCTATCATAGCCGAGTAAATTTCCGTTTCCGTAAATAACACCGTTTTTTCTGCTTATAGCTTGTCCTGCTTTGATTCTTTCAGACATCTTGCGACTTTCTTCCTGCGCTACCATTGCCCTGATCTCAAATTCATCTCGCTTTCGTTTTCCATTGTCCATATTCCTTCCTGTACGAAAAATACTTCTACTCCCCAATTTTTCAATTGTCGAGTGATTTCGAGACAATCGATCGTATTTCTTGCAAATCTAGATACTTCACGAGTGACAATCAAATCAAATTTACCCAACCTTGCATCTTCTATCATTCTCATAAATTCGGGGCGTTTCTTTGTTTGCGTACCTGTAATCCTGTCGTCAATATAACGATCTACAACAGTCCAATTTCTGTAACTTTTTCTGAGTTCTTCATACCATTGCATCTGATTGCTCAAAGCATACGTCTGCGCCTCGTGTTCCGTTGATACCCTGCCGTAAAATACGACTTTTCTGTTCATTGACATTTGATAACTTTTCATATTCGTTCTCCTTTGGTTTTTATTGATTATAAACTTTAGTTCAGGAGAACAAAAAATCTCTGCAATCACATGATTGCAGAGATCCTTCATTTTAAGTCGTTCAATTGCTTCTTACTAGTCTCGCACCTGTATTCGAAAATATCAGTGTAATAGAGTTAAAAAACGCATTTTTCTATTACACGATTTTCTCTTCATTGCTATATATACGGTTGCAAGACTTGCAATAAAATTATTAAAAAATAGCAAAAAAAGACCGTTTTCTTGCGAAAACGGTCTAAATTTGTCTTATTTATTGCGTGGCGATTTAATTTGAGCCTGTGCGGCTGCGAGGCGCGCGATGGGTACGCGGTAAGGCGAGCAGGAAACGTAGTCGAGACCGATGTTGTGGCAGAACTCGATGGACGAGGGGTCGCCGCCGTGTTCGCCGCAGATACCGCAGTGAAGGCACTTTCTTTCGCCCTTGCCGAGCTTAACTGCCATATCCATAAGCTTGCCTACACCCGTTGTATCGAGGCGTGCGAACGGGTCGCTCTCGTAAATCTTGTTAGCATAGTACGAAGGCAGGAATTTGCCTGCGTCGTCACGGCTGAAGCCGAAGGTCATCTGCGTTAAGTCGTTGGTGCCGAAGCAGAAGAACTCTGCCTCTTTTGCGATGTCGTCTGCAGTGAGGCAGGCACGGGGAATTTCAATCATGGTGCCCACTTCGTATTTGAGCGCAACGCCCGAAGCCTTGATAATCTCGTCAGCGGTTGCAACGACAATCTTTTTAACGAAAGCCATCTCTTTTACTTCGCCCGTCAAGGGAATCATAATTTCGGGAACTACTTTCCAAGCGGGGTGCTTTTTCTGAACGTTGATTGCGGCCTTTATAACTGCCTTGGTCTGCATAACCGCGATTTCGGGATAGGTTACCGTAAGACGGCAGCCGCGGTGTCCCATCATGGGGTTGAACTCGTGCAAGTCGGAGATAATCTGCTTAATCTGAGCAACCGTCTTGCCCTGTGCCTTTGCAAGAGCCTTTATATCGTCCTCGTCGGTGGGAACGAACTCGTGAAGAGGGGGGTCGAGGAAACGGATGGTTACGGGATGACCTTCGAGCGCTTCCATAAGTCCCTCGAAGTCTGCCTGCTGCATGGGCTCGATTTTAGCGAGCGCAGCCTCTCTCTCTTCTACGGTGTCTGCGCAAATCATCTCTCTGAACGCGCCTATTCTTGCGGGGTCGAAGAACATATGCTCGGTACGGCAAAGACCTATACCCTGTGCGCCGAACGCAGCAGCCTGCTTTGCGTCTGCGGGAGTGTCGGCATTCGTTCTTACGCCCACTGCCTTATATTTGTCGGCAAGCTCCATAATTCTGCCGAAGTAGCCCGAGTTGGGGTCTGCGGGAACGGTGGGGATGAGACAATCGTAGATATTGCCCGTAGAGCCGTCGAGCGAAATGCCGTCGCCCTCCTTGAATACCTTGCCTGCAAGCGTGAAGCGCTTGTTCTCTTCGTCCATTTTGATATCGCCGCAACCCGATACGCAGCAGGTTCCCATACCGCGTGCAACAACTGCCGCGTGAGAGGTCTGTCCGCCGCGAACGGTCAAAATACCTTGAGCATACTTCATACCCTCGATATCCTCGGGGGAGGTTTCAAGACGGACGAGTACGACCTTCTTGCCTTTCTTGCCTTCGATAACTGCGTCCTCTGCCGTGAACACGATAGAGCCGGCAGCCGCGCCGGGGGAAGCCGCAATACCCTTGCCGACGACATTGTTCTTGTCGGCGTCCTTCAAAGCCTTTGCATCGAACTGGGGATGAAGAAGCATATCGAGAGATTTTGCGTCAATCTGCATAAGAGCTTCTTTTTCGGTAATCATGCCCTCGTCGATGAGGTCGCAGGCGATTTTAATTGCCGCAGCTGCGGTGCGCTTGCCGTTACGCGTCTGCAACATATAGAGCTTTTCGTTTTCAACCGTGAACTCCATATCCTGCATATCGCGGTAGTGATTTTCAAGTATTTTGCAAACTTCCTGGAACTGCTCGTAAACTTTGGGGAATACTCTCTTCATCTCTTCGATGGGCATGGGAGTTCTTACGCCTGCAACGACGTCTTCGCCCTGTGCGTTTGTGAGGAATTCTCCCATAAGTCCCTTTTCGCCCGTTGCGGGGTTACGCGTGAACGCAACGCCCGTACCGCAGTTGTCGCCCATGTTGCCGAACGCCATCATCTG